>DATGHS010000141.1:0-2956 GCA_035307785.1 Gemmataceae bacterium
CGAGATGTTAGTGATCGTTGGCGGCAACCCCGTATACACCGCCCCCACGGACATGGATTTCGCCGAACGGATGCAGAAGGTTGCGTTGCGGGTACATCTGAGTCTTTATGACGACGAGACCTCGCACTATTGCCACTGGCACCTTCCGGAAGCGCATTTTCTCGAAACGTGGGGCGACACGCGCGCCTACGATGGCGCCGCTTCGATTGTCCAACCCCTTACTTTGCCGCTTTACCAGGGGCGCTCGGCCCTAGAGTTGTTATCAACTATCGGCCAGGCGTTGGAGGCGCAGGCCTACGAACTCGTGCGCGCACAGTGGCGGCGGCAGTGGACCGATCGAAAGCAGCCCTCACGAAGTTTTGAGGAATTCTGGCAAACGGCGTTGCATGATGGCGTCGTGGCGGGCACCGCGTTCCAGCACCGCACCATGACCTTGCGAAAGAACTGGCACGATCACCTGTCGCCGCCTCCGCCGTTGGCCGTGAGCGGCGAAATGGAAATCGTCTTCAAGCCGGACCCCATGATTCATGATGGACGGTTTGCCAATAATGGCTGGCTCCAGGAGTGCCCCAAGCCGGTAACAACGCTCACTTGGGACAATGCGGCGCTCATGAGTCCGAGTACTGCGAAACGATTGGGCGTCCAAGAGAAGACCTATGCTCACGGCGGCGAGCACGGCGGCTACCGCGTGCCGGTAGTGGAACTACAACTCGCCGGTCAAACCGTCGATGCACCGGTCTGGGTCATGCCCGGCCATGCCGACGATTCCGTTACGGTCTATCTCGGTTATGGGCGGCAATATGCGGGCAAGGTCGGCGGGAGCCGCGACAATCCCGTCGGTTTCGACGCCTATCGATTGCGCACGTCCGCCAATCCTTGGTGCTCCCGAAGCCTCGGAATCCGCAAGCCGGGTAAAGAATACCTGCTGGCCTGCACGCAGGAGCATCAACTCATGGAGAACCGCGAAGTCGTGCGCTCGGGCACGCTGAGCGAGTTCCACCAAAAACCTGAATTCGCCGCGGGGCGGCAGCGCGAAGAAGAGCGCGCGGAGACGCGCCAAACGCGCAAGCCCCTCACGATGTATCCTGCCTCACCACCAGAAAGCGCAGAGCATCGCTGGGGAATGGCCATCAACCTCACCACGTGCATCGGTTGCAAAGCTTGCGTAGTTGCTTGTCAGGCCGAGAACAACATACCCGTCGTCGGCAAGGACCAAGTGAGCCGGGGACGGGAAATGCACTGGCTCCGTGTCGATTTGTATCACGCCAGCGGCAGCGAACCGGTGGACCAGCCGACCGAATTCAATTTCCAGCCGGTGCCGTGCATGCACTGCGAAAACGCCCCGTGCGAGTATGTCTGTCCGGTGGAAGCGACGGTCCACAGCGCCGACGGGCTCAACGACATGATCTACCAGCGCTGTGTGGGAACGCGCTTTTGCTCGAACAATTGCCCGTACAAGGTCCGGCGCTTCAATTTCCTGGCTTATGCGGACTATGCAACGCCCAGTGTCCGGATGCAATACAACCCCGATGTGACCGTTCGCTCGCGCGGCGTCATGGAGAAGTGCAGCTATTGCGTGCAGCGTATCCGCCATGCCGAAATTAACGCCGAAACGGAAGGGCGTAAGATCGTCGACGGTGAAATCCTGACCGCCTGCCAGGCCGCATGCCCGGCACAGGCCATTGTCTTCGGCGACATCAACGACCGCGCCAGTCTGGTCGCGAAATGGAAGGATTCGCCCCTGCATTACGCGCTGCTCGGCGACCTCAATACAAAGCCCCGCACGACCTATCTGGCCGCCCTGCACAACCCGAATCCGAAGCTCAGTCAAGGGGAAGAGTAGCATGCCAGTGCCGGTGCTCGAGGAACCGACTGCCGCCCCGTCGGTGCAGGCGAATGTGGAGCTTCCGCCGTCGAAATACGTGGCGCCGGGGCTCACCTTCTTGTCGATCACCGATCAGATCAGTTCGATCGTACTCACGCCGCGGACGTCGTTGGTCTGGTACGCGGTGTTCGGCGCCGGCTGTGCGCTGTTGCTCCTCTTTACGGTCGTCATTACTTACTTGCTGGTTAGGGGAGTCGGGATCTGGGGCATCGACATTCCCGTGGCGTGGGGCTTTGCCATCACGAACTTCGTGTGGTGGATCGGCATTGGGCACGCCGGCACGCTCATTTCGGCCATTCTGTTGCTTTTGCATCAAAAATGGCGCACCTCGATCAACCGAATCGCCGAAGCAATGACTATCTTCGCGGTGATGTGCGCCGGTATGTTCCCTCTGTTCCACATGGGGCGGCCCTGGTTCTTCTACTTCATGTTGCCGTACCCCAACACCATGTCGCTCTGGCCGCAATTCCGCAGCGCGCTCGTGTGGGATGTTTTTGCCGTCAGCACCTACTTCACAGTTTCGCTGCTGTTTTGGTACATGGGCATGATTCCCGACCTGGCTACCTTGCGCGACTGGTCGCAGAGCAGATGGGGCCGTGTCTGCTACGGCCTCATGTCTCTTGGCTGGTGCGGTGCGGCGCGGCACTGGAAGCGCTTCAACATGGCTTACCTGCTCCTGGGCGGACTGGCCACGCCGCTGGTCGTGTCCGTTCATTCCGTCGTGAGTTCCGACTTCGCTATTACCAATGTGCCGGCGTGGCACGAGACAGTTTTCCCTCCCTATTTTGTCGGCGGGGCCATCTTCTCAGGCTTTGCAATGGTCCTCATTCTGTGCATCATTCTCCGCGCCGCATACCGCCTCCACAACCTCATCACCGACCATCACCTGGAGGTAATGGGCCGCATTCTTCTCGCGACGAGCCTGATTACCTCCTACGGGTATATGAGCGAGCAGTTCGTCTCCTGGTACGGCGGCGATCTGTATGACCATTACGTGTATGTGAATCGCATCATCGGCTTTTCGCAGTATGCCCTGCTCTGTTGGGGCGTATTCATCTGCAACACGATCGT
>DATGHS010000142.1:0-2814 GCA_035307785.1 Gemmataceae bacterium
CCGAGGTCACATCGCCACCAGGCACCGCCCAGTACGCTTCGATTCCGCGGAAATGGTCCAAGCGGACCAGGTCAAAGAGTCTGAGCGCTGCCTTGAGCCGCTCAATCCACCAGGAAAAACCGGTTTTCTTCAGCCTGTCCCAGTCGTAGATCGGATTGCCCCAAAGTTGACCGGTGGCGCTGAAATAATCGGGTGGGACTCCGCCCACCACCATCGGCATCCGGCGTTCATTGAGCAGGAATAGCTCTGGTTGTGCCCATACTTCGACGGAATCGAGGGCAACATAAATCGGTAAATCGCCAATAAGCTGTACCCCGGCCTTCCTGGCGTGTTCGCGCATTTGCTGCCACTGATGAAAGAAGAGGAATTGGCCAAACCGATGAATTTCGATTTCCTCGGCCAAGTTTGCCGCTTTGTCTCTCAATTTCTTTTCGTCGTGGAAAGCGAGCGGTTCCGGCCATTGCCACCAGGCCTCACCCTGGAAAGAATCCTTGATGGCGGCAAAGAGAGCGAACTCGTCCAGCCACCAGGCATTATCCGCTCGGAAGGAATCGTACTCCGACTGCAAGCTTCTCGCTTCACCGGCCCTAAAACGTTCCCAGGCGCGGCGCACGAGATTACGTTTTCGTGGCACCACTTCATCGTAGATGACGGGGCCATCGGGCAGTTCGCATTCACTGACCGTTTGGTTGCTCGCCAGGTCTTGTTCTGTCAATCGCTCCGGGCTAATCAGGTTCAAATTGCCGGCAAATGTCGAAGGAGATTGATACGGCGAATCCCCGTAGCCGGTTGGCCCAACCGGGAGCATTTGCCACCAGGTTTGCTCTGCGCGAGCAACCTTTTCTATCCATCCCATGCAGGCTGGGCCGAGATCGCCGATGCCAAAAGGGCCCGGTAAACTGGTCGGATGCAACAAAACGCCGGAACTACGGAAAATGATTCGATCGGAAGTCATGGACTGCCTCCGATGAGGTGAGCCGAATCATTCGAGCTGAAAATCGCTATACAAATCACCTCAATGTCATTGTATCGCACCTGACTGATGGTTGTCTCGTTTGTATCATTAACTTCAGAAGAATTGCCGTTGCCCCGACAGCAACATTGCTCATTTCTCCGGCCCGGGTCACGACTTTGCTTGCGACCGGAATTAAGCTGAAATCGGGCCCCAAACCACACGATGTGTCTTCCTTGGGTTGCAGATATGTCAGATCGCGATGCGCAGTGGTACAAAGACGCCATTCTCTACGAAGTTCACGTACGCGCATTTCATGACAGCGACGGCGATGGCTACGGCGATTTTCGCGGCCTGACCGAAAAGCTGGATTATTTGGAAGACCTGGGCGTAACGGCCATCTGGGTGCTTCCGTTTTATCCGTCGCCGTTGAAGGATGACGGCTACGACATTGCAGATTATACGAGTGTCCACCCGCAGTACGGCAACCTGGAGGACTTCCAGAATTTCCTCACCCAAGCCCATCATCGTGGCATCCGCGTAATCACCGAATTGGTGCTCAATCACACGTCGGATCAGCATCCCTGGTTTCAGCGCGCCCGCCATGCTCCGCCCGGCAGCGTGGAACGGAACTTTTACGTCTGGAGCGACGATCCGGAAAAGTATCGAGACGCTCGCATCATCTTCAAGGACTTCGAGCCGTCGAATTGGTCGTGGGACCGCGTCGCCAAGCAATACTACTGGCACCGCTTCTACGCCCATCAGCCCGATTTGAATTACGATAACCCGGCCGTGTGGGACGCGATATTTCCGCTTGTCGATTTTTGGATGGACATGGGGGTGGACGGCATGCGTCTCGATGCCGTGCCCTACCTGTACGAACGCGAAGGCACCAATTGCGAAAACTTGCCCGAGACGCACGAATTCCTGAAGGCCTTGCGGAAACACATTGATGAGCGCTACAAGGACCGCATGTTCCTGGCAGAGGCAAACCAGTGGCCCGAGGATGCGGTCGCGTATTTCGGCAACGGCGACGAATGCCAGATGGCGTTTCACTTTCCGGTCATGCCCCGGCTTTTTATGGCGCTGCATCAGGAAGACCGTTTTCCGATCCTGGATATTCTCGCGCAAACGCCGCCGATTCCCGACAATTGCCAGTGGTGCATGTTCCTGCGCAATCATGATGAACTCACCTTGGAAATGGTGACCGACGAAGAGCGCGACTACATGTACCGAGCTTATGCCGAAGACCGGCATGCGCGCATCAATTTGGGCATTCGTCACCGGCTGGCGCCGCTGCTGAAGAATGACCGGCGGCGGATCGAACTCATGAACGCACTGCTCTTCTCCATGCCCGGGACGCCGGTCATCTATTACGGCGATGAGATTGGCATGGGCGACAACATTTTCCTGGGCGACCGCAACGGCGTGCGCACGCCGATGCAGTGGTCGGGCGATCGTAATGCGGGCTTCAGCCGCGCGAACCCGCAGCGACTCTATTTGCCGGTGATCATCGACCCGGAATACCATTACGAAGCGGTCAACGTCGAAGCGCTGCAAAACAACCCGAACTCACTCTTGTGGTGGATGAAACGCTTAATCGCACTGCGCAAACGTTTCCCTGCGTTCGGCCGCGGGACGATGGAATTCATGCGTTCCAGCAATCCAAAGGTACTGGCCTTCGTTCGCAAGTATCTCGATAGCCGGATTCTGGTGGTTGCCAATCTCTCCCGCTTTGTGCAATTCGCGGAACTGGACCTTCAGGAATTTGCCGGCGTGGCGCCGGAAGAGGTCTTCGGCCGAACTCCGTTTCCTCGGATTGGCGAGCAATCGTATTCCCTGTCGCTGGGTCCGCACGGCTT
>DATGHS010000143.1:0-9669 GCA_035307785.1 Gemmataceae bacterium
ATTTCGCGACGCTCAGACAATCGTCGGACTAAATTAAAAGTCCGTTGCTCTACCAGCTGAGCTACGCCTCCCTCTCGTTGCTGTTTTAGGGCAGCAACAGGAGTGGACAAGTGCGGCCAAATTCGCCCGCCAGGCCGCAGCTCAATGATGCCCCCGCTCCGCTAGCCAGCGCTCGGCATCAAGGGCGGCCATGCAGCCGGTGCCGGCGGCGGTGATGGCCTGGCGGTAATAGTCGTCGGCCACGTCTCCTGCGGCAAAGACACCGGCAACGCTGGTGTAGGTTCGGGCCGGCGTGGTCCATTTGATGTAGCCTTTGTCCGTCAGCGCCAATTGGCCGTCCAGAAAGTCGGTATTCGGCGTGTGGCCGATGGCCAGAAAAACACCGGCGCTTTCGACCACTTCCTTGGACCCGGTCTGCACATTTTCCAGCCGGGCGCCGGTTACGCCCTTGGCCTCATCTCCAATCACCTCAAGCAGCTTGGAATTCCATTTCATCTGGATGCGCGGGTTGTTCAAAGCCCGTTCGGCCATGATCTTGCTGGCCCGCAGCGTGTCGCGGCGATGCACCATGTATACAGGATTGGCAAACTTGGTCAGATAGGTCGCTTCCTCGACGGCCGAGTCGCCGCCGCCTACGACTACGAGCGGCTTGTTGCGGAACCGAGGCAAGGCGCCATCGCAAACCGCGCAAGCGGAAACGCCATTGTTGAAGAACTTCTTCTCCGATGGCAGGCCCAAGTAATTTGCCCGCGCGCCGGTGGCCACGATCACAGTGAGCGCTTCCACAAAATGACCGGCGAGCGTGGAAAGCTCGAACGGATGTTTCTGGAAATTGGCTTTGACAATGTCGTCGGTCTCCACGCGCGTGCCGAAGTTGAGCGCCTGCTGCCGCATGAGTTCCATCAATTCCGGGCCGTTGATGCCGTGGCTCGGTTGCGCCTTCTCGGCCTGCACCCAGTACGGAATGCGGTCGCCCTTTAAGGCACTGGCCAAATACTCGCGCGTTTTCCCAACGGGGGTGCCCGGGTAGTTCTCCACTTCTGTGGTCAGATTTAGCTGTCCCAGCGGCAGCGTTTGCTGCTGGGCATTCTTCTCGGTAATCGCGCCTTCAAAAAGGAGTGGCTGCAGATTGGCTCGGGCTGCATAAATCGCCGCCGTCCACCCGGCGGGGCCGGAGCCGATGATTACGACTTTCTCTGGCATTGATCTTGGTCCTTTCTTGCTACCAAGAAAACCACTGATTTCACGGATAACACGGATAAGAAGCCGTTTGAGCGTCATGATGATCTATCGGTGCCACCCGTGAAATCAGTGGTTGGAATCTTTGTTGCCGTTTATCCAAATACCCGCTTTCCGCTCGCTGCGAGTTTCTTGATCGTCTCGGTCGGCTTGAACGCGCCGCCGAGCTTCTCGTATTTGCCAAGCATTTCCAGTACTTTCTTGGCCCCGATCGAATCGCCCCAGCGCAGAATGCCGCCGCGGTAAGCCGGGAAGCCAATGCCAAGGATCAGGCCCATGTCGACGTCCGTTGGATCGCGGACGAGGCCTTCCTCTAGCACGCGCGTGGCCTCGGTCAGCATCGGCAGGAACAGCCGCTCGGTGATTTCCTCTTGCGAGATGCTCCGCGTCTCTTTGCGATGCTTGGCGAGAATCGGCGCCAATGCCGGTTCGTCTTCGCCCTTGAGTCCCTTGGCATAGCGATAGAATCCCGCCCCGGATTTTTGGCCGAGCCGGCCGGATTGGACCAGATCGACGAGCAGTCTCGACTCGTGAACGCGGTCGGGGAAAGCCATGTGCATCACCATGCCGGCGTAAACGGAAGTATCGAGCCCTACCACGTCGTACAACGTGATCGGGCCCATCGGCATGCCGAAGGTAAGCGCGGCTTTATCCAATTCGCGCGGTTCGGCGCCTTCGAGCAGCAGCTGTAGCGCCTCGTCGAGATAGGGAAAGAGGATGCGGTTGACCAGGAAGCCAGGGCCGTCTTTCACGACAATCGGCGTTTTGCCGATGTGCTTGGCCAACGCCACCAGCGTGGCGACGGTTTGATCGCTCGATTTTTCGCCTCGAATGATTTCGACCAGCGGCATGCGCTCGACCGGGTTGAAGAAATGCATGCCGCAGAAGCGCTCCGGCTTGGCGAGCGACTTCGCCATTCTTGTGATCGAAATTGTCGATGTATTGGAGGCGAGAATGGCATCCGGCTTCACCAGCGGTTCGAGTTCCTTATAGAGCGATGTCTTGGCTTTCTCGTTTTCGACGACAGCTTCAATGACGACGTCGCAATCGGCCACGTCGCCTAGCTTTTCGCCTGCCTTGACGCGCGCCATGGCGGCCGTCACATCTTCGGGCTTCATGCGGCCTCTCTCGGCGAGCTTTTGGAAGCCGGCCGCGATGCCGCCGACGCCCTTTTGTAGCGCCTGCGCGTTGTTATCGAGCAATGCAACTGCGATACCCTTGCGGGCATTGGCTGCGGCGATGCCGGCGCCCATGATGCCGGCCCCAAGGATACCCACTCGCTGCACCGGTTTCGGCTGAATCGAAGCATCAGCCACGCCGGTGTCCTTTTGCAGCCTTTGGTTCATGAAGAAGACCGCGATCAGATTCTTCGAGATCGGGCTGCCAGCGAGCGGCACCACGAGATCGGTCTCGATCTTCAGACCCTCGTCCAGCGTGCGGTTGACGCCCTTCTCGATGGCTTCGAGCGCCTTGAGCGGGGCCGGCAGTTGGCCCTTCGTCTTGTCCATGATCATGGCCTTGGCCACGCCGAACATGAACTGGCCTTGTTCCTCGCTCAAACCTACGGGTTGCTTTTTCTTCTCGCGGATTTCTTTCCATTCGCCAGTGGCATTCAAATCATCGATCAGCCTAACGCCCTCGGCAAACAGCTTGTCGCTCGGCACCACGTCATAAACCAGACCAATTTCCTGCGCGCGCTTTGCCTTCACCGCTTCACCGGGCAAGATGATTTCCATTGCCAGCGAGGGACCAATGAGGCGCGGCAGACGCTGCGTGCCGCCCCAGCCGGGAATAAGGCCGACCTTCACTTCCGGCAGGCCGATTTCTGTTTTCGGATTTGTTCCCGCAAGCCGCTGGTCGAACCCAAGGGCGACTTCGGTGCCGCCGCCCATGCACGGGCCGTCGATCAACGCCACTGTAGGAAAAGGCAAGGCTTCAATACTGGCGATCATCGCCAGGCCGCGCAGAATGAGCTTGCGGGAAACATCTTGGTGCTCCGGATCCGCGGCGCCAAGTTCTTTGAGGTCGGCCCCGGCGATGAACATACCGGGCTTGCCGCTCTGGAGAATCAGTCCTTGCAAATCGGTTCGTTTTGCCAATTGCGCCATGATGGCTTCAAACTCGCCAAGTACCGCCTGGCCCAGCGTGTTGGCCTTCGAGCCTGGCATATCGAACGTGATGACGGCAATTCGTTTGTCGTGAATGTCGAGCTTCAACGCGGATGCGGGTGTCATGGTGGTTCACCTCGGTGAAGGAATTCGCGACACTACCGAAAGGCTACGGAACTTCGGTTTATTGACCATTATAAGCCAGAGGTCAGAAGTCCGGGGCCAGAGGCCAGAGGCCAGAGGCCAGAGGACAGAGGACAGAATGATGCTGTGCACCTTTAAGTTCTGACCTCTGACTTCTGACTTCTGACCTCTGTTCACATCTTGCTCCAACTACCCCAACCAGCTTCATAGAATGACATCGGCTGCCCGGTCGCGGCCAAGTGGACACCCCCAGGTCATGAGCGAGCCATCTCCATTCGATCCGCCGGATTGGCTGGACCGCGAGGATGCGGTGCTGGCCCCGTATGCGATGCGTACCCGCCTCAGTCGCGGCCGGCGCTATCCAGAGCCCAGTCACCCCTACCGGACATTATTTCAGCGCGACCGCGAGCGGCTTGTGCATTGCACGGCCTTCCGCAGACTCATGCACAAAACGCAGGTGATCGTCGCACAAACGAACGACCACCACCGCACCCGGCTTACCCATACATTGGAAGTGGCGCAAATCAGTCGAACCATCGCGCGCCGGCTGGCGCTCAATGAGGATCTGACCGAAGCCATCGCGCTTTCACACGACCTCGGCCACCCGCCGTTCGGCCATGCCGGTGAAGACACCCTGAATGAACTGCTCCGTGACCTTGGCGGTTTCGATCATAACTTACACGCCCTGCGCACCGTGGATGTGCTGGAAGAGCGCTATGCCGATTTTCCCGGTCTAAATCTTTCCTGGGAAGTGCGCGAAGCGTTCGTGCATCACGCCAAAAACCGCAACGCAGCGGAGGTGCAACCGTACTTGGAAGCCGGGCAGCCATTGCTGGAAGCTCAGGTCGTGGATGCGGCTGATAGCCTGACCTACGATACTCATGATGTGGACGATGCCGTGGGCTTGGGCCTGATTTCGCTGGAAAAGCTGGATGGGGTAGAGTTCTGGCGGCAGGCCGCACAAAACGTGGTTAGGCCCGGCGCGTCGCCGGAGCTAATTCGCCATTCGGTGGTTCGCTACCTCATCGACTGGCAGGTCCGCGACCTCTTGCAGCACACGCTGGATTGGCTGAAAAAAGAGCGAATTTGCTCGGTCAACGATGTCCGACAGGCACCCGGATTAATAATCGGCTGCAGCCCGGAAATCGCGCCGCTCAAGGCGGAACTCGAGTATTTCCTGCACAAGCACGTCTACGAGCATTACCGGGTGCTCCGGATGAAGCAAAAAGGGCGGCGTATTCTGCAAGCCCTCTACCGCGAGTTCATTCGGCAGCCGGAATTGCTGCCCACCCGGTT
Organism: Gemmataceae bacterium; assembly: GCA_035307785.1. Taxonomy (GTDB): domain Bacteria; phylum Planctomycetota; class Planctomycetia; order Gemmatales; family Gemmataceae; genus DATGHS01. The sequence goes on from DATGHS010000143.1 coordinate 4,788, forward strand.
CGCCCGCCGCCGGCACGATGATCCCGTCGAGCGCGTGGTTGGCGACTATCTGGCCGGCATGACCGATCGGTACGCGCAGCAGGAATACTTGCGTCTGTTCCATCCCACGGTAGACGTGTAAGATATACCTTTCGCTTAGAGGCAGGCTGGAAAGCCTCCCCAGATACCTGAGGAAGTGGGGCAGGCGCTCCCGCCTGCCTTTATTTCATACTGCGATTATTACTGCCGGAACGGCCACAACCGCCGTCCCGGCTGAATCATCCCAGGAGTTTCTCTCCATGATCATGTGGATTTTGCGGGGCTGCTTCGGCGCTCTGATTATCGGAATGTCCATCTACGCCGGCGTTTACTATGCCGGCCAATCTGGCCAAACATGGGTGGGCGTTCTGGCCGTGGCTGTCGTGCTCTTGATCGGTGTAGGCGTTGTCGTGACCGACGTGCTGGTGCGACGGAAGGAAATCACCACGCTGTCGGCGATCTACTTCGGGCTGCTGCTTGGGCTATTGCTCGGCGCGCTGCTTTCCTATGCCCTGGCGCCATTTCTGCCCGACGACATTGCCGCCGATAAGAGCCATCAACTGGTCATCGCGGTGCGAATTCTAATAACGGTCATTCTTTGCTACGTGGTGACCTCCACGCTGCTCCAAACCAAGGACGAATTCCGCTTCATTATCCCGTACGTCGAGTTCTCGAAACAGATCAAGGGTAATCGGCCGCTGGCGCTCGATACCAGCGTTATTATCGATGGCCGCATTGCGGACATTTGCGACACGCGCATTATTGACAGCAAGCTCATCGTGCCCCGCTTCGTGCTGCAGGAATTGCAGGGTATTGCCGATAGTTCCGACAAGCTCAAGCGCAATCGCGGCCGGCGCGGCCTCGACGTGCTCAAGCGGATGCAGAGCAACGACAAGATCGAGTTGCAGATTCACGAGGCGAACCTGAGCGAACTGCGCGATGTGAACCGCGTGGACGAACGACTCGTGGTTTTTGCCAAGGTTCTGGGCGCGCGGGTGGTGACCAACGATTTCAACCTCAACAAGATCGCCCAGTTGCAGGGCGTGGATGTTATTAATCTCAACGAAGTGGCGAACGCGCTGAAAACCGTGGCGTTGCCCGGTGAAAGCCTGCCGGTAAAACTCGTAAAGCCCGGCGACCAGATTGGCCAGGGCGTTGGCTATCTGGAAGACGGCACCATGGTGGTGGTGGAAGGCGGCCGGCAGAATTTAGGGCAGGAAGTGATGATCGTGGTAACCAGCGTGCTGCAAACACCGGCCGGGCGCATGATTTTCGGCCGGATCGACACTGGCCGGGGCAGCAGTGGCAGTTCGGCGGAGTTGCCGAAATACGTCGGGCCCACCACGGCGACGCCGGGAAGCTAGTGATGTTCGTAGCGACCCGATCGATCGGATCCACGAACCTCGGTCGCATGAGTGTAGCCACTACGTACTCCCATCGCGTAAATGAACTCGCTGCGTTTTCCGCTGATCCTGTCGATTCTCGCGGCCGTTGCCACCCTGGGCCTGAAGGCCAGTGCCTGGCTGCTCACCGGCTCTGTCGGTCTTCTCTCCGACGCCCTCGAATCGAGCATTAATCTACTCGCAGCCATCGTGGCCTACCTGGCCCTGTGGTATTCGACTCGGCCCGCGGATCGCGAACACACCTACGGCCACGAAAAGATCGCCTTTTTCTCGAGCGGCCTGGAGGGTGGGCTCATCATCGTGGCCGCGCTGGGGATCATCGTAACGGCTATCGAGCGGCTCATGCATCCGCTCCGGCTGGAATCGGTGGCGCCGGGGCTCATCATGACGGGCATCGCCACGGTCATCAACCTTATCGTCGCGCAAATCCTTCTGCGCACCGGGCGCAGGCATAACTCCATTATTTTGGAAGCTGACGGCCACCATTTGATGACCGACGTGTGGACCTCCGCTGCGGTAGTGGCCGGCATTGCGGTCGTTTGGATCACGAGCCGGTACTGGCTGGATCCGGTAATCGCCCTGTTGGTGGCGGCAAACATTCTTTGGACCGGATTCCGGCTGGTACGGCGTTCGTTCCACGGCTTGATGGACGTGGCCTTGCCCGAAGAGGATTTAGTGCGGTTGCGCGCGGCGATCAGCAGCCAACTGGAGCCCGGAACGACCTATCATGCGTTGCGCACCCGGCTGGGCGGGACCAGGCTATTTGCCGATTGCCATTTGCTGGTGCCGGGCCACTGGACTGTCAAGCAGGGCCACGACCTGGGCGACCGCATTGAAAGAGCGGTGCGCGACGCTTTCCCCGGATTGGAACTGACGCTGCACATCGAGCCCATCGAGGCGCGGGCATCGTGGGAAGATTCGGAGATATTGGGGATAGAAGGACAGCGGGCGATGCGACAAACAACCGAGCAGCCTGGGAAATAAACGGGCCTGCTTACTTCCACATTTCTTCATCCGCGAAGGGATGAATCGGCCGGTTTGGTTTGGGATCGGGCCGGCTCTTCAGGATCGCCGCAGCCAGAAACAAATCGGGCTTGGCCGTGATCTTGATGTTCGTCGCCGTGCTCGGCACTACATAGACCGCATGCCCGGCCGCTTCCACCAACTGCGCGTCGTCGGTAATCGGCCCGGGAAACTTGGCACGCTGGCCGTACGCTTCCAGCAGCCATTCTTTGCGAAACACCTGGGGCGTTTGAGCGAGCCATAGACCGTCGCGGTTGACGGTGGCCTGCACTTTCTTCTGGGCATCCACTTGCTTGATCGTCTCACTCACCGGCACTGCGAGAAGCGCGGCCCCATGCTGAGCCGCGGCGCTGAAGACCGCTTCCACCTGCTCATTGGTCACGCACGGCCGCACGGCATCGTGAATCGCGACGAAATCGGCATCGGGCGTTACCTTGTTCAGTGCATTCGCCACCGACTCGAAACGCTCGGCCCCTCCCAGAACCACCTGCACGTTCATGAAGGCAATGTTGGGGCGATACCGACGTTCGAATAGTTCCTGATCTTCGGCCGAAATGACGATGATGGTTTGCACCACATCGGAGCGATTGACGAAGTATTCGGCACAGCGCAGCCAGACCGCTCGACCATCAAGATTGGTGAACGGCTTCTTTTCCTTATCGTTGAAGCGCGACGATTTTCCGGCAGCGGGCAGAATCACGGCAAACTTGGGCATGGCGAGCCCTCCGATGCACCATCACGCCTCGCCCCTTGCGAGAGAGGGAATGGGGTGAAGGGGCGTTCGCGCTTATTCTATAGCGACGGCCGGAACGTTCGCCAGTTTTTGTCTGAATTCCTTTAGCCGGTTCTGGTATTGCCGAAATGCTTCTTCGTGAACGACCAAGTCGCCTTGCGCGTTCTCGGCCTGCTTGCCGGCCTCGGCAACGTAGGCCTCACATTCTTTCAAGCGTTGGGCCGCGTCGTCGAGCTTTTGCGCCCAGTCCTCGAATTTGCCGGTGTCAGCGTCGTCCGCCAGTAGCGGCGATGCCAACGCTGCCTCCTGCTGCTCCGCGTCTGCGGAAATCTGATTCAATGCAGTTTGCAGCTGATCCAGCATTTGCATCCATTCAGCCGATTTCATCGCGCGGCTCCTCCTTGGGCTCGCATCATCGGATTTTTGACGGAAATTCGCAAGGGGATTTGGTGAGTGGTGAGGGTTTAGTGGTGTTGATTTATTTCCAAGCCGCGGGGCGAGTCTTCAAGCCCCGCGGGTCATCACGCACCACCCAGCTACTTCCCCCGCTGCTGCAACAAATACGCCAGCAGATGATTCAGCTCTGTTTCGTTCATTGCTTCGGCCCAGTTCGCCGGCATCGGCGACAAGGGCGAAATCGAGCGCTCTTCAATGGCTTTCTTTTCGATGCGCACTTCCTTGCCTTTATCGTCGGCCAGGACCACGACTTCGCCTTCTTCGCGCAGGAAGAGGCCGAGGAGATCACGGCCGTCCTTCAGCGTGAGCCGAGTAGTGCGGAAATTCGGATCGACATTGCGGTTCGGGTCGAGAATGTCTTCCAGCAAGCGCTCGACCGGCCGATTGCCGACGCCGTCGAGCTGTGGCCCAACCTTCGCGCCTTTGCCACCGAGCTGATGGCAAGTGGCGCAGTTCTTCTCGAAGACCTTGGCGCCCAGGGCCGCGTCGGGCTTGGCCTTGCGGAAGCTGTCGGCCCGAATTCTTAGAAGCTGATCCATGCGCTGATCGGCCGGCGGGAGCCCGGCCGTGAGTTTCGCGAAGCGCTCCGGCCACTTCGGCAAGCGCAGTTGTTCCAGCCGCACTTGAATGGGCCGCTCTTGCAATAGTCGCGGCGAGGCCTTGCCCGCTTCAATTAGCGCGAGCAATTGCTCGGCCCCTTCGCGGGTGCCGGCCAGACCTTCGGCAATGAGGGAGGCGGTCTCCGCCGGGGCGGTTTGCAGCGCCGCGACCAATTGAGCGCGGCCTTCCTTCTGGGGAATGGTTCCGAGCTGCCGGGCAACTTGCTCGCGCAAGCTGCGCGATTCGGACGAGTCGGTAAGCGTCTTGCCGAGCAGCGGCGCGAATTGAGGACCGTCAATTGCAGCCAGCGCGGCGAAGACCGTGCCGCGCACGCCGTCGCCGTGTGGTCTCTCGCCCGCCAGGCGCACCAGGATAGGCTCCGCCGACTTCAAGCGCAGCGAGCCGGCCAGTTGCGCGCCGGATTGCAGCGCGCGACCATCGGAAGAGGCGAGCAATTGGCTCGCAAGGCCTGCTCCCCATTTCTGGGCCGAGTCGGGCAGGGCCGCGCCGCGCTCCTGAAAGCCCTGGCGAAACGCCTGGAATGCACCGACCTGCCGCGTCAAATCCTTGTCCGCTTCGGCAAATTGTTCCGCTTCGAGGCACGTCTTCAGCGCTCCGTAGCGGGCAATGTATTTCATCCATTCGTTTA
>DATGHS010000144.1:0-21828 GCA_035307785.1 Gemmataceae bacterium
CTTCCTGTTTGGCACGTTGGTAATCTTCTTGGTCACTATCTGGGTGGGCCAGCTGCTCGAACGATATTTGATCAAAGGACAGGAAAACCGCACGACCGGGCTGTCGATTATGTGTGCTGTCGGTGCGGGCTTAATCGTCGCAGCCGTTCGCTATTGCTTTAAGTCACAGTTTGCCAACTTTCTGGTTACGTTCGAAAGCCAGGGTTGGTTCCACGCGAAGAGCCATAAGCCGTCGCAGGGATTGTTGCTGAGGCGCTTGACTATTGCCGGCATACTAATTCTGGCCGGCGCGGGCATCTGGTCTTTGTGGCAAAGTCGGACGTTGGAAACGGCGACGCATAATTGGACCGTGCATGTTCCGTTCACGGCCACCAATTATGTGAAGGAATTAAAAGGAATCGGTCCGGCGATTTTGGTGCCGGATATCGCCTCAAGTCGCTATGTGACCCTGTTGCCCGACGTGGCGTATACATTGCCGTTATTGCTGGTCGGTTTGAGTGTTTGGGTGTCCTGGCGAGCAGTCAATTTCCCAATGTTTGCCGACTTCCTCATCGCCACTCAGGCGGAGATGAACAAAGTCTCGTGGACCACGCGACGCCGGCTGGTGCAAGATACGATTGTGGTGCTAGTGACCGTCGTGCTGTTCACCGTCTTCCTCCTTTTCGTGGATCAGGTCTGGGGGTGGGTGCTTACCCGCGAAACGCTCGGCGGCATTGTGCCGAAGGCCAAAGCTGTGGACCGCAGCGCCAACCAAGACGTGCAGGAGCGACCGTATTAGAAAAGAGGACAGAAATCAGAGATCAGATGTCAGACCGGCTTTTTCTGATCTCTGACTTCTGTCCTATGACTTCTGAAATTGACGATTACTTAGAAATGCCCGTTGCTGTAATGAGTCGTCCCCATGATGATCGAACAAGGCTCTCAATCTGAACCTGCTGCACCGGTGCCGGCTGAACCGCCTGCTCCGCCCGCCGAAACTCCGCCCGAGCTACAGCCGGCCGAGGAAATGACGCCGGTGGTGGAATCAGCGACGCCGGCGGAACAACCTGCCGGGGAAATGTCGCCGCCCCAGGAAACTGCGGACGGATCGAGCCACGAGATCATGGACGAAGAACCCACGGAGCTGGCTGCGGACGTAGTGCACGCCGAGGTGCCGGAGAAAGAGCCGGCCGAGGAGCCGGCACCGAAGAATGAAGAGGCCAAACCGGCCGGCAACAAGAGATGGTATGTGGTAAAAGTGCAAAGCGGTCGCGAAGAATCGATCAAGTCGGCCATCGAGCGACGTGTGAAAATTGAGGGCCTCGAAGAATTCTTCGGCCAGGTGGTGGTGCCCATCGAGCGCGTCACCGAGGTTCGGAATGGGAAGCGCGTGGTCAAGAAACGCAAAAAATTCCCCGGCTATGTTATGGCCGAAGTCGAGTTCAATGATAAGATTCTCTACCTGTTCCGCGAGACGGCAGGCGTGGGTGATTTTGTCGGTGGGGGCGGCCTGAATCGGGCGCCAATCCCCATGTCCGACCGCGAAGTGCATGCCATGCTCCGGGACCAGGAAGTGAGCGACAAGGGAGAATTGCCCAAGCCGGTTGAGCCGAGCAAGATTCCATTCAACGTGGGCGACAAGGTGCGCGTAAACAACGGCATTTTCCAGGGCCTCGAAGGCGAGATCAAGGAAATCCGCGAGCCGAAAGACGCCGGGGAGACGCACCGCATCCGCGTGGAACTCACCGTCTTCGGCAGGCCTACTTCGGTGGAATTGGAACATTGGCAGATAGATGCTACATGACGTCGCCGCTTAAGGCGAAGCGTGTAAAAGAGCGAACTTTCAAGAATAGTCTTGAGTCCGTAAAGGTAAGTCATGGCAAAGCAGTTAACGGCAATGGTGAAGTTGCAGTGTCCGGGCGCTATCGCCACCCCGGCCCCGCCGGTAGGCCCGGCCTTAGGTGCGCACGGTGTGAATATTGGCCAGTTCGTCAAGCAGTTCAACGACCGCACGCAAGACAATAAGGGCATGATGTTGCCTGTGGTGATCTCGATTTACAGCGACCGCTCGTTCGAGTTCCAAATCAAGAGTCCCCCGGCCGCGATCCTTCTGAAGCAGGCCGCCGGCATTCCGATCGAGAAGAAAAAGGGCGGCGAATTGATCCCGGGTGAAGAAAAGACCAAAAAGAGTGGCAAGTACAAGGGCTTCAAGGTAAGCATGGCCCAGGTAATGGAGATCGCCAAGAGAAAGGAACGTGACTTGAATGCGCGGGACACCGAACACGCCGCTCGCATTGTGGCCGGGACCGCCCGCAGCATGGGTATTACCGTCGAGGGTTGATATCGTTCGATTCGCCACGGACGGAGATATGATCCGATAGCTGGAATCTGTAACCCCAATCCCGCTTTCAAGAAGAGCCGGGATAGTGGGGTATTTTCGCGTTATTTGGGAGTATGTAGAGCGGGTCTTCGACAGACGGTCCCGCTTACTATTTAAGACCTATGGCCAAAAAGTCCACCCCGAAGTCAGAAGAGGCGGCCGCCAATCCGGACGCCCCGGCCGAAAAGCCCGCCAAGGAAGAGAAGCCGGCGGCCGAAAAAAAGCCGGCAGCGGAGAAAAAACCTACTAGTGAAAAGAAGCCCGCCAAGAAGGCGGAAAAAGGTGCGCCCGACGCGGCCAGCCCGCAACCGAAGGCTGAGAAGCCGGCGGGCGAAGCGGCAGCGCCGGAACCTCCGGCAGAAGCGGCTGCGAAGCCTGCCGCGCCGGCTGCGGCTGGCGAATCAACGCGCAAGAAGCAGCGGCATGCGCCGCCGCGGGGCAAGAAACTAAAAAACCATTTGAAGAACATCAATCAGAAAATTCTCAAAGAGGGCGCGCAGCCCCTGGCTAGGGCCGTGGCCACGTTGAAGTTGCTGAAACGCTCGAAGATGGACGAGACCGTGGAGATCCACATGCACCTGGGCGTGGACGCCAATCAGAGCGATCAGCTGGTTCGCGGCACGGTTTCGCTACCGCACGGCGTCGGCAAGTCCGTCCGCGTGCTGGTGTTCTGCCAGGCCGATAACATCGCCAAGGCGAAAGCCTCCGGCGCGGATTATGCTGGAGCTGAGGACCTGATCGAGAAGATTCAGAAAGAAGGCTTCACCGACTTTGATGTAGCCTTGGCCACGTCGGACATGATGGGCAAGGTCGGCCGCCTCGGCAAGGTGCTCGGCCCTCGTGGTCTCATGCCAACTCCCAAGGCTGGTACTGTCGTGCCGCCCACGGCCGATATCGGTCAGGCGGTGAAGGAATTCAAAGCCGGCAAGGTGGAATTCCGCACCGACAAGAGCGGCTGTGTTCATGCCGGCGTCGGCAAGCTGAGTTTCGAGGAAAACAAGCTCGTGGAAAACATTCAAACCTTCATCGATCAGGTCCGCTCCGCGCGGCCAGCGGCGGTGAAGGGGAATTATCTGCTGTCGGCCTCGGTGTCAGCCACACAGAGCCCGGGAATTCGGATTGCGCTCTAACAGTAATATGCATCGCCGCAAGCGGCAGGATTGAACATGAGCAAACAAGTCAAACAATTGCAGATGGACGCGCTGAAGCAGACCTTCCGCGGCGTCAAGAATATGGTCGTTCTCAGTTCGACCAGAATGTCGGCCACAGCCGAAAACCAGCTGCGCCTGACGCTACGGAAAAAGAACATTCGCTTGCAGCAGGTGAAAAACAGCCTGGCTCGCAAGGTGTTTACGGACCTCGGAATTGAACTCAAGGACATCTGGGGCGGCTGCACGGTCTTCGCTTGGGGACCAGAAAGTGTTAAGGAATTATCGAAGGGCCTGGAAAGCTACTTCAAGGATGCGGAAAAGAAGGATCCGAAATTCCCGGAGAAGGTGACCGTCAAGGCCGCCATTGCCGAAGGCCAGCAGGTTACCTTTGAGCAAGCGCTCAAGATGCCGACCCGGCTGGAGGCCATCGGGGAAATCGTCGGCATGATTCTCGGTCCCGGTTCGACGTTGTCGGCCATGGTCATGGGGCCCGGCGGGCAGGTGGCGAGCCAGATTGACTCGAAAACTAGAGAACAAACAGCAGCTTGAGGGTTGGCGTGTTCGTCAAACCATGAGCGGCCGATCGAAATGGCTATTACGCGTTCGTTTGCTGCCATGCTTCAGGCAGCGGACCTTTTTTGATAGAGGAATTGTTCCATGAGTGAGACTAACGGCGTGGCCGCCGACATTGCCGCACTAGGCGACAAAATCGCCGCCTTGACCCTGGTGCAGGCGGTCGAGCTGAAAGAGTATCTGAAGACGAAGTACAAGATCGAACCGGCCGCAGGCGGCGGAATGATGGTAGTCCCGGGCGGCGGCGGCGGCGGAGCCGCAGCGGAAGAAAAGCCGGCCGCGAAGACGGAGTTCACCGTCGTGCTGGAAAGCTTCGATGCCGCGAAGAAGATTGGCATCATCAAAGCGGTTCGCGAAGTCCTTAGCGGCCTGGGTCTGAAGGAAGCCAAGGACTTGGTCGAGGGTGCGCCCAAGCCCATCAAGGAAAACGTCGCCAAGGACGAAGCTGACGCGATTAAGAAAAAGCTCGAAGAGGCGGGCGCAAAGATTTCGTTGAAGTAACCACCGCTTCCGCTAGCGATTTGCGCACGCTGACCATTGTCGGCGTGCGCAAAACGCTAGCGGCAAACGCTAATTAGCGATGACTACGTTGTGCGTCTATGCTTTTTCGCCCGTAGCGAGTAGAATGGACTGGTGGGTCTCTTCTATCCAATGACGAATACGATTGCCACGGGCCTCTTGCAGTATACGGAAAGCCCAGGCCAGCCGCGCGGGGAAGCCGCGGGATGCCTTCACCAGGCGGCCGGCCGATCATCATCTTACATGGTGAACTCGCGTGCCTGGCAATCTAACTGTAGCCGGTCCGGTTTTCCAGGCTTCGCAAAATCGCTGGGGCGTGTTGTTTCCTCGCATGGGACAACAAGCGATTGGTTGCTCGACTGCCGTGCCGGAACCGGCGGTCCGCTCCGGGTTGACTCACCTGCAACGCATTGCTGCCGAACTTGAACCGCGTCGCGATCGCCCAAGAGCCTGAGTGATCGTTGAGGCGGTATTTTGTCTTTTATTTTCCGGGAGGATCTCCCAACATGCCAATTACTGAGAATCGAATCATCAAGCCCGAACTCGTGCGAAACTTTGGCCGCTTCGGCGATGCCGTGGATGTCCCGCCACTCACCGACGTACAATTGAAGTCGTATGACCGTTTCCTCCAACTTGACGTGCCGCCCGAAAAGCGCGAGCCGATCGGCCTCGAGGGGGTTTTACGCGAAATCTTCCCAATCGAAAGCTACGACAAAAAAATCACCCTTGAATACATCAAGTACGAACTTGGAAAGCCGCGCTATGACCCGGATGAATGCCGGCAACTCCGCCTCACCTACGGCCGGCCGTTCCGCGTCTGGCTGCGCTTGCGCAAAGACCAGCCCGTCGAAGAAGAAGTCTACCTCGGCGACATGCCGATCATGATCGGTGGCGGTGAGTTTATCATCAACGGCGCTGAGCGCGTGGTCGTCAGCCAGCTGCACCGTTCGCCCGGCGTCGATTTCGTGCTCGACGAATCGGCAGGCGTTGACAAGAAGATGCATTCCTGCCGCATTATTCCCGAACGCGGCTCGTGGATTGAAATCAACGTCACCAAGAAAGACACCCTCGGCGTCCGTATCGATCAGTCCGGGAAATTCTCAGCCGTCACCCTCTTGCGGGCCATGGACCCGGCTTATAGCAGTGACGAATCGATCATTGAAGCATTCCACGAAAAGGAGATCGAGACGATCAAGGTCGATCAACTCGGGAAGCTCAAGCCGGCTGGCCCTGATGATCCATGGCCACAGGTAGTAGGCGATGTCATCGATCCCCAAACTGGCGAACTCTTCCTCGAAAGCTGCGAGCGCTTGACGGAAGACATGGTGGACAAGATCAAGGCCAGCCATGTTCGCTCGGTGCGCGTCCTCCGCAATCCGCGCGAGCAGTTGATCCTGAACTCACTAATGGAAGAGCGCGGCGGCAAAGACGATCAGCCGCCGTCGCACGAGCGCGCCCTGATCAAGATCTACCAGCGGCTCCGCCCCGGCAACCCGCCGCAACTCGACAAGGCGCGCGAGCTCTTTAAGGAGAAGTTTCAGGATCCAAACCGTTACCGGCTTGGCAAGGTCGGCCGCTTCCGCATCAACCGCAAGTTCGATCAGAACATCGACGAAAACGAGATGACGTTGAAGTCGCTTGATTTCGTGAACTCGATCAAGTACATTCTCGAACTGCGGGAGCCGCCACCGCGCGAAGGCGAACGGCGCGAGAAGCCGCGCGCCACGGTCGACGACATCGACCACCTGGGCAATCGTCGTCTGCGCACCATCGATGAACTCGCCGCCGACGAATTGCGCAAGGGCTTCCTCAAGCTCCGCCGCACCGTGCAGGAGCGCATGTCGATCCGCGACTTGGAAGACATGACGCCGCGGACGCTCATCAATCCGAAATCTGTCTCCGCGGCAATCGAATACTTCTTCGGCCGGTCGGAACTGAGCCAAGTGGTGGACCAGACCAATCCGCTGGCGCAGTTGACGCACGAACGCCGGCTCTCGGCCCTCGGCCCCGGTGGCTTGAACCGCAAGCGGGCCGGTTTTGAAGTGCGCGACGTGCATATCTCGCACTACGGCCGCATTTGCCCCATTGAAACGCCGGAAGGCACGAACATCGGCCTGATTTCGAGCCTGTCGATTTATGCTTGCGTGGATGACTACGGCTTCCTGATCACGCCGTATCGCAAGATTCACAACAAAAAGCTGACCGACCAGGTGATTTGGTTGCGTGCCGATGAAGAAGCGCAAGCCCGCCTCGCCCCCGCTGACGCTCCGACGGAGAACGGTCACGTTCACAAGGATCGGGTCATGGCCCGCTTTGCCGGTGACTTCGGCTATATCGGGGCGGACAAGGTTGAATTCATAGACGTTTCCCCGAAGCAAATGGTCGGCGTCTCGGCCGGCCTGATTCCATTCCTCGAACACGACGATGCCAATCGCGCGCTCATGGGTTCCAACATGCAGCGCCAGGCGGTGCCGCTGCTCATTACCGAGCCGCCCATCGTCTCGACCGGTTTGGAAGCCGACGTGGCCCGCAACAGCGGCATGGTGGTTCGCTCCGACATCAACGGCTACGTTCGTTATGTGGATGCCGAACGCATTGTGCTGGGGTTGGAGAAAGTCAAGGAAGAAGAACTGGTCGCGGCCAAAGAGATGGAGGACGTGCTGAAGGCGGCTTTGGCCCACCCGACCGCGCGCGAATTCAAGTTCCGCAAGTTTCACGGGCTCAACGAGCGCACGTGCTTGAACCAACGGCCCATCGTGGCGCTGGGCCAGAAGGTCAAGAAGAGCCAAATTATTGCCGACAGCGCTGCCACGCACCAGGGAGAGCTTTCATTGGGCCGCAATGTGTTGGTCGCGTTTATGTCGTGGGACGGCTACAACTTTGAAGATGCCATCATCATCAGCGAACGACTAGTGAAGAACGACACGTACACGTCGATCCACATCGAAGAATTCGATGCGGAAATCCGTGAGACCAAACTCGGCAAGGAGGAGTTCACTCGCGACATTCCGAATGTCAGCCCGAAGGCACTGTCGAACCTCGACGACTACGGCATCATTCGCGTGGGCACTTTTGTCAAGCCGGGCGATATTCTGGTCGGCAAGGTTTCGCCCAAGTCACGCTCGGAATTGACGCCGGAAGAGAAGCTGCTCCATGCAATCTTCGGCCGGGCCGGCGAGGACGTGAAGAACGATAGCCTGGAAGTGCCGTCGGGCATCGAAGGCATCGTCATTGACACGAAGCGTTTCAGCCGCCGGGCGAACATGTCGGAGGATGAGAAGAAGCAACTCGCCAAGGAAGAACGCGAGATCGAAAAGAGCTATACGGAAAAGATCGCCGAACAGTTCCGCATGGGAATCCAGGAACTGTGCGAAACGCTCGAAAAGAAGGAAATCAAGGACCCGAACACCGGCAAGATTGTCGGTGTTGATAAGGACGACAAGGCCACTGTCGAGCAGACCACGCAGTTCCATTTCGAGGATTTAGATATTCGTTCGCTGGAAAAGAAGCAGGCGGCCAAGGCGGCCTGGCAGCGGCACCATGAGCGCATTCAGATTCTAAAGGACGAAAAGGAACGCAAACTGAATTCGCTCAAGCGCGGCGACGAGTTGCCGAGCGGCGTGCAGCAGATGGTGAAGGTCTACGTCGCCACCAAACGGCAGATTTCCGTCGGTGATAAGATGGCTGGCCGCCACGGCAACAAGGGCGTGATCTCCAAGATTTTGCCCGAGGAAGACATGCCGTACCTGGCCGACGGCACGCCGGTGGACATTTTGTTGAATCCTCTGGGCGTTCCGAGCCGGATGAACGTCGGTCAGATTCTGGAGACGCACCTGGGCTATGCCGCGGCGAAGCTGGGCTTCAAAGCCATCACGCCGGTGTTCGACGGGGCCACGGAAGACGAAATCCGCTCGTGCCTTAAGGAGGCGGGCATTCCGCAAAGTGGCAAGGTCACGCTCTTCGACGGCCGTAACGGCGAAGCCTTCGAGCAACCAGTGACCGTGGGCTACATTTATATGCTCAAGCTGCACCACCTGGTGGACGACAAAGTGCATGCCCGAGCTACGGGTCCCTACTCGCTCATCACGCAGCAACCCTTGGGCGGCAAGGCCCGCTTCGGCGGCCAGCGTTTCGGCGAGATGGAAGTGTGGGCGCTCGAAGCGTACGGTGCCGCCTACATCCTGCAGGAATTGCTTACGGTAAAGAGCGACGACGTGGAAGGCCGCACCAAGATTTATGAGTCCATGGTGAAGGGCGAAAATACGCTAGAAGCCGGCACCCCCGCCAGCTTCGACGTGCTCACCCACGAAATCCGTGGCCTCGGTCTAAACATGCAATTGGAGAAGAAACGAATTTGAAGCAAACACCTATAGGTCCTATTCGGGCTGTTTGTCCTATTGGGCGTCAACTGAGGGAGGAATAGTAATGAGCGACGGCGCTGCTGCAACCGGCGAAACCACATATGACCGCATTAATGACTACGGCTCGGTCCGCATTAGCCTGGCCAGCCCGCATGACATCCGCAGCTGGTCGTTCGGTGAAGTAAAGAAGCCGGAAACGATCAACTACCGCACTTACCGGCCGGAAAAAGACGGGCTATTCTGCGAGAAGATTTTCGGCCCAGAAAAAGACTGGGAATGTTCGTGCGGCAAGTACCGCGGCATGAAGTACAAAGGAATGGTGTGCGACCGCTGCCAAGTGAAGGTCACGCACAGCCGCGTGCGCCGCAAGCGCATGGGCCACATCGAACTGGCCGCCCCGGTGGTCCATATCTGGTTTTTCAAAGCCATGCCGAGCCGTCTGGGCACGCTGCTCGACATGAAAACGTCGAACCTGGAAAAGATCATCTATTTCCAGGACTATGTCGTCACCGACCCGGGCGACACCACGCTCAAGAAGAACGAACTGCTTACCGAAGAGCAATACCGGCAAAAGCGCGAAGAATTCGGCGAGCGCTTCGAGGCCGAAATGGGCGCCGAGGCAATGCGCAAGTTGCTGGAAGGCCTGAATCTGGTCGATCTATCGAATCACTTGCGCGACGAGCTGAACGAACTTAACAAGAAAGAGAAGCCATCGCGGCAAAAGCAGCGCGATCTGGTGAAGCGCCTGAAGGTGGTGGAATCGCTGCGCGATAGCCCGAATAAGCCGGAATGGATGGTCCTCACTTGCATTCCGGTTATCCCCCCGGACCTTCGGCCCTTGGTGCTGCTCGATTCCGGCAACTTCGCCACCAGCGATTTGAACGACCTCTACCGCCGCATCATCAACCGCAACAACCGGCTCAAGAAGCTGGTCGATCTCAATGCGCCGGAAGTCATCATCCGCAATGAGAAGCGCATGCTCCAACAATCCGTGGATGCGCTTTTCGACAACAACCGCTGCAAGCGGCCGGTGCTCGGCTCCAGCAACCGCCCGCTCAAGTCGCTCACCGACATGATCAAGGGCAAGCAAGGCCGCTTCCGCGAAAACTTGCTCGGCAAGCGCGTCGACTACTCGGCCCGCTCGGTGATTGTCGTTGGCCCCGAACTTCGCCTGCACCAATGTGGTTTGCCGAAAAAGATCGCACTGGAACTCTTCCAGCCGTTCATCATCCGTCGGCTAAAGGAACTCGGCCACGCCGACACCATCAAATCGGCCAAGAAGATGCTCGAGCGGAAAGATGATCAGGTGTGGGATATTCTCGAAGAGGTGACGAAGAACCACCCAGTGCTTCTCAATCGAGCCCCCACGCTGCATCGCATGGGCATTCAGGCATTCGAGCCCGTGCTCATTGAGGGCAACGCCATCCGCATTCACCCGCTGGTTTGCAAAGGCTTCAATGCCGACTTCGACGGCGATCAGATGGCCGTGCACCTGCCGCTTTCCATCGAAGCCCAGGTGGAAGCATCGGTTCTAATGATGTCCACCAATAACATTTTCAGCCCTGCCAACGGTAACCCGATCATTACGCCCAGCCAGGACATCGTGATGGGCTGCTACTACCTCACCGCCAGCCGCGGCGAGGAAGGCGAGAAGGTCGAAGCCGGCGACGGCATGATCTTCCACAGTCCCATGGAAGTGTTCCAGGCCCAGGGCGCCAACCGTGTGGGCATGCACGCCAAAATCCGCGTGCGCTTGCCCATCGACAAAAAGGTCATTGGCGAAACCAAGGCCGACGGCAAGACAGTAGTCGATTATCTCGACCGTAATCCCAACGGCCTGGTGAAGACCACGGTAGGCCGTGTGATCTTTAACGACATTCTGCACCCCAAGATGCCGTTTTATGACCTGGCTCTTACGAGCAAGAATCTGAGCCGTATCATTGCCGACTGCTATCTGCATCTCGGCCGGCGCGAGACGATCGAACTGCTTGACAAGATGAAAGACGCCGGATTCCGCGAATCAACCCGCTCGGGCCTCAGCTTCGCGACTGACGATCTGAAAACGCCGTCGAGCAAGGAAAAGGTGCTGGCGGAAAAGGAGAAAGAAGTCGAGAAGCTGCGCAAGAACTTCGAACGCGGCCTGATTACCGAAAACGAGCGCTACAACCAGGTGATCGACATCTGGACCAAGGCCCGCGACGAAATTACCTCAGCCATGCTCAAGGAACTGGTCGAAGATCGCCGTGAAGGCAAGCCCTATTTGAACCCAATCTTCCTGATGGCTCACTCCGGTGCCCGCGGCGGCGTCGAACAGATTCGCCAGCTGGCCGGCATGCGCGGCCTGATGGCCAAGCCGTCCGGACAGATCATCGAGACGCCCATCAAGGCGAACTTTCGTGAAGGGCTAAGCGTGCTGGAGTATTTCAGCTCCACGCACGGCGCCCGTAAAGGCCTGGCAGATACCGCGTTGAAGACGGCCGACTCTGGCTATCTGACGCGTAAGTTGGCCGACGTGGCCCAGAATGTCGTTATCACCATGTACGACTGTGGCACCACGCAGGGCATCAGTAAGAACGCGATCTACAAGGGCGAAGAAATCGAGCGCAACCTGGCCGACTCGATCCGCGGCCGGGTGAGTCGCTCGACCATTGAGGATCGCCTCACGGGCGAAGTGCTGGTAGAAGAAAACCAGATGATCGATCGCGAGAAGGCCCGCGAACTGGAGCGCCGCGGCATCGACAAGGTGGTCGTCCGCAGTCCAATGACGTGCAAGGCCCACCTGGGCATTTGCCGGCTCTGCTACGGCATGGACCTGTCTACCGGCAACCTGGTGGAAGAAGGTATGGCGGTGGGAATCATCGCCGCCCAATCGATCGGCGAACCCGGCACGCAGCTAACCATGCGTACGTTCCATATCGGTGGCGTGGCCACCAAACGCGGACCGGATGAAAGCAACATCAAGGCCCGTAAGGGCGGCGTGTTGCAGTTCGAACGCCTGAAGACGGTGCGCACCGACGAGGGGGCTCTAATCGTCCTGTCGCGCAATGCCGAAATCCTGATTATGAAGGGTCAGGACAAGGTCGAAAGCTACTCGGTCCCCTATGGTTCCACACTCAAAGTCGAAAACGGCCAAACGATCAATCCCGGAACGGAGCTGTGCAACTGGGATCCGCATTCGCAGCCGATCATCGGCGAAGTGGGCGGTACGATCAAGTTCGAGGACATGATCGAAAACGAAACCGTCCGCCGCGAACGTGACCATGCCGGCATCGAGCGGCTCATCATTATGGAGCACAAGGGCGAACTCCACCCGCAGATCAGCATTCAGGATGATCGCGGGCAAACGCTGGCTTCCTACTATATTTCCGAGAAGGCCTACCTGGAAGTGAAGGACGGCGAGCAAGTCTCGGCCGGCAAGTTGCTGGCCAAGACGCCGCGCGAACAGTCGGGCATTCAGGACATCACGGGCGGTTTGCCACGCGTCACGGAAATCTTCGAAGCTCGCCGGCCACGCGATCCCGCCGTGCTCGCCACCGTGGCCGGCAAAGTGCGCATTGGCGAACGGAAGCGCGGCAAGCGCATCATCTGGATTCAGCCGGAAGACGACCAGGGCAAGCCACTCGGCAGCGAGGTCGAACACCAAGTTCCGCCGGGCAAACAGATGCGCGTCCACGCCGGCGACTATGTGAAGGAAGGCGATCCGCTCGTAGTCGGGCCGTTGGTTCCGCACGATATTCTCGAGATCAAAGGCGAAGACGCCGTGCAGGACTACCTGGTCCGCGAAGTGCAGGCCGTGTACCGGTCGCAGCGCGTGGAAATCGATGACAAGCACATTGAGATTATTGTTGGCCAGATGCTGCGGAAGATCAAAGTGGAAACCACCGGCGACACGGGCCTCTTGCCTGGCAGCGTGATGGACAAGTTCGCCTTTGCCGAGGTGAACGAACGGCTCATGAAGGAGTGCATGAAGATCAAGGACCCGCGCGAATCGCGCTTCGAAGCCGGCAAGATCGTCGGCAAGGAGGCGTTCGATGAGGAAAAACAGCGCCTGGAAGAGCAGGACAAGAAGGCGCCCAGCTGGTCGCATCCGGAACCGGCCACGAGCAGCGTCGTGCTGCTTGGCATCACGAAGGCCGCGGTCCAGTCTGACAGCTTTATCAGCGCTGCTAGCTTCCAGGAGACCACGAAGGTGCTCACGGAAGCGGCCTTGGCCGGTAAAGTGGACTTCCTGGTCGGTCTAAAGGAGAACGTGATCCTGGGCCATCTAATCCCGGCCGGCACTGGTTTCCGGATCTACCAGGAAAGCGAAGTACGAATCAACGCGGAGCCAGGCGAATATGGCGACGTGGAGTCGGTCGACGGCGAAGCCGTCACCGAAGAGGCGACGTCAGCATCGTAAGATTCGGGAAAACTGTTCTCGCCGCTTGCGGCTTCATGCTCGCGTACAATCTTGCCGAGCGCAAAGCCACAAGCGGCATTTTCGTTCATATCATAATCCTCGACATGGGAGGATACCATGCCCTGGATTATCGGCATCGACGAAGCGGGCTATGGACCCAACCTCGGCCCGCTCGTGCAAACGGCCGTCGGCTTTCACTTGGATTGCGACCCGGACGCGGTTGATTTATGGAAACTGCTTTCGAAGTGCGTCCGCCGCTCGGGAGAAGACGACGACCGTCTTGTCATCGATGATTCTAAAAAAGTCTACGGCTCGCAGCGCGGCCTGGAAGATCTTGAGCTGGGCGTCCTGGCCACCCTGTTTCCCGCATTAGGCTGCCTCTCTGAATTCCTCGAGTGTTTCGCTTTCACTTCGCTTCGACATCTTGAAGACGAGTTGGGTTACACCTCCGGTGAGCAACTTCCGGTTACCATCGAAGCGAGAACAATTGCCGAGAACGCGAGCCGCTTCCGTTTTGTTTGTGAATCGGTCGGGATCAAGAACTTGTGGGTCCGCAGCCGTATCACGCCCGCTTTGCGCTTCAACGATCTGCTCGAAAAGTTCGATTCGAAAGCCGGCGTGCTGGCCGACGGCGTGTGTGAACTGATCCACCTTGGCCGCCGGCCGGATGAAAGGGCCGAGCCGGTCCACTTCTTGATTGACCGCCAGGGTGGCCGCTGGTATCACTCCGCTATGCTCAGCAGCGCCTGCCCGGACGGCTGGATCGACGTCATCAGCGAAGACCGCAACTGCAGCCGTTATCGGATGGACGGCCCGCGCCTGCTGCGCTGGACCTTTCAAGTGGAAGGCGATTCGCTGTATCTTCCGGTGGCACTCGCCTCGATGACCAGCAAGTACCTGCGGGAAATCTTTATGCGGCAATTCAACCGCTTCTGGCTGGAAAAGCTGCCCGATTTGAAACCCACCGCCGGCTACCCCGGTGATGCCGTGCGCTTTTATGAGGCGATCAAGCCCGTGATGGCGGAGATGGGAATAGAAGATCGCCGCGTGTGGCGCAAACGCTAGATTCGGACGTTATACATTGCAAAACAAATAGCTCCTTTGAATTGGGAGTCTCATGGAAGAATTCTCGCCCCCAATTGCCGACCGCACCACGCCGCTGCCCGGAGCGCGCAATGCGCTGATCCTGCTTCTCTCGATTAATCTCTTTAACTACATCGACCGGCAGGTGCTCTCGGCGGTGCTGCCGAAACTGGAACTCGATGCCTCACTCTTCAGCCCCATCGATCCGTACCTGAAAACCAAGCTCGGCAGCCTTACGACGGCATTCATGGTCAGCTACATGTTGCTTTCGCCGCTGTTTGGCTGGTTCGGGGATCGCCGTTCGCGCTGGGCGCTGGTGGGCGTTGCCGTCATTGTTTGGAGTCTGGCCAGTGGCGGTACGGGGCTAGCGACATCGTTTATCTTATTACTGCTCACGCGCTGCGTTGTCGGAACTGGTGAAGCCGCGTATGGACCGGTTGCTCCTTCCATGCTTTCCGATATGTATCCGGCGTTTGAGCGCGGCCGAATTATGGCGCTGTTCTACCTGGCAATCCCCGTCGGCAGCGCTCTGGGTTTCGTTGTCGGTGGGCATGTGGCCGACACCAGTTGGGGTTGGCGCGGGGCTTTTCTGCTGGTCGTGTTGCCCGGACTCCTGCTCGGAGCGACGTGCTTCTTCATGAAAGAACCGCCGCGCGCCGATTCGGGAGCGCTGCACCAATATGGCTATCGGTTCGTGTTGCGCAAAGTGCTTCAGGTCAAATCATATCAATTTGTCACCTTCGGCTACACACTAATTACCTTCGTCCTCGGCGGCGTAGCTGCGTGGACGCCCTCGTACATTTTTGAGCGCGAAGCCAAGTTCGAGATCAATGATCGCACCGTACAGAAGCTCGAAGATATGAAAGCAAGCGATGGCACGCGCATGGTACCAGCCGAAGTGACTGAAAAACTGAGACAGGCGACCGGCGCAGTAGTCTACAAAAGCGCGCAGTTAAAAGAGAAACTGGCGTCGCTCCTTTCGCCGCGACAGATCGAACAGTACAACGCGCGCATTTACGACGCGCTGGTGACCGAAGACTCGCTTAAGACCGGCGAGATCGGCCCCATCTTTGGCGCCATTGTCGTCGTCTCCGGATTGGGCGCCACCCTCCTGGGCGGTTACCTGGGTGACAGGCTTCGCCCTCGGTTCGGAGGAGCGTATTTCCTCGTTTCCGGAATATCGGCGCTGCTCGCCGTGCCGTTCTTCGTCGCCATGCTCTACGTGCCGTTCCCATACGCCTGGGCATTCGTCTTCCTTGCCGTCTTCGGCCTGTTTGTGAACACCGGCCCGGTGAACACCATTCTGGCCAACGTCATCCCCGACCAGGTCCGAGCCACCGCGTTCGCTCTGAACATTCTCATCATCCATGCGTTAGGGGACGCCATTTCTCCCATCCTCATCGGCTTCGTGGCCGACAAGTCGAGCCTGCATATAGCCTTCTTGCTCGTATCTATCCTGATCGCGCTAGGCGGGCTGGTATGGATATGGGGCGCGAAGTACTTGCAACAGGATACGGAAAACGCACCGATGCTGCTGAAATCTTGATTCCCGCTCGCTGAACCGCAAGCAGCGAAAGCGGCTAAAATAAAAGTAAAACAACGCATCATTGGAGAACCCCCGATGTCCCACACCCTGGAATTCAAAGCCGAGCTCAAGCAGCTTTTGCACTTGATCACGCATTCGCTCTATTCTCACCCCGAAATCTTCCTGCGCGAACTCATTAGCAATGCCAGCGATGCCATCAACAAGATCAAGTTCGACTCGCTCAGCAAGGAAGAATTGCTGGAAAACAACAAAGATTGGAAGATCAAGATCATCCCGAATAAGGAGGCCGGCACGCTCACGGTATCCGACAACGGCGTGGGCATGTCGCGCGACGAGGTGGTCGAGAATCTGGGCACCATTGCCAAGTCCGGCACGCGCGCGTTTGTCGATATGCTCAAGAACCAGCAGGCGCAGAACCGGCCGGAGCTAATTGGCCAGTTCGGCGTTGGTTTTTACTCTTCGTTTATGGTGGCCGATAAGGTTACCGTGCTGTCCCGGCCCGCCGGCGATCCCAAGAACGCCGTGCGCTGGGAATCCGACGGCCAGGGGCAATTCACTGTCGAATCGGCCGAGAAGTCCACGCGGGGAACGGATGTCACCCTCCACCTCAAAACGGAGTGCAAGGACTACCTGGAGCCGTTCACGTTGCGCTCGATCGTCCGCAAGTTCTCTGATTTCATCGAACATCCCATCGTGATGGATGTCGAAAAGGAAGACGAGAACAAGAACAAGACGGTAACCGAAGAGACGCTCAACTCGCGCAAGGCCATCTGGCTGCGGAACAAATCCGAAGTCACGCCGGAGGAATATGCCGAGTTTTACAAACTGATATCTCATGACGATGAGCCGCCGGCCAAGGTGATTCACTATACGGCCGAAGGGGCGCGGGAATTCCGAGTCCTCTTGTTTGTCCCAGCGCACAAGCCCATGGAGCTCGAATGGGGCGAGCCGAAGAGCGGCCTGCGGCTTTATATTCAGCGCGTCCTCATCATGGAGCGTTGCGAGCAAGTGCTGCCGATGTACCTGCGCTTCATTCGCGGCGTGGTGGATGCTTCTGATTTGCCGCTGAATGTCTCGCGCGAGATCTTGCAGCAAGACCCGCAACTTGAGGTGATCCGCAAAAATGTGGTCCGCAATGTGCTTCAAGGCCTGGAGGCGATGAAAAACACAGAGTACGAGAAGTACGTGACACTTTACAAGGGCCTCGGCACCATTTTGAAAGAAGGCACACAAGATTGGGCCAATCGCGACAAGGTGGCCGACCTGCTGTTGTTCGAATCGATGAAGACTCCGAAAGGCGAATACACGACGCTGGCGAAGTATGTCGAGTCGATGCCGCCTGATCAGAATGAAATCTATTACCTGATCGGTGAATCACGTGAGGAGATTGAGCATTCGCCATATCTCGAATCATTCCGCGCGAAAGGCATCGACGTACTCTTGCTAACCGATCCGATTGATGAATTCGCCATCCCAAATTTGGGCCAATACAAAGGCAAGCATATTCGAGCGGTGGATCGCGGCGATCTCGACGACAAAAAGGAAGAGAAACCGGAGGAAGATGCATCGTTCGAACCATTGCTGGCGTTCCTGAAAGACAAGCTGCCCGAGGTGCGCGACGTTCGCCTCTCCAAGCGGCTCACGGAAAGTGCATCGGTGCTGGTCGCCGATGCCGGCGCGGTGACAGCCCATTTCGAGCGGCTCATGCAGCGCTTCGGCCGGGATGCGGGAGATGACGCCGGCAAACGCGTCTTGGAACTAAACCCTCATCATGCGGCCGTCGTGGCTATGTGCGACTTGTTTGCCAAGGACGCCAACGATCCCCGCATTGAAGACTACGGCCGGTTGCTGTATGACCAGGCCGTTTTGGCTGAGGGCTCGAAGCTCAAGTATCCGTCGGCCTTCGCCAAGCGCATCAATGACTTGCTGGTGAAAGATGCGAAGGGCTGATGCGTCTCGCTTTTGCCCCTATTTTTGGGTCGAGCGTCGAGCCGCTTCAGCAAGCGGCTCGACGCTCGCCAAGGCCTTACTTCTTGAAATCGCCGGCCCGAATGATCACCAGCTTCTTCGGGTCAATGTGTTTGCGGAAAGCGGTCTTCACGTCCTCGGGGGCCAGTTCGGCGATCTTTTTCTCGAGTTCGGCTGAGTGGGCGAAATTGCGACCCAGGTTCAGGTTCGACACGATTTGCCCGGCGATGGCCGCGTCGCTGGTCCGGCCGACTTTCTGCGCTTCGAGATAGGCCTTCTGCGCGTCGGTCAATTCGCTCAATGACGGACCGGCTTGCAGGAACAGTTCCAGCTCCTCCAGGAAGGCCTTTTCTACGCGGTCGATGTTCACCGGGTTGGTACTGGCATTCACCGTGAAGCTGGCCGCCGGGTCGCGGGTGCCGGCATTGAATGTTGACGACACGCCGTACGAAAGCCCTTCCTTCTGGCGAATGCGGTTGCCCAGGCGCGAGGAAAGCGTGCCGCCGCCGAAAAGGAAATTGCCGATTCGCAGTGCCGCGAAGTCGGCATCCGTTTCCATCATTGGAAAAGCCATTCCAGCCAGGAAGATCGCATTCGCCTTGTCCGGAGTGATGATGTCCTCCTTGGAACCGGTCATGTCCTCCGGCGATTGCCGGGTGATGCGCCGCACGGGAACGTCGGATTTCCATTCCTTCAGGATCGCGCGAACGGCCGCCAACGTCGGCTCCGGATCGAAGTCGCCGACGATGCCAAGTTCGCCTTGCGTGGCCCCGATTTGCTTCTCGTATAGCGCCTTCACTTGGTCCAGAGTCACCGCATTGACTTGGGCCAGGTTTTCCTGAATGGTGGGAACGTAGCGCACATCACCGGGTTTGTACGTCGATAAGGCGCGCTGGAGCTTGTTCTGCGCGAGCGCAGCCGGCTCGCTTCGCGATGCTTCCAAACCGGCCAGCGAGCGGGTCTTCATCTGGTCGAATTCGACGGCCGGAAACGCCGGCTCGCGGAGGATTTCGCCGAGGAGCTTGATGGCTTGCGGGAGCGTGTCGCGCTTCGCTTCGATGGAAAACGTCAACTGCCCAGCAGTTCCGCCGGGACCGCCCCGGCCGCCGCGCGGACCGCGCCCGCCGCCGAAGCCGCCCAGACCGGCACTGATGCGAATGCCCAGCTTGTCGAGTTCTTCCCGCAGCGCCTGGCGGTCATGCTTCTTGGTGCCGGCCAACATCATCATGGGCAGCATCCCGGCAGCCGTCGTCTGGCCTTGCAGCGATTCCTCATTGCCGTAATGCAGCGTGAGCACGAGCGAGACGGTTTCGCCGCGGTTTTTCTTTTCGAGCAGGCCGACTTTGATGCCATTCATCTCAGAAATCCTGGTCCGGGCATCCAGATTAGCCGGAGACGGATCGAATGCTTCGCCGGCCGCCACCACGTTCTTGCCCTTGTAGTCCTTCACAATGGTTTCCAGATTCGGCGACGCTGGGACCGGCAGGCGCTCCGGCTGAGTCGTCGGAATGTAAATGCCGACGGTCCGGTTCGGCCTGCGGAAATAGGTTGCGGCCACTCGGTTCACGTCATCTACGGTTACTTCGGCGATTCGGTCGCGCTGGATAAAGAGTAAGCGCCAATCGCCGAGCGCCGAAGCCGAACTCAGCGCCTGAGCCATTTGCTGGCTGTTGCTGGCCAGGTTCTCGGAAGCGCGCTTATTGCGGGTCTTGGCACGCTCTACTTCCTCGCTTGTGAATGGCTTCTCCGCCATTTTCTCCACCACTTGCAGCAGCGTTTCGCGGACCTTTTCCAGATTCTTCGGCTCCGCCTGGGCCGAGAAGGTGAACAAGCCCGGATCGTGGTTGTTGCCGGCAAAGGCATTGGCCGACGTAGCCAGTTTCGAGTCCACCAGCGCCTGAAAAAGCCGGCCGCTGGGCTGGTACGAAAGCACGCTGCCGAGGATCGAAAGCGGGGCGTGATCGGCATGGGCGGCGGCCGGAACGTGATATGCCACGCCGACCGAACCCACGGCGCCTACGCGCCGCAGGGTGACATTGCGTTCGCCGTCTTGCGGCGGCTCTTCGGTATACGTATCGTTGAGCTTGCGTTTCGGCTTCGGAATCGAGCCCAGGTACTTCTGCACGATGGCCAGCGCCTTTTGCTCGTCGAACTTGCCGGCGACAACCAGCACCACATTATCGGGCTGGTAATAGGTCTTGTAAAAGGCTTGCAGGTTTTCGATGGGCACCCGCTCAATGTCGGAACGATTGCCGATGGTCGACTTACCATAGTTGTGCCATTCGTACGCTGCAGCGTGAATTCGCTCCATCAGCACTCCCTGCGGGTTGTTCTCGCCAATCTCGAATTCACTGCGAACCACCGTCATCTCGGAAACCAGGTCTTCGCGCTTCACATAGCTGTTCACCAGCCGGTCGCATTCCAGGTGGATGGCGAATTCCAGATTATCATCGGTCGCCGGCACGGTTTCGAAGTAGTTGGTGCGGTCGACGTTGGTGGTGCCGTTAAAGCTGGCGCCGTGATCGCGCAGTGCCTTGGGCACGTCGGGGAAGGTGGGCGTGCCCTTGAACACCATGTGCTCGAGCAAATGGGCCATGCCGGTTTCGCCATAGCCTTCGTGGCGGGAGCCGACGAGTACGGTCATGTTCACGGTAATGGTTGGCCGCGAGGCTTCGGGGAAGAGCAACACGCGGGCCCCATTGGCCAGGCGATATTCGGTCACGCCTTCGACGGTGGTGATTTTCTTGGGCGCGTCTTCGGCTCGCGCCAGCGGTGCGGCCAGAACCAGGACGGCAAGCAAAGCGATGAAGCGACGCATGCGGAATCCCTTGAATACGAGTGCGGGAGAAGCGGATATTTGATTCAGAGATGATAAACACGCGACGGGCGAATGGGTATCAGAAAAATGGAGAAAAGCCGGGCGGCTGCCGCCTCTGGGCTTTTGCGAACTGCCGCCTGGCCACGCCAAGCCGCGGGCAATCCATGCTACCAAACGCTCAAATCCGCTCAAGGTGCGCGTCCGCGCGCTAATTCCAGTTGACGTAAGTCGTTGGCCGAAATGGCGTTTCGAGTGTGGGCAGCGCGCCTTCACACAACTTGAGCTAATTGTGCGTTGAGCGGGACCTTGAGCGGTGCCCGGGGCGGTACGCCGAGCGGGGCGTTGAGCGGGGCTAGGAGCGGGGTGTGGGGCGGGGCTCTTGATGGTACGCATGGTGGTTCCGAACTTTTGAGCTATTCATTCGGCGCCGCCGCACAGCGGCGCAATGCAAGCCGCAGAATTGTACGATCCGGTTGCGGAAGTGCAAACGAAAAAAGGAACTTGCAATGCCTCCGAATGTCCGCCCCGAATGTTCGAATTACCTGCCGCTATCGACCTAGGCAACTGCTTTATTGTTTGGTCCGGTAAAGAGACGTGCCTTGACAATTCTGGGCAAATTGAGCATACAGCTTGCCCTCGATTATCCTTCTTGGTTTGCGTCGGCCAAACCGGAGCTCGGATATGCGACGCCCTGCCGCCAAACTTATCTTGGTAGCGTTTTTTTTTCTGCAAGCTGCAGGCTGCTCGATTTTCCTTGAGCGACCGGTTACCTTTCATGTGCGCGACGCGGAAACCAATGAACCAATTAACGGAGCCGAACTAAAGGCGCGTTATATGTGGATGGGCTTAGGCGTGGTGGTCCCGCCCTGGGGACCGACGCAAGGAGTCACTAACGATAAGGGAGAAGTGAAACTAGTGCCCCATCAAGGCTCGAAATTGGGGTTGTTGATTTTGTAGATTGTCGAGAAACTTCCGACTACACGGAGGTTTCCCATGAACAAGAAGTTCATTGTTCGACTGTCAGATGAAGAACGTACGGTCTGTCGGGAAG
>DATGHS010000145.1:0-20514 GCA_035307785.1 Gemmataceae bacterium
ATCTGTAGCGACTCGATGATCCGCGTGGGCCGGAGCTTGCCCTTGTCGTCGATGGTCAGCAATTCGCGGGCCAGTGCCACCTGGGTGCCGACCGGAAACTGCGGCAGGTCCGGATTCAATAATGGCAAACGCTTGGCCATGAAGGCGAAGTTTCGATCGGCGGGTTGCGGCATCAGCGCGTTTGGAAAAGCGCCGAGATTGTTGAGGTATTCGAGCGTGGCCTTGCGCCCGGCCGACAGATTCAGGAACACAAAGAAGGCGGACCGGCCCTGGACAAACCGCTCATGCACCGGTGCTGCCGGGCGCATGTGTTCGCCTAATAGAACCCATGGTCCCTCTGGATCGAAGAGGTCCGGGGGCAGAAACGCCTGTTCCGGCTTGTCCGGATTGTGGGCTGCGGCAAATGCTTTTCCCTGAACGACTGCCGCGTAATTGTCGGGCAACTGCTGAACCTCGTCGCTGGTAAGCGACAGCCGGCGAATGATCTTCGCCAGGCGAATTTGCAGGGCGCGCGAATCGGGCGAAGAATCGTCGTGGCGATAACCGTAGACAACGGTCGGGTTGGCCAGCCAGTCGAAGATCGACCAAAGGTCGCGCTGGAAGATCGCGCGCCGGAGCGGGTCTTTGATTAGCTTCTGGCCGTCCTTGGCGATGAATTCGTCGAGCAGAGACACGACCCGCTTGTGATGCTCGCCGGCCAGCAGGAATTTGCTTTTCAGCCAGAGAAGCGGGTCAAGTTCATCGTCGCCGTATGCCTTGCCGTCTTTGGCGGTGCGAATGAAGAGGGCCGCGTGCAGCCGGTTCCAAAGATGGGCAGGGTCGGGATCGTAAATGCGGCTCTCAGCAGGAGGCGACGGCGGGTCGGCCGCCAGCGGCCGAGGTTCCCTCGTGAATTGAAGAACCAGCACGGCCGCGGTGGCGACGAGCACCACAGGGACACCCAGGCGAAATCGACCGGTCCGGCTCAGCTTTTGTCTCTGCATAGCCGTTCACCTCCGTTACTTCTCCTTCGCCGGCGACGCTTCGATCTGAATTTCCACCGCATTGCTTTCCACGCGCACGGGGTCCTTCTGGTCGAGGGTGATGTAGGCCACGCGGACCTTGTGCTAGCCGGGCTTCAAGTCGAGCCGCTTATTGTCGGTCACCCATCCCGTTTTTTCCAGCTTCACGACGACCTCGAAATCTTCGTATTGTTTGCCCGCGGGCCATGGGCCGGCCGGAATGCTGACCGGCCCACCCCAACGGTACCAGTCGCCGTCGACCTCGATCTTGCAAGCCGAGTAGGCCATGTGAATCACCAGCTCACGCTTGCCCAAATCGCGCACGTGCAGCTTGAAGGTGGGCACATCGCCGGCCTTCCAAGTTGTTCTGTCGGCTTCCAACCAGCACTGAAGCCCTTCCACCGGTTCGCCCCACGGCGCTTTCTTCCCCTCCGGGAAGCGCTCATCGACAATCGGCGTGTCGGCCGGCAGCCGAATGCGGTTCAAATCCACAATTTCGCCGTCCACCACCAATTCGATGTAAGTCGCATTCATCCAGCGCTCGCGCACGTTGGTTACGCCGTGAATCGGCGCCTCCGGGTTTTTGGTCCCTTCCGGCGGACTATGCACGACCACGCCCGCTTTTCGCTCGCCGCCGAGAAAGAAATTCGGCCCACGCACAAGAATGATAGGCGCGCCTTTGGTTTTCACTTTCAGGAGATGCTGCCAGGCGGCTTCGAATTCATCGCGCTTGCTGAAGGGGATGGCGTAGTGCCGGTTTTCAACTTCCGGTCCGACGAGAGTGCGCGATTGCGCCCGCAGCGACTCCAACTCCTTGGGCCAGGTCTTTGGCCAGTCGCCGGTAAAGCTAACGGAATAAAGCGCGTAAGCTGTGGAAGACGCGGCAAAGCAAACGGTCGCGGCAAGGAAAGCGATGGTTGGTTTCATCGAGATTTCTCCGAAGAGATCTGAGCGAGAGCGGCCCAAATAATAGACGAATCAGGGATAAGTTTGGATGCAGAAATGAAGCCGCCACGCCTTCGTCACGTCAAATGGCGGCGGGGCGAGCGCCGGTAAGGTCCCTTTTCCTGCCGCCGGCTTTCATACCAAAAGGCGCCGCCGGGGCGGGTTTCGTCCATATCCTTGGGCACGCGCATCATATCGATGCCCGAGAGGGCCGCAACATATACCGCGAGGCAGGGAAGCATGATCCACATGGCCGCAATGAACATTGCCTTCGGGCCGCCCATCGCCGCCAGCAAGCACACGGGTAACGCGAAAGCAATCACGACGGGAACGGTGGCCTGCAGAATCCCCCACATCTTGCCGTTGGTGATTTCCCGGAACGATTGAGCCGTGAGCAGCAAATCATCCCAGGTGTTCCGGCGCTTTTCTTCGGCCACGCTGGTCGCACAGCGCACCAGCAGCAACAAATCGGCAAATAAAATAAACACCAGGCCCATGACCCACACCGATTCCGCGATTGCGTCCTGTTCTGTCCGCAAATCGGCGAAGGCTTTCAAAATTCTCCCTTGCCAAAGCGACGACAAAAATCCGGCGGCAACCTCATCCGCGATCAGGCCGGCGAGCACGGCGGAAAACGCGAACACGCCCACCAGGCCCAGCCACCGCGGCACCATGCGCAGAATCGGTATCGGCGCCAGGCCGATGATAAAACACTCGCGCCAGCGAATGGCATCATTGCCCACCGGCGGCCGAAATGCCCAGACTCGCCGCGGCGGTCGCTGGTCGGGCTGGCGCAGGCAAACTTCCCGCACCTGTCCCCACGCCAGGCGCAGGCAGCCGGCTCCTGCCAAAGCCCAAACGTCCAGGTGAACCACGAATGGCACCCAGCTTCCGCCGTTCAGCATCTTCTCCAGGCTGGCCACGGGATCGAGCCAAAAGGAGTGCCGCAATGAGGGCGTGAGCCAGCGAATGGCCGCGCAGCCAAGTGCCAGGACCAAATACGCCACAATCACCGCGTCGGCCGTCCGGCGCACCCAAATGCCAATGAGCAGGCAAACCGCGCCGAGCGTGAAGGCCACAATCATTTGCTGTATTAGCGCCAGAAAAATGAGCGCGAATTCCTGGCCGGTAAAGGAGACCATGAACACCAGCAACGGCACCGCGGTGAAAATCACGGGCACGAGCAGAACCAGGCGGCCCAGCAATTTTCCCAGCACGATCTGGCGCGGTGTTAGCTCGGTTCCAAACAGGAAGAAGAACGTGCCGCGTTCCTTCTCCTGCCCCAGGCAACTGGCCGTGAGGGCGGGAGTAATGGCAATGACCAGCATCAGCTGGTATTGCAGTATTTGTGCGAGGTAGGTGTCGAGGAAAAACATGACCTGATCGTGGTGGGCGCGGAGATGGTCGAAGTAATATTCGTCCGGATCAGGCGGACCGCCCACCGGGGGACGCGCTGCGTAAAAGACCAGAAGGGCCAGCAGCAGCAACCAGGCGGCATAACCGAAGACAAAAAACTTCCGCAAATATCCCCGCCCCGCCCGCTTCAATTCCCATTCCAGGATGGGACCACCAAGTGCTTCAATGAGCCGGTACATGGCGGTTTCTCAATCGGGACAAGCGGCATGGTTTAGTTGCAGAGCGGCCTCATCTCCCTGTCTGCGCATTCGGATCGGAGCCGGCATCGTTGACGCGCCACAGGCCGTCGAACTCCTCGACAACAAGGTCGTATAGAGCCGACCCGGCCTTGCATTGCCAGAGCGGGCAGTACCTCCGCCGCTGACTATAGAGGTAGGGCAGGTACGCCGCGAACAAATCCGTGCGCGTCGTCTGGCAGTGAAGCGTGCCATGCCGGAGTTGCCGCACCGCGATGTTCGGGCTCTTCTCGGCGATGCGGCCGAAATACTTCGCCATCTCGTTGATCTCGCGGATGGTGACTTCCAGGTCGACATCAGTGAGGGTTTCATTAATCATTTCGGGAAGGCTGGGGTTGTCGGGGTGCATCAGCAGAACCCGAACCGCGCACCCCTCCTCGGCCTTCCGTGCCAGCAGGTCTGAGAATCCCTTGTTACCCCTCCAGGGCCCCAGGTGAATGCCCATGATCTCGAAAACCTTCTCCGTTTGTCGGAGCAGCTCCAGCCAGCTGTCGGGGCTGCCGAACGCGCTGCCGTTGCGGTAGAAGGAGAACGTGTTCACGTCGTCGCTGGCCGCAGAATGCACGACCGCCTTGTCGAATAGCGTGGGCGCTTTCCAGCCACCCGCCTCCAAGGCTTGCACGTGCGCCACCACCTGGTTCACGTATATCTTGTCAAAGAGCGAGCGCGGCTTCAGATCGTAATAGACGCAGCGCAGGTCGCGAATGTCGAACGGCAGCGCCTCCCCCTTCTCGAGCAGGACAATCACCGGCCGGCCGGCAGCGTGCGCGACGGCCAGCTCGTAGAAGACATTGGGGTTATGCCCGGTAAGGACCGCGACGCACAAATCGTCGCTGAGGATCTCGCGCAACATCTGCTCGCTGATCTTACCAGGCTCTTTCAAATGGTC
This sequence comes from Gemmataceae bacterium, assembly GCA_035307785.1. GTDB lineage: Bacteria > Planctomycetota > Planctomycetia > Gemmatales > Gemmataceae > DATGHS01. Next base: position 4,488 of record DATGHS010000145.1, read on the forward strand.
CGACCGAAACGGCTCAATGCCGCTTGCCTCCATGGCGGGCCGGATAATGTAGTCGAACACATCGTCGGCGTGCTCGCGGATCGGGGACCCTTCGGGCCCAATCGGGCTAATGACGAAGCATCGCTTCATTGGTTTCTGCTCTCCTGAGGGCCGAGTGCCGTGACTTCGTCCGCAGCCGGGTCAACGGCTAGCATATCGCAAGCCCGAGTCGTTTTCATGGTTCCCGGGTGCCCCGCGCGGCCCGACCCCGAATCCCTGTTTCTTCTTGTCGATGCTTGACCCTCATACGGGCCTCGATATGATGTCTATTGTCTTACATTCCTGAATGAATCGGTGTTAGCAAAAGCAAATCCGTTCCACAGCAAGTGGGACGATGCTTTGGCCTCTCCCCCCAAGTTCGGGTAAGAGCGCGCGTCTCAAGTCCGGATTGCTCCTCCTTGGTGGCAACGCTGCCACTTGCAAAAGTCTCACCGCACGAGGCGACCCGCGGCAAGGGTTGCCGTCACTTGTCCATGGACGGGAGCAACCGCCGAAGCGCCGCCATCGATCGCGCTTCCGCTCGAGACTCCTCCCGTCAACCCAAATGGACGAATCGCTAAGGACCTTCCGCCGCTAGAATTCGCGCCTGGTCTTCCGGCGGGGCGGCTGTTTCCGACCCAACGATCGCTCGTTCGATCTTCGGTCGTGGCATGCACCACTGGGCCCAAAACCTCAGGAAGCTCTCGTATGATTCGGTTTTTCAAATCCCTGTCACTTGCCGTAGCGGCGTGGATTGTCGCTACCATGGCCTGGACGCCGTCTGTTGCTCGCGCCGATTTCGAGCTTCGCTACAGCACGGATGGGGGCGCGACGTTTACCACCACAACCAGTTCGGGTGGTCCGTTATCGCTGACGGTGGACGGGCTGAACATCGCCGCCGTAAGCACATCTTCTAGCAGCACCGCGTTCTCGGCCATAGACCTTGCCCTCTCGGGAATGCCACCGTCTGGGCCAGTAAATGTCATTATCGAAGCCACACGGACTTCTCTTTTAACTGCTCCGCAACCCTTCACGCTGCGATATACGTTCGGAGAGGCCTTCGGGCCTCCCGGCGGGATTTCCTCCCAGATCTGGATCGATCAGAGCAACCAGGATTTCGGCGGGGCGACGGGTGGTCCCGGCGGCACCAACATCGTCGCCGACACGGGGCCGCACACGGCGGTCAGCAGTGGGTCGCTGCAATTTAACGCCGTGCCGCCCTACTCGGCAACGCTAGAGACCAACATATCGTTCACGAGTAACGGTACCAATGTTCTGAGCCAGGACAGTGGGTTCACGATCACGCCGACCCCGGCGCCTCCCAGCTTCGTGCTGCTCGCCAGCACGGCCCCGGTTGGACTAGGGCTATTTTGGCTGCGCCGCCGGCGAACCGGGAAGAGCAAACGACTCGCGATCGCATGACCGCGGATTTGGTTTGCTCGCAGGGAAAAAGGGGCATTGCAAGTTAATATGACGAACGTCATATTAACTTGCAATGCCCCTTTTTCTGTTGCATTTTCGCTTGACTTGGATTAATGTACATATGTACACTAACCAGATTAGACGGACCGGGAGCCATGCTGCACCATGGCCGCACTCGCGGTGTAGCGCGCCCGGAAGTGGAAAAATGCAGCCTGGAGTTTCTCCGTGGAACCCCGCGACTGACTTCGACGAGGCCTCCATTTCGTGGCCCGCACGAGACCAATCGAAAGGTCAGGGACTTTTATGCGTACCAACCATCGCGCCAGCAACCGCCACGCCCCAAGCACCGCTCCATGGACCAGCGCGCGCACTAGCTCCGCTCAACGCCCATTTAGCTCAAGTTGTGTGAAGGCGCGCTGCGCACTCTCGCAACAGCAGTTCGGAGAACGATTTGCGTCAACTTGCATGAGCGCGCCGGCGCGCACCTTGAGCGGATTTCAGCGCATACCGGTCCCGCCGGATGAGACCGTTTCCACGGCACAACCCGACTTGCACATACAACCGCTATTCCCCGCACAGCTTCCCCAGCCGATTTCTGGCCCCGGTCATTGCACCAACCCTTCCGGTCCGGTAATCTTTAGCAATCGGGAAGATTGTATGAACAATGTTCGAAGTTCCGCATTTAGGCGGTGGACAAGGTCCACGCTCCGCCTCAAGGCGGAACTACGAGCGAAGAATCGAGGTTACTTTACAATGCGCATCCATCAGGCTATCACAGCACTCATTGCCGCATTCACCATCGCAGCGTTTGCTCCCGCACAGAACCCCGCCGACGACGCTCCGGAAAAGAAGTTCGGCGACTTCGCCAAGCTCGTGAAAGGGGCCAAGGAGCACGAAGGGCTTTTCAAGCTCTACCAGAAGGACGACCACGTCTACATGGAGATCCAGCCGCACCAGTACGACAAGCCGCTGCTGGCGCCGATTGCCATTGCCCGCGGCCTCGGGCTCGGCGGCGAGACATTGAACTTCGACGAGCAATGGGTGCTCATGTTCAAGCGCGTGGGCGATCGCATTCAGGTCATTCGCCGGAATGTGCACTTCCAGGCCAAGCCGGGTTCGCCCGTCGCTCGGGCTGTCGAGACCACCTATTCCGATTCGGTGCTGCTCGCGCTCCGGATTCAGGCCATTAACCCGGCCAAGAATGCCGTGGTGGTCGATCTGAATGATATGTTCTTCACCGACTTCGCGGAGTTGGGCCAGGAACTCAGCCTGGGCCTGGTCGATCCGCAGCGCACCAGCTGGGCGAAGGTGAAGGCATTCAAGCAGAACATTGAGCTAGAAGTCTCGGTCACGTTTCACGGCGGCCGGCCGGGCGGCGACAGCATCATCGACTCGCGCGGCAAGACCGTGGTTGTCCATTATGGGCTCGTGGAACTGGCGGGCGGCTACCAGCCGCGCGTGGCCGACGACCGCGTGGGTTATTTCCTCACGGCCATCAAGGATTACTCCACCGACAATCGCGACACGGCCTTCGTCCGCTACGTGAATCGCTGGCGGCTCGAGCGGGCCGACGGCACGCCTTGGAAGGAAGGCGCCAAGCTGGTGCCGCCCAAGAAGAAGATCATCTTCTGGATCGAAAACTCGGTGCCCGATGAGTATCGGTCGGCCGTGCGCGAGGGCATTCTCGAATGGAACAAGGCGTTCGAGAAGATCGGCTTCAAGGACGCCATCGAAGTTCGCCAGCAGGAAAACGAAGACTTCGATCCGGAAGACATCAATTACAACACGTTCCGCTGGCTGACGCACGATCGCGGCTATGCTATCGGGCCATCGAGGGCCAACCCCCTCACCGGCGAAATTCTCGATGCCGACATCACCTTCGATGCCAGCATGGTGCGCTACTACAAGATGGAGCAGCCGGTGTTCCAGACGGCCAACGGCCTGGAAGAACCGGCCAGCCCTATGCAGGCGATGAAGCGCGGCTGGGGGTTGCCGCAACCGCTCTGGCCCGGCCAGGGATGGAACAATCGCGAGAAGCCGGCGACTGGTGAAGAGCAGATGCGCGACCACTTCCGCCTGTTCCAGCAAGGCTTCTGCCAGTGCGCTTCGCACAAGCGCTATGAGTTGTCGATGGCGGCGATGGCGTGGATGGCCCGCAACCCCGGCGAAAAGGTGCCGGAGGAAATGATCCTGCAAGCGATCAAGGAAACGACCATGCACGAAGTGGGGCACACTCTGGGATTGCGACATAACTTCAAGGCCAGCACCTGGCTCAAGAACGAGCAGTTGCACGATACGGCAGTTACCAGGGCGAAAGGGCTGTCGGCCTCAGTCATGGATTATCATCCGGTGAACATCGCCCCCAAGGGCGTGAAGCAGGGCGACTGGTTCACCACGACCATCGGCCCGTACGATTACTGGGCCATCGAATACGCCTACAAGCCGCTCTCTGGCGGCACCGACGGTGAGGTGGCGGAGCTGCAGAAGATCGCATCGCGCTCGCCGCAGGCGGATTTGATTTACGGAACCGATGAGGACTTGCTGGCCAGCAGCGACCCGCATATTAACCAATGGGATCTTGGCTCCGATCCGATGAAATACGCGCAGGACCGCATCCAACTCATCGAAGAGTTGTTGAAGGGCCTGGCCGACCGCGTGGTCGACAAGGGCGACGGCTATCAGCGGGCCCGGCAAGCCTTCTCGATGCTACTGCGGCAATACGGCGACATGGCGTTCCTGGTGTCGAAGAACGTCGGCAGCGAATACATGAACCGCGATCACCGCGGCGACGCGAATGCTCGCGATCCCTTTGTGCCGGTAAAGGGAACCAAGCAGCGCGATGCGCTGAAGTTCCTGAACGACCACGTTTTCACCGACCGGCCGTTCCAGTTCCCGCCGGAACTGCTGCGGAAACTGGCGGCCGACCGCTGGATGCACTGGGGCAATGAACGGCAAGTGATGAGCAATGTCGATTTTCCGCTCAACGAGCGGATTCTGGCGATCCAGCGCGTGGCGCTGAACGAACTGCTCGCAGCCGACACGCTTTCAAGGATTCAGAATCTGTCCGAGAAGAGCGACAAGGACGATCAGCCGCTGCAACTGGCCGAGGTCTTTCGCTCGCTGACGGATTCTATTTGGTTGGATCTCTTCGTGAGCGACAAGGGGCCGAACGTCAAATCGTCAATTGTGCGCCGGAATCTGCAGCGCGAGTATCTGCAGAAGCTCACGGGCTTGGTGCTCGGGCCAAGGTCGGCCAATGCCGGCGGCATTTTCTTCTCCATCGGCAACGTCTCGGTCCCGCCGGATGCCCGCAGCTTGGCGCGCTTCCATTTGAAGGAGATCGCGAAGCGCATCGACACGGCGATGGGAGATAAGAAGTTCACCGGCGATGAAACCGTGCGGGCGCACCTGGAAGAGTGCAAGGAGCGGATTGCGAAAGCGCTCAACGCGTCGCTGCAAGCGAGTGAGTGATGGAATTAGCCCACAGCGCAAGCAAGGGCTACTTCATCGGCTCGACGCCTTTGATTTCCACTTCCGGTCGCGTGAAGTCAAAGACGATGGGCTTGTCGAAGACCTTCGCGTTGGTGTTGCCGGCCCGATCGATGGCACGGATGCGGACGAAGAACTGGTACGGCTCGCCTTCGGGTTTCGCCCAGACATAGCGGCCAGTGCCATCGCGGGCGTTGAAATCGAGATCATGGGCGATCTCTTCCCATTTCGAGGCGTCCTTGTCCTTGGCATATTCAAGGAGGATGGACTCATGGGTGAGATTCTTGTCGGTGACCTTCCAGTTGAACACCAGGCTGCGTGATTCGGGCCCGGTGCCGATGCCGACGTCGAAGCGCTCGATCTTCGGCGCTTCGGTATCCACTTCAACCCAGATCGAAGGATCGGAGCCCTTCGAGGGCTCGCCGGAACTGAGCTTCGCCTTGCTGCGGGCCACGATCATGAAGCCGTACAGACCGTCGGCGGGCGCTTCGTAAGTAACGGTCGCTTTTTGAGCGCTGTCTGCCGGCACCGGGTTCTCGGTGGGCGACTTCTGCCATTCCTGGCGATTGCGCGTCACCCAGAGTTCAATAGCTTCCAGCCCGGAGGGAGGCCGCTTCTTGATTTCGAATTCGAGGGTGACGGTCTTCTTGTTGACGTAATAGATATTCGGCGACGGGACCATGCCGCCGCGACTGCCGTCACTGAAGCCGCTACCGCCGGTCATTTGCCCGACGTTCGAGCCAAGCGTGACGATCTGCTCGGCCGGGTTTCGCGCCTTGTCCATGGCGCTAATACGAACTTCCATCCGCTGGCCCTGCGGCAGCCGCCAGAAATCCTGCCCCTGGGCCGGCAACGGCTTGCCGGGCGGCGAATTCTGGATGGGCGTCCAAAACGTTTGGCCGACGTAACGGCCTTCGAGGCGAATGGTGTTGAGGTCCAGGTTGTCGTCCCGAATGTCCCACTGCACGCCGACTTTCACCTCACTGCCGGAGAGCGGTTCGGGCGCGGTGCTGCGCAAGTTGATCTGCGGCGGCTCAGTATCCACGATGACGATTTGTTCCACCTTTAACTGCGCCACCGTGGCCGGTGAAAACGATCCGTTCAAGAACGCCGACTGGCTCGCAAACCAGAACGTGCCGTCGTGATTCACGCGGATGTCAAAGCCGCGATCGCTGGGCCCGGCCGTTTTGTACACGTCCCAGGTGGCACCCTGATTGGTGGACATATAAAGCCGAACCATTTGCACATCGCGGCCCGAATTGAAGGTGATGTTGAAGATTCGCTTGCTGAAGTAAGTTGGCGTTGGGTTCTGCGCGAATGCCGCAACCGGCGTCAGGAAAACCGCAGCCAGAACGAAGAGGCCGGCGTAATTTCTGCGCGGCAGAGTGCGGCCGAAGAGCGCAAGTTGAGGAGTGAGGAGCATATCGGCTTCCTTCCATGGCAGCCAACCGGCCTTGCGCAATCCCAGCAGGGTGCGGATAAAGCCTATCTTCATCCATTGTCAATCGGGTGTTTGGGCAGCGAACTTGAACAATCGGGGCGAAAATTCCGCTTATTGGGATTTTGGCGAAGATGGGTAGACATGGGACAAGATTCCAATCTTGTCCATTATGCATCGCCAGGAGCGCCAGCGACTGGATGTTGTGCGCACAACATCCAGTCACTGGCGCTCTTGGCTCAAAGACTCAGTGGATACTTTCTGCGATCAGCCCTACGCCCGGTGGCTTTACATCACTAACAGCGCAGGCACTGCGAACCATCTCCGCTGCCGCGTGCAATTTGTTATCGTCATGGCCGAACAACTCGGCCAAGGTATCTTCGTTCTTGACTTCATCGCCCATGCCTACCCGCAAGCGCAAGCCAACGCTGAAGTCCACTGCGTCTTCGGCTTTGTCGCGGCCGGCGCCTAACAGCATCGCGGCCCGGCCCAGTTGCTCGGCTTGCAAGCTCGACAAGAAGCCGGCACGGTCGACAGTCACCGCCAGACGCTTCGGGCCAAGCGGCATAAGAGTGTAATCGTCCACCGCTTTGGGGTTGCCGCTCTGCTGCTCGACAATTTGCCGGAACTTCTCTACGCCCTGGCCGGAGCGCAGCGCGGCTTGCACTTTCGCCAGCGCTTCTTCCTGGGTCTTGGCGATCCCCGATAGCCGCACCATGCGCGCGGCCAATTCCAGCGACAATGCTTCTAGTTTCGCCGGTCCGCGGCCCTTCAACGTCTCCAGGCATTCGATCACTTCGAGCGCATTGCCCACAGCAAAGCCTAATGGGGCATCCATGTCCGAAAGCAGCGCCTCGGTCTTCACTCCTTGATGGTTGCCAATCCGCACCATCGTTTGCGCAAGCTTGCGCGAGTCTTCAATCTTCTTCATGAAGGCGCCCTTACCGAATTTCACGTCGAGCACCAGCGAGCCGATGCCTTCGGCCAGCTTCTTGCTCATGATGGAGGCGGCAATGAGCGGAAGGCTCTCCACAGTGCTGATGACGTCGCGCAGGGCGTAGAGCTTCCGGTCGGCCGGGGCGATGGCGCCGGTCTGGCCAATCATCGCCGCGCCGACTTTTCGCAGGGCAGTCTTCAGTTCCTCCGGAGAGAGGCCGACGCGGAACCCGGGAATCGCTTCGAGCTTATCGAGCGTGCCGCCGGTATGGCCGAGGCCGCGGCCCGACATCATTGGGACTATCACGCCGCACGCCGCGGCCAGCGGCACCAGCACCAACGAAGTCGAATCGCCCACGCCGCCGGTGCTGTGCTTGTCGGCCTTGGGGCCGGGGATTTCGGAGAGATCAAGCACCATGCCGGAGTGGGTCATCGCCTGGGTGAGCGCGCCAGTTTCTTCGTCAGTCATGCCGCGCAGCCAGATTGCCATGAGCATGGCGGAAAGCTGATAGTCGGGCCAAGTTCCAGACGTCGCTGCCGAGACGAACGCCTGAACCTCGGCTTGGGAGAGAACAAGGCCATCGCGCTTCTTGCGAATGATGTCGACGGCGCGCATTGCTCTTTCTCCAACACGTGAGTGCGAAACCGTCCGAATAACCAGAAGTCAGAAGTCAGAAGTCAGAAGTCAGCAAGAGTCGTTCCAACTCCTGACCTCTGACCTCTCTGCTACGATATGATCGCTTATTGTATCGATGGGGTTGCATGCAGTGAAACAACGCGGCCTCGCATCTGACTATTGATGCGAGGCCGTGGGAAGAGGCGGATTCACCTTCAGTCTATTCTTTCACCTTCACATGGTAGCCGGCCTCGTTCAGCGCCTTCACGAGTTCGGCCGCATCGAAATTGCCGGTCACTTCGAAGGTGTTCAATTTGGGTTTTGCCGTATCGCCCGTCACGCCATCGACCTTCTTCACCGCCGTCTTGATGCCTTTGCAGCAGGCGCCACAGCAGTTGTGCACGCCGGTGAGCGTAATCGTCTTGACCTTGCCGGCCTTCACACCGCTGTCGTCTTTGATCTTGAGGCTGGCGCTGTCGGTGGTGCCGTGGAAGCCGCCTGCGGCCAGGGCGTCGAGCGCCTTCTGGGCGGTCGCATCGTCCTTCGCGGTGATGGTTACCGTGCCCGCATCCTTGTCGCACATGCCTTGCACGCCGTCAACCTTCTTGAGAATGTCGCCCACGGCCTTGGTGCAGGCCGGGCAGCACAGATGCACGCCCTTCAATTCCACTTTCGTCTCGGCCGGCGCTGTGGCCACGAAGACCAACAGCGCAAAGGAACTTGCCGCAATCATCCGGATCGACTTCATACGCGTCTCCAAAAGGAAGAGGTGTTAAAATGGGAAGGTCTTATCTTGCCATTCAGACTATATGCAAGGTCTGTCTCGACAAGAGACGGACGGAGGCGACAACGTATTCGATTGGTTCGGCGAAGTCAACGAATTTCCGCCGTCGGCAGGAAGCGCGGCGGCTTGCGGACCTTCGTCGCCTGTTCGAAGGCATAGGCCAGCTTGAGCAGCACCGGCTCGCTCCAGGCCCGGCCGAAGAAGGTGATGCCCACCGGCAAGCCGAATACAAAACCGGCCGGCACCGTGATGCTCGGATAGCCGGCCACCGCGGCCGCAGTCGTACTGTTGGCCAGGAAACGGTCGCCGACGACCAGATCAGTGAGGCAGGCTGGACCTTCGGTCGGCGCCACCAAGGCATCCAGCTGGTGTTTGTCCATGATGGCATCGATTCCTTCTTTCCGCATCAAGCGGCGGCAACTTTCCAGCGCTTCGCGATATTCCTTGTCGGTGAGCGGTCCCCGGGCCTGGGCTTTGACGAAGCGATCCTGACCAAAGTACGGCATCTCCTTGGCCTTGTTCCGCTCATTGAAGGCGATCACGTCGGCAAGCGTCTTAACCGGCGCATCCGGGCCAAGTCCAGCCAGATATGCGTTCAGTTCGGCCTTGAGTTCGTATGAAAGGACAGTGCTTTCTGCTTCACCCACCTTATCCATGTTCGTGAGATCCGCCGGGTCGACGAGTACGGCCTTTTCGCGCTTCAACACGTCCAGCGCTTCGACCATGACGGCATCGACCATATCATGGAAGCCGAAGAAATTGCGCGCCACGCCGATGCGGGCGCCTTTCAAGCCACCGGCGTCGAGAAACTTCGTGTAATCGACGGGTGTCTTATCGTTGGCCGGCAGCGTGGCGGGATCTTTCGGATCACTGCCGGCCAAGACTCCGAGAACAATTGCCGCATCGCGCACACACCGTGCCATTGGTCCGGCGGTGTCTTGCGTATGCGAAATCGGAATCACGCCGGAGCGGCTGAGCAGCCCTACCGTGGGCTTGATGCCGACAATACCGTTGATCGACGACGGGCTGAGGATGGAGCCATCGGTCTCGGTTCCCACGGCCATGGCACAGAGATTGGACGTCACTGCAACGCCGGAGCCAGAACTGGAGCCGGAAGAGTTTCGATCCAGTGCATATGGATTCCTGGTGAGGCCGCCGCGGCCACTCCAACCGCTCGTGGAATAGCTGCAACGGATGTTCGCCCATTCGCTCAAATTCGTTTTGCCCAGGATCAGCGCACCGGCTTCGCGCAACCGCTTTACGAGAAACGCGTCGTGCAACGGCTTGGCCCCGACTAGCGCGAGCGAGCCAGCGGTGGTCGCCATGCGGTCGGCTGTGTCGATGTTGTCTTTGATCATTACCGGAATGCCGTGCATCGGGCCGCGCGGGCCTTTTTCCTTGCGCTCCTTGTCGAGCGCATCGGCGAGGCTCAGGGCATCGGGATTGATTTCGATAATACTGCGAAGACTCGGGCCATTGCGGTCAATCGCATCAATGCGCGCGAGATACTTTTCGGCTAGCGAACGGGATGTGAACTTTCCCGACTTCATACCATCTTGAAGCTCGCCGATATTGGCTTCAGCAAGTTCGAATTCCGGCACGCGATCTTGCGAGGCGAGCAACAGGCCTGGCGAACCCGCCGCCAGGACGGAGCCGGTTAATCCGGCGCTGAGGAATTGGCGGCGATTTGTGAGTTCAGATATCGAGCGCATTGGGTTCTCCCTGTAGAAGTGAAACCAGGGAGGGTTTTAGGATTCTTAGGCGCGATGACTACCGATCAGATTCTATTCATGTATATCCATTTGGACCCGCATTTCTCGTCGCTTGATGCTGATAAAACTCCTCGCATTCCGCCTCGCGGCCACGCACCACGCGCTGGCCTTTGAGGGGACCGGAGCCAGACGTCACTACTGTCACTTGGCCTTCGCGCTCATCTTCCTTCCAATAGATCACCACCCAATCGTGCGTGGTGCCGAGCTTGTGGGCCTGGGCGGTATTGGAATAAAGAGAGGTATAGCGGCGGTTGCCGCGGCGCATCCGCAGCACGGGCAGCCAGGCTTCGCCTTTGGGGTTAAAGCGGCGGGGGGCGATTTGCCGCAGTTGCCCCGCCGCTGCCTTTTCGCGATAGGACTGATCGACTTCCAGCAACTCCTCGATCGGCGGTTGACCGCAACGGTGCGGAGAATGTAGAGGGAGATGCGGTCGGCGGCGCAGGCGGCCGGCGAGCGTATCGCGCACCGCTTGCAGGCGCTTGGTCCCCATTCCCGGCACCCGGGCAAGCCGGCCATCGTATGCCGCCTGCTCCAACTGTTCGAGGCTATCGATTTGAAACTGCTGGCGAATGCGCGCGGCCAACTCGGGGCCAATGCCTGGCACGGTAGCCAGCAATTGTTCCGGCTGAATGAGGCCGTGAAGTTGATCGAGAACGTTGAGCCGGCCGGTCAGAGCCAAATGCTCGATTGCGCGCGCCAGCACGTCGCCGATGCCGTGCAAGCATGTGAGGCCGGCCCGCCCTTCGCGTTGCAAAATCGCATGTACCGGCTCGTGCAGATTACGAATGCAATTAGCCGCCACGCGATACGCGCGCACCCGAAACGGGTTTTCATCCAGCGATTCCAGTAGCTCCGCCACCTCATCCAGTCGGGCAGCAATTTGCCCATTGCCTAGTGGCAGCGACGCTTCGTTTTCCTTTGTGCGGGTCGAACTCACCGGTACACCTTTTTCCTCTGCATCCCACAGCTGATGGGGATCATTCCTCAGTTTTCCAAAAGGAGCCGCAATTTTTGTGCCGGAACAACGCTCACCATACGGCTATTTGGCATCTCGCTTGCACTACTATTCGCTCATGAGCAAGATCGCTAGTCGCCCACGCCAGCGCCCCTCGCCTTTCGCAGCGCTCGGCAAGCGCCTGACGCCGGCGCCCATGCCGCCGAGCCCGAAACCAATGTTATGCACGTTGGTGGCGGACCCTTTCGACAATCCGAAATGGTTATTCGAACCTAAATTCGACGGCGTGCGCATCCTGGGCCGCTTTGACGGCAAGAGCCTCACGTTACTGAGCCGCTACGGCGATCCGCAAAACGTGCCCTTTCCCGATATCGCCGAGGCGTTGCAAAAAGCGCTGCGCTGGCCCGCGATTGTGGATGGCGAGGTGGTTTGTTTCGATGACAACGGCCATACCAGTTTCCGCTCGTTGCAGCAGCGCTTTCACCTTCAGAACCCGAAGGAGATTGCGTTTCGACAAGAGCGGTACCCCGCATACTACTATCTCTTCGATCTGCTCTACATCGATCGATATGACGTCACAGGTTTACCGCTCGAAGAACGAAAAGAGTTGCTTCGGCAAACAGTGCAGTGGTCGAGCCGCATCTGTTATACCGAATCGATACCAGAATGCGGCAAGGAATTATTTCGACAAGCGTGTGCCGACGCGCAGGAAGGCATTATCGGCAAGTTTCGCGATAGCCGCTATGTTTCCGGGCGAAGTTCTTGGTGGGTGAAGGTGAAGTGCATCGGCCGGCAAGAGTTCGTCATTGGTGGATACACCGACCCGCAGCACTCGCGCGTTGGACTCGGAGCGCTGCTGGTCGGTTATTATGACGAGCAGGGAAAGCAACTGTTGTATGCCGGCAAGGTGGGCACCGGCTTCAATAATGAAACGCTATTCGATCTGCGCCGTCGGCTTGAAAAGCTCGAACAGCAGGAGTCGCCGTTCGTCGATGCCGATCCGCCGCGCGGTTCGCCCATCCACTGGATACGGCCGAAGTTGGTAGCCGAAATCGCCTTTGCCGAATGGACACAGCATGGCCACCTGCGCCAGCCGCGCTACCAAGGCCTGCGCGTCGACAAGAAACCAAAGGATTGCAAGAAGGAAAGGCCCAAACGGTAGCTCCGTGAAAGGAGAGTTGCATGCCGCTGGAAGAGTACAAAGCCAAGCGCAATTTCCGGAAGACGCCGGAGCCGGCTGCGAAGGCCGGCAAGCACAGCAAGCAACCGATCTTCGTGGTGCAGGAACATCATGCCCGCCGGTTGCATTATGATTTTCGGCTGGAAGCCGATGGCGTGTTGAAAAGCTGGGCGGTGCCGAAAGAGCCCACACTCGACCCAGCCGTCAAGCGACTAGCGGTCCACGTGGAAGATCATCCCTTAACTTACGCCACCTTTAAAGGCCGGATTCCAGAAGGCGAATACGGGGCGGGCACGGTAAAAATCTGGGATCGCGGCACCTACGAAAACCTGCTGGCCGACAAAGCGGTGCCGCAGACGATGACGAAAGGGGTCGAGGCCGGCCGATTGGAATTCGTTCTGTACGGCAAGAAGCTCAAAGGCCGATTCGCGCTGATTCGCATGCACGGCCGGGGCAAAGAGAATTGGCTGCTGATCAAGATGAACGATGAATTTGCGCGGCCGGGGGTTGAAGGCCGACAAGCGGTGCCCCCGAAAGGCGCGAAACCGCAGCGCCAATTACCGGCGAAGCCGCACGCGGCACACGGCGGCAAGCCCGCGAAGATAGAGCCCTTCGAGTTCTCGCACGTGGACAAGATCCTCTACCCGGACGATGGTTACACGAAGGCCGACGTGCTCGATTTTTACATCCGCATTGCGCCGCGCCTGTTGCCGTTTTTGCGCGACCGGCCGGCCACGTTGGAGCGGTTGCCGGAAGGCATCGGTGCCGAAGAACCGCATTTCTGGCAAAAGAACACGCCGAAGTACTATCCGAAGTGGATTCCGCGCGCCAATTTGCCGGCCGAGCCAGGCGAAACGGTAAGTTACGTTCTGATCAACGACGCGGAGACGCTTCTCTACCTGGTGAACCAGGGAGCACTCACCTTCCACGTCTGGTTTTCGCGCATGGAGAATCTCGACCGGCCGGATTTCGTGCTGTTCGATCTTGACCCCGGCCAGGCGACCTTTACGGACGTCTTGAAAATTGCCGATTATCTGCATGCCCTGTTGGAAGAAGAAGGCCGCGTGGCATACCTGAAGACATCGGGCAAGACCGGCCTGCACATTCTGGTCCCCTGGACCGAAGAAGGTGGTTACACCGAAGCGCGGGAATGGGGCCTTGGCCTGGCGCGGCTGGTGGTGGAAGCGCTGCCCGAAATCGCGACCATCGAGCGCAGCAAGACGAAGCGCGGCCAGCGCGTTTACGTGGACTTGATGCAAAACTCCAGGGGCCAAACCGTGGTGCCGCCCTATGTGCTCCGGCCGGTAGCCGGCGCACCCGTGTCCACGCCGCTCGAGTGGCGTGAACTCTCGCCGAAGCTCGATCCGCGCGCCTTCAATCTGAAGACGATCTTCCGGCGCTTCGCAAAATCGAAGCGCGACCCGATGGCGGGGTTAGTGGATTCATTTGCAACGAGATGAGGGCCCAAAAGCCGCTAGGCTCGAAGATTCGCCTCGCGGTTCGCTTGGAGAGGATCTCACTATGAGCCAGGCTGCACAGGTCCGGATTGGCACATCGGGCTGGGTTTACAAACATTGGCGCAACGTGTTCTATCCGCCCAAGCTCGCGGCCAATCGCTGGTTCGAGCATTATTTCTGCCACTTCGACACGGTGGAAATCAACTGCACCTTCTACGGCCTGCCGGCTGCGAGCACGTTTGCTCGCTGGGCCGAGCAGGCGCCAAGTGGGTTCGTCTATGCCGTGAAGGCGAACAAGATCCTTACGCACCTCAAGCGCTTGCACGAACCGCGGGAAGTACTGGAAACGATGCTCGACCGAGCGCGCGAGTTAGGCCAGCATCTTGGCCCGATTCTTTATCAATTGCCGCCGCACTGGGGTTGTGACATCGAGCGCCTGCGGCAATTCATATCGGTGCTGCCAGTCGGGCTCGAGCACGTCTTCGAGTTTCGCGACCCATCCTGGCTCAACAACGACGTGAAAGCGCTGCTTGCTGACACCGGAATGAATTTCTGTATTCACGATCTCGCAGGCTTCCCCTGCCCGCTTTGTGTCACCGGGCCGATTGCTTACGTTCGCTTTCACGGGCCTATGAAGGCGAAGCACGTCGGCCGCTATACGCCGCAACAACTGCGGGAATGGGCAGCACGCATCGCCGGCTTTCAGCGCGCCGGCCACGCTGTGTATGCTTACTTCAACAACGACGCCGAAGGTCATGCAGTGATCAACGCGCGCGAACTCCAGCATTTGCTCCGCGTGAAGCCGTTGTCCGGCATTGTCGAATCGACAGGGGTATAGTTTTTGGTTCGGGCAGGGGCTTTCCGGGGAACAGGCAAAACTTTTACGGTTATATCAGTTTGAACGACATTTCAACCCGCTCCATCACCCATTCCTGGCAATAGCACTTGCGTTAAAATCCGTAGCTTCCGATTTTGACCTATACCGGGCAGCGTCCTCAATTTGGTCAAAATGCGCGGCCCAGGAAAAACTGATACACGGCTGTGCTAGCCCGGGAAGGTGTGTACGGCCAATTCGTGAGGAAAGGAAGCCATGCGAAAGAAACTTTTCGGAATAATGGCGGCGCTTCTGGCCGGCGCCGGAACCGCCTGCGCTCAGTACGGCGCGGTGCCCGACACAACGCCTCAGGTCTTCCCAGGCACGGGGCCGATCGATCAACAGTATCTGGGCGCGTCTCCGCTGGCGACGGACATGGGCCAATACATGCAGGCGCAGAATCAGACTCCGCCCGCTTCCTCGCCCCAAAACCCCGCGCTGCCGTCGGCGACTGCCAATCCGAGCACTTGCGCCCCGAGCAGTCAGCTGTGCTGCCCGGAACCGTGGAAAATCAAAGGCTGGATCGGCGCCGACTTTCAAATGTGGTTCCCGCCGGCGATGAACCTAGCGCCGAACTTGGTGACTTCGCTGCCGGCCGGTGCCGGCACTCAGTTGGTGGGCACCAGCTTTCCGTTGCCGATCATCCTGGGGTTCCGGATTGATACCGGTATGTTCACAAACCCCGAAGAAAGCCGTGGTTTCCAGTCGATCACCAACAGCTTCTTCGCCAACACCGGGGTCATCACGGTTACCCCCCCCGCATTCGTAAACACGAACGGCGGCGCCACCACGCTCCCATTGACCGCCGCCGGCCCGAATACGTTCTCGGCCAATACATCGTTTACCGACACCGATGCCAACTCCATTCTGCGGCTGATTAACGGGCCGAACACGAAAGTGTATGCAATTTATGGTCCGAAGTTCGCTACTGTGGAAGAAGACATGACCTTCACCTACAACTCTTTCCTGCTTGGGCCGGGTGCGATCCTCGAAGAGTTCCACACCCGTAACTACTTCATCGGTGGCCAGGCAGGCATTTGGGTGAAAGAAAACATTGGCCCGTTCGTTGCTGATTTGCAGGCCGCG
>DATGHS010000146.1:0-7395 GCA_035307785.1 Gemmataceae bacterium
CGTCGGCCGAGTCCACGAGATTCAATATCTTGCCCAGGTCCTGTTGGGCGAATTTGCCGGCCCGAACCCACGGCATTTCGACCGTCATGTAACAAGGATTGCCGCTCGCGACGATTGCCTGAATCGCCTTCGGCACGGCCACGCGCACGAGTCCAGCGCCACCGCGCAGCGCGCCACTTCCGCACAGGATGGCCGCTCCGGACATGCCCTCGCTGCCGGCAATCACTATCACCGTGCCGAATGATCCCTTATGCGCGTCGCGAGCACGCGGCGGCAGCAGCGGCAAGTCCTTGACTCGTTCCACCCCTGGCATGGGCCGATTCTAGCCGGACGGCGGGGAGAAATGCAATCGGAAAGAATGAGTGGTGCGTGGAGAGTGGCAAAATGAAACCGCGGAGTGAGACTTCGAACCCTGCGGATCAATTCTCACTACTTCCCTTCTCGCACGCGCTCTACTTCTCGAAACACTCGCAGCAGATTGCCGCCGAGCACTTTGAGGATGTCATCCTTCTTATAGCCGCGATTCAATAGCTCTTGCGTGATATAAGGGTAATACGAAACATCATCGAGCTGAACCGGCGTGGATGGGATGCCGTCAAAGTCGGAGCCGAGGCCCACGTGGTCGATGCCGGCCACCTTAATGATATGCTCAATGTGATCCACTACCGTATGGACGCTTCCGCGCGGCGTGGGATGCTCTTTCTTCCATTGTTCCCAGGCGATGATCAATTCTTTTTCATCCTTGATCTGCTCGCGAAGCTTGCGGTGTGCTTCAAACATATCGCGGCTGGCCCGGGCCCCTTCCGGAGTGATGAAGCCCGGGAAGAAATTCACCATCACCACGCCGCCGTTCGCTTTCACCATCTTCAGAACGTCATCCGGCACGTTGCGCGGATGTTGGGCAATGGCATACGCTGACGAGTGGGAAAAGATGACCGGCGCCCTACTGGTTTCGAGGGCCTGTTTCATGACATCCACGGAAACGTGCGAAAGATCGACTAGCATACCGAGCCGATTCATTTCCCGCACTACGTCGCGGCCAAACTCGCTGAGGCCGTTATTTTTGGACTTGTCGGTCGCGCTGTCGGCCCAATCGAGAGTTTCGGAATGGGTTAGTGTCATGTAGCGCACGCCGAGAGCATAGAGCATCCGCAATACGCCCAAGGAGTTGTCGATGGAATGACCTCCTTCGACGCCGATCAGGCTGGCAATTCTACCTTGCTTGTGAATCCGCATGATGTCGGCTGGGCCGTAGGCCATCTCGAAATCATTCGGGTGCGCTTTCACCATACGCAGGATGACGTCGATTTGCTCCAAAGTCATGCGCACGGCCGAGCCTTCCTTGCGTGAACTCGCCGGAACGAACGCGGACCAGAACTGCGCTCCCACACCGCCTTGCCGCAACCTTGGAATATCGGTGTGCAAATCTTTACAAGGTCTGTTAATGTCGATTTTGCTAAAGGACAGATCCTTCTTCTCACGAAACATCCACGGCAGATCATTATGCCCATCGATTACGATCGCTTCGCGATGAATCTTGAGCGCTTCGTCCGTAAGCTCCACAGGTGGCCGGCGCTTCCTGGGCTCCTGAGCTGAGGCGGCGACGACAAAAATGAATAAACCGAGCAAAGGAAAAAGGCAGCGCGACATATTGGACTCCGGAAAGTGACGGTTTGATGATGGTGTACAAAGTGGGTGCAACGCCGCCAGCTGCGGCGAGTGTAACCAGATTCTCTGGGGCTATGGGGTCGCCTGATTGGGCAGCCCGCTGCCCATTGGGCAGGTGGTTGGGGAAACGTTTCGTTTCCATTTCACCGAAAAAGAGACACCCCCCGTGAAACGAAACAGTTTTTCGTGAAATCAAATGCTTATTTCAGTGACTTTCCCCGATCCAGATCGTACACTGCGAAGCGCGCACAGCGGCTAATTGTCAGCAACCACTTGACGTCATGATGATTGCACCTCGACCAGCGCCATTAGCCAACGAAGCTCCCAAAAAATGGCGCAACACCCAGAGACTTTGGTTGCGCCCCACAGCGGCGTACCGCCATTCTCTGCTTGGCAAAACGGCGGCAGCCAGTATACAATCGCGCACAAGTCGGAAAGAGGAAAAGTCATGGCGCGAAGGCTTGTCTTCCTGTTATCGATGCTCGCTGGCCTGCTTGGCGGCTCGACGCTCCGCGCTCAAAATCCGCTTCCGGAAGACAAGCCCAGGCCGCTGCCGGAGCTGCCTCTGTCACCGGCCGAACGCCAGCGCCAAGAAGCCGAAAAGATCGCAACCAATGCACGCAAGTTGTTCGCATTTGGCCTTCTCTTACAACATCAAGACCAACTACTCGAAGCCATTCGCAAGCTGGAAGAATGCCTGAAGCTTGATCCCGATGCCGTGGCGCCGCGTAAGACACTCGCGAGCCTCTACATTATGGTGGGAAGAACTACCGATGCGCTCGCCGCCGCCAAGCGCGTCGTCGAACTCGCTCCGCAAGATGCCGACGGCTGGCAACGCTATGCCGACGTACTCAAGAGCCAGGGGATTAATCAGGAGGCGATTGGGGCGCTGCAAAAGAAGCTCGCCTGCCCTTCGCTCGAAAAGGAGCCCGAGCAACTTGTCCGCACGCAAAGGCAACTCGCGGGTTTGCAGGAGAAAGTGGCCGATTTTGCCGGAGCCGAAGCAACCTGGCGCCGCTATCTGCAGGAACTCGAAAAGCACCGAGCCGAGTTTGAAAAGACCGACTACGTCAACGCCGAGGATTACCGGCAATTACGCGCCGATGCCTTCGAGCGCATCGGCCAGGCCTGTTCCCACACGAAGCGGCTAACCGAGGCCAGGCAGGCCTTCACGGAAGCCTACATGATTCATCAGGAGCGGCCGAATGATTCTGTGGAACGGGCCCAGGCCGCCCGCATTCATTACCTGCTTGCCGAGGCGCTTGCCAACTCGAACGAGCCCATTCCGGCGATGGAACATTTGCAGTATTATCTGAAACTCCGGCCCGCGAGCGCCCAGCCCTACCAGCTATTGATCACGGTGCTGAAACAAATGGACAAGGAACGCGAGATCGTCCCGGCACTGCAACGCTACTGGGAACAAGATCGAACGAATGCGAATTTGCAACTGTTGTTGGCCGCTCAATACGCAGCGGAACGGCGCTATGCCGAAGCCCGAGAACTTTATCTGAAGTTGGTCGAGCGCGAGCCGAGAGTGGAGTACTACCGCGGACTATACAAGGTCTATTTTGCTCAAAACGACGTCTACAAGGCGCTGGAGCAGCTCGACAAGCAGATGGAAGTGCTCGACGATCCTAAGCAAACGGAAGAAGCGCGCACGAACGCCGGCCGGCATGCTAAGGCGATCATGGCGGCGCTACGAGAAGACGTGCAGATGGTCAAATCGCTG
Source organism: Gemmataceae bacterium (assembly GCA_035307785.1). Taxonomy (GTDB): domain Bacteria; phylum Planctomycetota; class Planctomycetia; order Gemmatales; family Gemmataceae; genus DATGHS01. Next base: position 3,398 of record DATGHS010000146.1, read on the forward strand.
CTCCCATTGGCGCTGGATCAGACGCCTCAAAAACATCGTAACGGGCTGCGTTACCGCACCTTCCACCAATTAGCTACTCTCGCCGCCTCGGTAGATGATCTGGATGCCGCCGCTCAGTTCTATCGGGCTGCCTTAAAGAATCTTGGCTACGGTTGGCGAACTGCCTCTTCTGACTTTTATCTGCGCCTGGGCCTGATTGATGTCCTGGAAGCGCAACATAAATGGGAAGAAATCCAGCAGGTCTGCGATGAGTTTATCAATCGGCGGGACGACCGCCGGCCGGGAGCGGGAGTCGATGCCTTTTGGTTCCGCTTTTACAAGGGGCAGGCCCTGGCCAAGCTCGGCCAATTTGATGAGGCACTGGCTGAAGCCGACCAAGCGATCGTCGGTGCTCTTGCTGACTCCAGCAGCTATCCATTGCGCGCGGGCAAGGTCTCGATTCTGCTGCAAGCGGGTCGGTTCCATGAGGCGCTCGACGAATGCAACAAGATTCTCAAAGAGTTTGAGAAGTCACCGGACTACCGGCGCGCTCGCATTCTTTTGGCGGAGATTTATTCGGCCCAAAGAGATTACACCAGGGCGGAGCACATTTATCGTGCAATCCTGGAGGTTGATCCCAACGATGCGCAGATAAATAATTCCCTGGGCTACCAACTTGCGGATCAAAATCGCAATTTGGAGGAAGCCGAAAAGCTCATTCGCCGCGCCATCGAATTGGATCGCGCTGAAAAGGGCAACCCGGCTCAAGCGGTGGAGAGATGGGAATATCTCGACAGCCTGGGTTGGGTGGAGTTCCGGCGTGGGCGATTGGAGGAAGCACGCGCCTCTTTGGAGAAGGCCGTCCATTTACCCGGCGGCCGAAACGACGGAACCGCGTGGAATCATCTTGGCGATGTTTACTTTCAGCTGGGTGACAGCCTGCGGGCCCACGACGCCTGGCAGAAAGCTCTCAGTTGGATGAAAAAGGAAGATTTCCGCGCCAAGAACGACGGCCGATTGGAAGAGTTAGAGCGCAAGATGCGAATTGCGAAATAGCCCCCGCAACGCCGCCAGCGGCGAATCCGTATAATCTCCTGGGAGACTCGCGAAAGCATTCCGGGAGATTCGCAAACATGGCTGGCGTCAACCCGTACATTCGGCCGCCGGAAGGCAATCTGCCGAAGAAGAAGTATCGCATCAAGTACATATTCGAAGAGACGAAAGAGACGAAGATAGTCGAAGTTGATCCAGAGCAGATCCCGTACGATCGCACCGGGCAAGCCGGCAGCATTCTTGAAATCGCGCTGGGAAACGGTATCGAGATCGACCATTCCTGCGGCGGCGTGTGTGCTTGCTCTACCTGTCACGTAATCGTGGTCGAAGGTTTGAAATCGTGCAGCGAAGCGACCGATGACGAACTCGACATGGTCGAAACCGCCCGCGGTGTGACCACCGAATCCCGGCTGGCGTGCCAGTGCATCGCGAATGGGGAATGCGATTTGGTAGTGGTCATTCCGGGGTGGAATCGGAATCTGGTGAAAGAGGGACATTAAACAGATCTGCACAAGCCCGAAGCGTGAGCGAGGAATACCCGCCAATCCCTCGCTCACGCTTCGGGCTTGTGGACCTCAGCTGCCTTGCACTTTTTTTCATTCACATAGGCATCTTCCTCTGGCAACTTTTCCGCGCAGCTACATAATCACATCGTGAGCCGGTCCAATGGGGGCCGGCCGCTCGGAGGAATTCGGTATAAAGGAGGTGCCGTTTATTTCGCCGATGGTGCGAAGAGTCGGCCGCCGCAAGGGACTTTGGAGCAATGCGTCGGCACCCTACTGCTCATGGGGACTCGCAAGGGAAGCGCACCAAAAACTCTTTCTCTCCCTTGGAAGGCTTTGCTGACGCAACCTCGTTTCGGTGTTTTCGAAACAAGAGAGGTCACTCGGAGTCGTCGCAATGCCGGACAAGGTAGCGCGGTCTGGGAAACCGCGCTCGGCCCCGAAGCGATCAAGGGACGCATTCCCAACCCTTGGAATCGCTTTGGGGTCTTTTTTTACTCGTAGGTCAGGCTTTCCAACCTGACCGTTTGGCTGGAAAGCCTGACCTACGATCACTTCGCTTGCCAGCTTCAGGCAAAAAGATTAGTCTGTTTCGGCAGTTTATTTTCCAAAGCGAAAGGAATCGCCATGGCCAGCTTTCGCGGACACCTCGCGTTTGCGACTTCGTTGGGCGCCGTCTACGGTGGGATGGCCTTTTGGCAGCTCGGCGTGGATTGGGGAACGGCCGCGCTGGCGGCAGGGCTCACCGCCGTCGGCGGGATGATGCCCGACCTCGACTCCGATAGCGGCGTGCCGGTGCGCGAAATGTTCAGCTTGGCCGCAGTCTTTGTGCCAATGTTGTTCTTGCGCCGTTTGATGGCCCTCAATCTAAGTTTAGAACAAATTCTGGTCCTCCTCGGCGGGCTCTATGTTCTCATCCGCTTCGGAGCGTCACGGCTATTCAAACGGCTCACAGTGCACCGCGGCATGTTCCACAGTATGCCGGCCATGCTTATCGCCGGCGCGATCACGTTTCTGGCCTATCACCATCCGGAAATCAAGACGCGCATTTTCTTGTCGCTGGCGGTGATGATTGGCTTTCTCTCGCACCTGGTTTTAGATGAACTTTATGCCGTGGACTTTCGCGGCCTGACGCCCCAACTGAATCAATTTGCCGGCAGCGCGGTGAAATTCGTATCGCCGTCACGATGGGCAACGGCCGCCACGTATGCTATTCTGTTAGTTCTGGGAGGACTGGTATATGTGGACTGGCGCGGGTTGCCGAACGCGCAGAATTCAGAGCGCACGCCGCCGGTGGTAAGTATTCCTGCGGGAAAGTAGGTCAGGCTTTCCAATATGACGCGGTGTCATAGCGGTCAGGTGGGAAAGCCTGACCTACTGAGTTAACCGCAAGCAGCGCAACATGGATCTGGCGATTGAGAAACTTTGGAAGCTGCACGCCCCACCCAAGCTGGCCGGTCTGTTGTCTTGCTCGATGCATATTCCGGCCGGCCGATTCCTCACGATTGCCGGCCCCAGCGGGTCCGGCAAATCCACGCTATTGCGATTGATAGCAGGATTGGAAAAAGCAAATCGCGGCCGCATCTTCCTGAGCGGCCGCGATATTACCGACCTTCCCCCGTCGCAACGCAATATCGGACTGTTGCCACAACGACCAGCTCTGTATCCACATTTATCGGTACGGCGCAACCTTTCCATTGGCCTAGAGATGCAAAATTCGCGGCAGCGGCCCAAAGTCCCGCCCGCAGAAATCCACCGTCGGGTCGATGAGGCTATTGGGTTGCTTGGCCTTGAGGAATTGCTCGATGAGCGACCGAATCATCTGTCCGGCGGCGAGCAACAGCGGGTAGGGCTCGGCCGGTTGCTGGTCCGCAGACCGGATATTTGGCTGCTCGACGAACCGTTTGCACATGTGGATTTTCCGAGAAGAATGCAGCTAAAACGCGAGTTGCACTTGCTTTGGAAGCGGTTTCTCACAACAATAATAACAGTTACCCATGACCCGGTTGAGGCACTTTCGCTGGGCGAGCGCCTGGCGGTATTGATCCGGAGTCGAGTGCGGCAAATGGGCGAACCCCTGGCCGTACTCAAGCATCCGGAACACCGGCTGGTGGCCGAATTCCTCGGTTGGCCGCCGATGAACCTCACCGACGGCGTCCTCACTCGTTCTTCGGAACCGGGTGAGGGTTTCCGTTTTGCCGCGGCAGATGGAGCCTTCCAGCTGCCGGTGCCGGCTGAACTGGTGACCCGCGCTGGCGAGGGTCAACCGGTGACGGCGGGCATCCGGCCGGAGGATCTCCAGCCGATTCCAGTCGCCGCACCGAACCCTTCGCCAAACGCTGATTGCCGGTTCCTGCCGGACTGGGTAGTACGGCTGGCCGAGCCTGCGCCCCCCGCCTGGCTGGTTACCGTCGAACGCGGCAACCGGCTTTGGGCGCTATGGTGGCACGATTCGGCCCCCCC
>DATGHS010000147.1:0-14706 GCA_035307785.1 Gemmataceae bacterium
CGCATCAACCGCGAACGCATCGCCAAGAATCTGGAACCGTATGCCAATCCGCGCAACACCGCAGCCGGCACGCTGAAACTGCTTGACCCCCGGCTTTGCGCCGAGCGCCGGTTGCAACTTTTTGCCTATGCTCTTGGGGCAACGGAAGGCGTTTCCGTTCGGAGTCATCTGGAAGCGCTGAAACTGCTCAAAGACTTTGGCTTTCCGGTGAACCCGCATGTGCAGGAATGCTCGACCATCGATGAAGTGATCACCTACTGCCTGGGTTGGAACGACAAACGACACGAGTTGCCGTACGAAACCGACGGCATGGTCATCAAGGTGAACGATCTCGAGCAGCAACGCCGCCTTGGCGCCACCAGCAAGGTGCCGCGCTGGATTCAGGCCTACAAGTTCGAAGCGGAGCAGGCCGTGACCAAGCTGGCGAAAATCGAGCTTTCGCTGGGCAAGTATGGCGAACTCACGCCGGTGGCGAATTTCGACCCGCCGGTGCAGCTGGCCGGCACCACGGTGAGCCGGGCCTCGCTGCATAATGCGGCGGAGCTTTCGCGCAAAGACATCCGGGAAGGCGACATGGTCGTCGTGATCAAAGCCGGCGAGATCATTCCGCAGGTGATCAAGTCGTTGCCGGAATCGCGCACCGGCACGGAGAAGGTTTTTGTCTTCCCTTCGCAATGCCCCGTCTGCGCTTCGCCCACGATCAAAGAGGAAGGCAATAGCAGCTTCAACTACCGCTGTACCGGCCTAAATTGCCCGGCGCAGCTGGCCGGTAAGATCGAGTCGTTCGCCAAGCGCGACCGCATGGACATCGAGGGGCTGGGTGAAAAACTCGTCGCTCAACTAGTGGAATCCGGCCTGGTGCAATCCGTGAGCGATCTTTACCGGCTTACCGAGGAAAAATTGCTCACGCTCGAACGCATGGGCAAGAAGTCAGCTCAAAACCTTTTGAAGGGAATCGAAGAGAGCAAGCAACGCGGGCTGTCCCGGCTGCTCGCCGCTCTCAGCATCTATGGCGTGGGCGAAAGCATGGCCGACCAGTTGGCCCAGAGATTCCTGAACATCGATGCGTTAATGACTGCTTCAGAAGAGCAGCTTGCCCAAGTGGAAGACTTCGGCCCAGTGCGGGCGAAGAACACGTACACCTTTCTGCACAACGCCGCCAACCAGAAGCTCATTTCGGAACTGAAGGAACTCGGTCTGAAGATGACGGAAGAACCAAGACAGATTGCCGCCGCATCGTCGCTTGCCGGCAAGACGGTGGTCGTGACCGGTACGCTGAAGAACTTCAGCCGTAAAGAGATCGAGGACGTGATCAAGGAACTTGGCGGCAAAGCCAGCGGCAGCGTGTCGAAAAAGACCGATTTTGTCGTGGCCGGGGAAGAAGCCGGCAGCAAGCTCGACAAGGCGAAAGAACTGGGCGTAAAAGTGCTAACGGAAGTGGAATTTCAGAAGCTGATTGGGCAATAAACAACGCTTCCTGGCGAGCGTCGAGCCGTGAGGCCGACGTGGAAACCGCTCCCACGTTGGCCTTACGACTCGACGCTCGCCAAATTCTTACTTCCGCACCCCCTCCTTCGGCGCCACGAACACGCGGTGATCCGGCATTTGGCCGACTTGCACATCGGCAATTTTGAAATTGTCGGCCACAATCCCGGTGGGGTTCGACGCCAGCCAGGTCGATAAGCTGATTTCCTGGTAGTCACCGCTATCGAACGCGATCAGAATGCGGCATTTCGTGCTGCCGGTGTTCTCGATGTAGTGGCCGAAGCCCTGCGGAATGTAACCGGCATCACCAGTGCTGAATTCCTCGATCCGATGCCGGCCATGCGAGCCAAACAGCCCCATGCGGGCATTGCCGTGAATGAAATACAGCCATTCGTTCGCATGCGGATGCCAGTGCAATTCCCGCAGCGCACCAGGCTCCAGGTCCAGAATCACGCCGGTTACCGTCCTCGAGACGGGAAATTCCTTCTGGCTCACACGCCGCTCTTCGCCGCCGGCAAAGCGCATAGGCGGCTGCGCCATGAGCGGAAATCGATGTGTCAAAGGCGCCATCTTCTGCATCTTTTGCGTCGCCGCATCCGTCGGCGGCGGCGTTCGCCCTTGCGGAATGAATAACTCGTCTTTCGGGAAGCGGGCGAACTCTGCGGCCCGGAGGCCCAGGTTCTTTTCCAGCACCGAGGGCGGCGTTCCGCCAAGCCAATCAGTAATGCTGAAGGTACGGTATTCCGAGAAACCGCCGTCATCGAAAACGAGAATGAAGTGGGCCTCCTCCTTGCCGAGATTCTGCACCGCATGGCCGTGTCCTTTCGGAAAGTACCAAACATCGCCCGGGTCGAAGTCGTTGGTTTCGGAAAGGCTGTCCGGGCCAATGACGGTGGTGCGCACGCGGCCCTTGACGACAAACGCCCACTCGGCGGCATTGGCATGCCAGTGAAGCTCGCGCAAGCCGCCGGGTTTCAAACGCATCGAGACGCCGGCCAGTCCCGTGGAAATAGGCAGTTGCTTAACGGTCGCCTCCTTAGCCGAACCTCCTTCCGTGATGCGCCCTTTCTGTTGCTCCATGGCATAACGAAACGTGGGCAATTCTTCATGCTTTTCCACAGGTTCTGCCCAGGCTCGCGTTGCCAGGATTCCGCCAGCCACTGCGGCCGCCGCGCCAATCATGTCCCGCCGATTGATGTCCGACATCGTGATTCCCCTTTTGAGATAACGCAATTGTCTTGTGGGCGGATTATACCGGTGCGGCAATCAATCGCCAGGATCAGGGTGTTGATGGAAGTTGGAATAGCGCGTTGGGTATTAGGTTAGGTGGCCGGGGCTGGAGTCTTCGGAAGCCCCGGCGCGCTTGCCGGGGTTTCCGAAGACTCCAGCCCCCGGCTACCCAGGCTTACGTCGGTGCTAATTCCATCATTTTCCTGCTTGCCGTTTTGCCTTCGAGGCGGATGATAATAGCCTCTGGGGTAACCTTATCCGGTTTTTTCGCGGGAAAGGATCAACCATGCTTCGTCTTCGTTTCGGTTTGGCCGCCCTTCTGGGCGTGGCGGTGTTGGCCGGGTCGGCACGGGCCGATTTGACCTCCAGCCTCAAGAAACAAAGCGTCAACTTGCAGTCGGCCAGTGCGCTGGCCTTCGGACCCGAAAGCATTTTGTTCATCGGCGACTCCGCCGCCGCCACGATCTATGCCGTGGCCACCGGCGATCAAGCCACGGGCGACAAAAAAGCGGCAATGAACGTCGAGGGAATTGACAAACTGGTGGCCGACATGCTCGGCGCCACGCCCAAAGACATCGCGATTTCGGCGATGAAAGTAAACCCGGCCACCGGCAACGTATACCTGGCCGTGCGCCGCGCCAAGGGCCCTGGCGCAGCCATTTTCCGCGTCGATCGTACCGGCAAAGTGACTGAACTCGCGCTGAAAGATATTCCGGCCGCCAGCGTGCAATTGCCGAATGCGTCCGAAAAGCAACGGGCCCAATCGATCACGTGCATGGCGTTCAGCAAGGATCGGCTCTTCGTCGCGGGCTTGTCGAACGAAGAATTCGCTTCCACCCTGCGGTCGCTTCCCTTCCCCTTCCAGCAAGCCGACAAGGGATCGGGAATCGAAATCTACCACGGCTCGCACGGCCGGTTCGAAACCGCCTCGCCGATTCGCACTTTTACACTCTTCGACGTCAGTGGGCAAGCCAGCCTGCTGGCAGCGTACACGTGCACGCCGCTTGTGCGCATCCCCGTTGAGTCGCTGAAGCCGGGCGAAAAAGTGAAGGGCGCAACGGTAGCCGAGCTGGGCAATGGCAACACGCCGCTGGACATGGTCGTTTATCAGAAGGATGGCAAGACCTACATTCTGATGGCGAATACCAAGCGCGGCGTCATGAAGATTCAGACTGAAGGCATTGAAGGTACGGAGCCAATCACCAAGCGTGTCTCCGACAAGGCCGGTTTGAAGTATGAGACGGTTACCGACTTGAAAAACGTCGAAAAACTTGACCGGCTCAACGACACGATGGCAGTCGTGCTAATGAGCGGCGAAAATGGCTCGCAGATGCTGAAATCGGTGGCCCTGCCCTAATGTTTCCAGTTTTCCTCAAGCCCGCCGGAGGCGCTCGCGCCTTCCGGTGGGCGTTGTTCCTGTTCGCAGTACTGCCGGCGCTCGCGGCGGCGGACACGCCGGCGCTGCGCTGGCAGCCCGCAACCAAGAGTCAACCCTGCCGCGTGGAGCTGAACGGCCTCGATTCGGTCTTGTTGGCGCAGTTGCGCGATCAGCCGCCCAAGGACTGGTCCAACCTACTCGCGGTTTTTGTGGGTGATTCACGGACTCCGATCCTGGGAAACTATACGGTCGGAAAAGCCTCGCTTCTTTTCGAGCCACGCTTCCCGTTCAATCCTGGTCTTAAGTACCGGGCGCTATTCACGCCGGCTTCCGGCCCGAAGGTCGAACTGGAGTTCACGATTCCACAACCGACGGTGACGGCAGCTACCGTGGTCGAGCAGGTTTATCCTTCCGCGGACAAGCTGCCGGAAAACCTGCTGAAGTTTTACCTGCACTTCTCGGCCTCGATGAGTTGGGGCCAGGCCTATTCGCGGGTTCATTTACTCGACGCCGACGGTAAAGAAGTCGAACGGCCCTTCCTGGAATTGGAACAGGAGCTTTGGGACCCCTCCGGACGTCGGCTGACGCTGTTCATTCATCCCGGCCGAATCAAGCGCGGGTTGAAGCCGCGCGAAGAACTCGGGCCCGTGCTGCAGGAGGGCAAGAGCTACACGTTGGTTGTTGATTCCACCTGGCCCGACACGGATGGAAACCCGCTGCAAAAGCGATTCACCAAGGAATTCAAAGTCGAAGTGCCGGATGAAACACAGCCTGACCCGAAAAAATGGGCGCTTCGGGCGCCAGCGGCGGGGGAGCGAAAACCTCTGACCGTCCGTTTTCCGAAGCCACTGGATCATGCACTTTTGCAGCGCATGCTCTGGATCGTTGATAAGTCGGAAAAACGGCTCGACGGCCAGGTTCGAATCGGCGAACAGGAAAAATCATGGAGCTTTACGCCGGCTCAGGAGTGGAAGCCCGGCGAGTACCGCCTCGTGGTCGATACGGCCTTAGAGGATTTTGCCGGCAACAGCGTCGCGCGGCCATTTGAAGTCGATGAGTTCCACGCGGTCCAAAAGGAGGTCAAGGCCAAGACGATGGAGTTGCCGTTCAGCGTGCGCTAATTCAGAATCGAGCAGCGATGCGTAAAATGGCAGAGGACAAACGGATTTTTTCTCTTGCGAGACAACCATAATGCGCCGAACGATGCTGAAGGCCAAAATCCATCGCGCCACCGTGACCGAGGCCAACCTCAATTATGACGGGAGCCTGACGGTCGATTCGACCCTGTTGGAAGCGGCGGAAATCCTTCCCTATGAACTGATTCACGTGTGGGACGTGACCCGCGGAACCCGCCTCATTACCTACGCGATGCCGGGGCCGGCCGGATCGGGCGTCATCTGCGTCAACGGCGCTGGCGCTCACCTGGTCCACGTGGGCGATCTGGTCATCGTGGCGGCATTCGCCGAAATGGAACTGAACGAAGTGCGCAATCACAAACCGACCGTAATACTGGTCGATGAAAAGAATGGCATCCGGCGAGGGTGAGATCACGGGACCAGCCACCCGGCAGGCGGCCGGGTGGGAAATGCGGCCCGCCAATAGCCATTTTCCTTGGAACTCTCTGCCCATTTGCAACGTAAGGATTCATAAGTCTCGCCCATCCCCATTTGGTGACTTTCGATGGCAGAAAAGATGCAAACGCCGGTGTTGGACCGCTCGGAAGACCCGGCGCGTTATCAGCCGTTGTCCCTGTTGGCCGTGGCCGCCGTTTTGGTGTCCGGCGTTCTTGCCCTGGTTATTGTGGTCCTTACGGGGGCCGGACTCTATTGCCGCAAACCAATCCTCGAGCCGGTTCTGATTCTCTTGGCCCTGGGCGGAGCGATCCTGGCGCTGGCGGCTCGCTGGCATATTGCGAACTCCGAAGGCACCCGGGCGGGCACCGGCCTGGCGAAGGCTGCACTTTGGATTTCGGTTATTGGCGGATTATGTTACGGCGCCTATTTCGGCGGTAATTACTTTGCCATTCGCAATCAAGCCAATGAGGTGGCCCTGAAATACTGGTTCGAGCCGTTGAAGGACGGCAAACACGAAGAGGCATACTATTACACGATCGACCCGGCCCAACGGCAAAACATGACCCCGCGCGACGTTGCCGCTCGATTTGGTGATAATTTGCAGAAATTCCGCCAGCAGGAACTAATTGGGGTGCTGGATCGTGCCAAGCAGGAAGCTCAGATCGAACCACGTGGCATGGAAAGTTGGAGCAAGGAGTCTGTCGGTTATATTGTGAACCTGAAGTATCTGGTGACCACGCGTGAGGGTGAATTTGACGTCCTGCTGTCGTTGGTCGGCAGTGATAGCAAAGAACTCCAGCGCCGCGAATGGTTCATTCAGAAAAGTCGCGAACTGATTCAGGGACGGCGTTTGACCACCTACGGCCGATTATTGATCGAAACGCAAATAAATGCCGACCAGTTCATTCGGGAGTGGCTCGCTTCGAAAGCGGCGAGCGGCCGGGAAGAAGAAAGGTACCTGGATACATTGCCCATTTCTCCCGACCAACGCCGCGGCAGGTTGTCGTCGGATAATCTACGGATGATGATTTCGCGGAGCCTGCTTTGTGCCGCGCAGCCGTCATGCGGAGTAGCGCAAGCTATGGTAGGCGCTGAATTCTTCGGACCGGAAGCGGTGGACCAGTCGCTCTATTTCCCCAACGGGCAAACTTTGGCGAAACAAATTATCATCCCGGAGCAAACGAAAGACGGCCTATCGGAAGAGTTCAAAACGAAAATTTGGCCACACCTATTGGATGAACGAGTCATGTCCATTCCCCGCAGTATGGCAGAAAGTGACATTCCGACAACGTTAGAGATTAACGCCGACGAGATTCGAGTTTCAGTTGCCGTTGGGTTTCAGTTCTCGATGCCGTCTCCCTTTCAGTACAAGGGACGATTGTTCGTTACCACGCGTGATCCGGCTTTGCTGAAGAAAGTAAAGGAATTGCAGTCCGCCCCATGGCCGGCGCCGGTTGTTGTGGACCAGTCCGCATCGGTCCTGGCGGGTCTTGAACCAAATTGGTACGTCTCAGAAATCCGCATCGATCCCACTCCGGTCATGGATCCGCGAATGCAAAGAATGATGGGAGGCGCGCCAGGTGCCGGCGGCGGGCCCTGATGAACGACATGTGGCTGGCAAGTTATTCCATGTCTTCCAGAAGGTGGCCGAGCTTTTCTTTTTTCGTTAGAAGATACCTCCGGTTCTCGTCGCGAGGCGGCATCTGAATCGGCACGCGTTCGACGATCTTCAGGCCATAGCCTTCCAGGCCGATTACCTTCTTAGGATTGTTCGTCAGCAGCCGAATTTGCCGCACGCCTAGGTCGAATAGAATCTGGGCGCCAATGCCATAGTGCCGTAAGTCCGGCGCAAAACCGAGCCGCTTGTTGGCCTCCACGGTGTCGAGCCCTTCTTCCTGCTGCAGCTTGTACGCCTTTAATTTGGCCATGAGCCCGATGCCTCGGCCTTCCTGCCGCATGTACAGTAATACGCCCTTGCCGGCTTGTGCGATTTGCCTGAGCGCGTAATGCAGTTGCGAGCCGCAGTCGCAGAGTGCACTATGAAACGTGTCGCCCGTAAGACATTCGCTGTGCACGCGCACCAACACGGCCTCGTCTTGAATGGGAATGCAGCCGTTGGCCTCCATGCCCACGCCGCCCAAACAGAGTGCCAAATGCGGCTCCGCGTCCACCATCGAACTGTAAGCAATCAAGTCGAAGGCGCCATGCTGGGTAGGAAGCTTGAGCGCGATTTGCCGCGTAATGAGCCGTTCACGTTGCCGGCGATATTTAATCAGTTCCTCGATGGTGCACATCTTCAAATTGTGCTTGCGGCAAAACTCGCGCAGTTCCGGGAGCCGCGCCATGGTGCCGTCTTCGTTCACGATCTCGCAGAGGACCGCCGCATCCTTGAGCCCGGCCAGACGCGTCAGATCCACGCTGCCTTCGGTATGGCCGGCCCGCACCAACACGCCGCCTTCCCGCGCCCGGAGCCCATCCATGTGCCCGTGGCCACGCACGAGATCGGCCGGTGTGGAACGATCATCCACCACGACTTGTACGGTCCGGGCCCGGTCGTAAGCCGAGATGCCGGTCGTAATCCCGGTCCTGGCATCGAATTTTTGCGTCAGCGGCGTCGCCTTTGGATCGGTATTGGCCGTCATGGGCTCCAGGTGCATCCGCTCGCAGATTTCCGGCGACATCGCCAGGCAGACCATGCCGCAGGCGTTGTGCATCATGAAATTAATTGCTTCCGGCGTGACCTTCTCCGCGGCGACGATGAGGTCGCCTTCGTTCTCGCGATACTCGTCGTCGACCAAGACGATCATGCGTCCGGCGCGCAAATCCAAAATGGCCTCCTCGATCGTACAAAACTCGTCGCGTGATTCATTTTCGGCCATGGTGTGTCCTCGGGGTTGTTCAAGCAATTATACCCCGAAAGCCCACGGACGGAAGTCCGTGGGCCCTAACCGCAGATTGCCCTTTTTTCTCAGAGCGACTCCGCGTATAGGGCTGGTTCTGGATTATCCCAAGGAGCCGTCCATGGCAGGGACTGCCGACGCTCTGGTGGTGGAAACGACGCGGCTCACCAAGATTTACCAGAACCGCCAGATCGCCATTAACGATGTCTCGCTGACCATTGAACCGGGCAACGTTCTCGGCCTGCTCGGTCCGAATGGCGCCGGCAAGACCACGCTCCTGCGGCTCATACTCGGCCTGCACCGGCCGACGGCCGGCACCGTGCGCGTTTTCGGCCGTCGCATGCATACCAACGCGGCCGGCCTGCGCTGCCGCATCGGCTACATTCCCACGAATCCGCAGTTTCCCCGCGGCATGACGCCGATCTCCTATCTTGACTACATGGCCCGGCTTTTTGGCCTACCTCGCGATGTACGCAAGCCGCGTCTGGCCTCGCTTATTCGCGCCGTTGATCTGCTCAATGCCTCCGGCGACTCCATCGACCGCTTCTCCAACGGCATGACCGCCCGGCTCGCCGTGGCGGCCAGCCTCATCAACGAACCCGACCTGCTCATCTGGGACGAACCCACGCACGGCCTCGACATCGAAGCCCGCCGCAGCATGCTGGAATTGATCAAGACTCTGGCCGCCGAAAAAACGCTCATCATCTCGAGCCACAACCTCGGCGACATCGACGAAGTCTGCAACCACGCCGCCGTGCTGAGCCGCGGCCAGATGATCTTCAGCGGTTCGCTCTCAGACCTGAAAGGCCGCATTCGAAAGAACCATTACGAACTCGATCTCGAAGGCGATCAAAAGTCGATTGCCAAGGCCGTGCAGATCTGCAAGAGCATGCAGGAATTCAAGACGGTAACGCTCAAACAGCGCCGGCTCGAGTTACTGATGAACCAGACGGAATCGAATTGTAATGCGCTGGCCAATGTCTTCGTCACGCTGTCGGATAACAAGGTGACGCTGGTCAGCATCCGCAGCGTCGGCCAGCAGACCGAGCAAGCGTACCTGGACTTGGTGGAAACCGAAGAGCAACGCGGCTTCACGCGGCTGTATTCGATGGGCGAAGCGGCGTGAAATCATAGCAGCGGAGCCAGAATGAGCACTTTCTGTTGCCTTTTGCTGCTTTGTGCGCCGTCTCAATCTGAGGCAGCCGTGATTTCGCCGGAGACCCCCATTTTCGCGGATGTCAACGGTGGCAAAGCCAGATTCGCCGAGTTTTTACCGCGTGTGCTACCTCCTACTGCGAACCAAGCCTCGCGCTGGGGGATCGGCCCTGTCGACAGTCTCGCGAGATTCCGAAAAGCTTGCAAAACAGCGCGTCTCATTCGTCACGGAATGAAGAAAGAGGACTGGCGTCCGCTCGTGCAAAGCCTGAATTGGTTGGCCAGTTCAGAGGGTCTCGACGGGGGATGCCATTTATTTCAGTACTTCTGGTTGACTGAGGGACGTGATCGCGAAGTGGCGGAGATCGCTGTCTACTGGCCGTGAGAACTGTCCTTCGTCCCCGGCACTGCCAGGGAACGAGTTGAATTTGGTTCGGCGAGCCGAGCCCCGTAAGGGGCCGGGTTGAGCTCGCTTCGACCCGGCCCCTTACGGGGCTCGGCTCGCCTGGAATTTCTAGGATGGCCCATGAACACTCCCGTAACCTTCATCGCCCGAAAGTATCGCATCTTCCTCCCGTACTGGGCGGTCTTTCAGACCGACTTGCACCAGACGCTGCGCAACTGGATCTACCTCACCTGGGTCATCGGCACGCTGCTGGCCGCGTTTGGCTTTTTGCTCTTCCGCATTGGCGTGCACCGCGTGGCGGGGATGGTGCAATACGCCTCGGTGGCCGTCAGCGACATGCTGCACTGGATCGTGCTTGGCAGCCTCGCGTTGATTGCCGTGCAAACCGTGGGCGCCATCTCTTCCGAGCGCGGCACGTTGGCCGACTCGGTGCTGAGCCGCGGCATTAGCCGGTATCAGTACTACCTGGCGAAATGGCACTCGCGGTTAGTCTGCATCCTCGGCAGCTACCTCGCCCTGGCCGGGCTGATGCTGATCTTTAGCCATTTCCTGCTGCACGAAGACCTCTCGCTGCTCGGCAGCATTATCGCCATCTGGACAATGGCCTCATTCCTGGTGGTGGTCATCTCCTGCGGCGTTATGTTGAGTTCGATCTGCAAAAGCACGCTCATGGGCATGACGATCATCTGGCTGGTCATGTACGGCGGCGGCTACTTGCTTGAATTGCTGCCGGCCACCTACCCGTCGCCCAACCGGATTATTAACCAGTTGCCGTTAATGATGCAGGGACAGTACAACATGGGCGCGTTCTGGGAACTGATGATGATGACCGGCATCGTTTCCGGCGCGATGGCATTCGTGGGGCTGGTGCGCTTCTCGCGCAGCGACGTTTGAATTGGCGAGCGTCGAGCAACGTGAACCCCAACGGGGTTCCATCTCATAGCCCAGGGTTGCCGCGCTTCGCGGCTACCCTGGGAAATCGCATCCCGCCAACACCAACCCTGAAAGGGTTGGATCGCTCCCGCCCAGGGTAGCGGCGAAGCGCCGCAACCCTGGGCTATGTGATGAAACGCCTTCGGCGTAAAAAACTTCCGACAGATTCCGGGAAGATCATTGGCGGTCTTGGAACCGCCTAAAGGCGGTACTACGAACAAATTCGTATACTCTCGAATATTCAGTTTCGAACAAGCGCCCCCCGAGCCCTCCCTATGGCTGAAGACCTTTCCAAATACTCGCGCCCCATCAGTTCCTTCGCCCCGCGTCCGCTGCGGGCTGAAGAGTGGCAGAAATACCGCCTCTCCGATGACCAGGTCGCCCACTTCCACGAATTTGGCTACGTCAGCGGCATTCGCATCCTCGACGATGCTCAGGTCGAGCGACTTCGGCAGGAATTGCAAACACTCACCGATCCCAAGCACCCCGGCCACGAACTCTTCTACGAATTCAATACGAACGAATCGTCCGACCCGAGCCGGGTGCTCTTCCACGCCCTCGGCGCCTGGCGCATCGCACCAGGTTTTCACGATATCCTCTGGCATCCCGCGTTTACGGTGCCGGCCAGCCAGTTACTCGGCGGGGCGGTCCGCTTTTGGCACGATCAGCTATTTTGCAAGCCGGCCCAACATGGCGGTGTGGTTGCCTGGCATCAGGACTATTCGTACTGGACGCGAACGAAGCCGATGGCCCATCTCACCTGCTGGATCGGCCTCGACGATGCCACGGCTGACAACGGCTGCCTGCAGTACGTGCCCGGCAGCCATAAATGGGACTTGCTGCCGATCACCGGCCTGGCCGGCGACATGGACGCGATTCAAACGGTGCTAACGCCGGAACAAAAGGCGAAGTTCAAACCGGTGGCAATTGAATTGAAGAAGGGCGAAGCCGCCTTCCATCATCCCTTGATGGTGCATGGCTCCTACGCGAATTCGACCGAGCGGCAGCGACGCGCGACGGTGATCAACGTCTTTCGCGACGGCGTGAAATCCGATTTGAATAAGCCTCTGCTCGAAGGCGTGGACGCGATCCCGGTGGGCCGACCCATGAGCGGGCGATTCTTTCCGCTGCTGTATAATCCGGGAGGCACGGCGAATTAGATTGAGTTCAAATGCTTGTCGCTGGTCCATTTTTCGCGCAATGCGGTGCGTATTCAATCGATTGGCAAATGCCGATACGACCCCGAAGGGGTCAAACAACACAGCCCAGGGTCGCGGCGAAGCCGCGCACCCTGGGAAGCGACGAAGCGACCAATCCATCAGCCCTGAAAGAAGGCGGGCAGGTTGTCCAACCCTTTCAGGGTTGTTGGTTGGGGACTTCTTCGTTTCCCAGGGTGCGCCGGAGCGACCCTGGGCTGTGTTATTCAACCCCTTCGGGGTTGGAATTGCCAAGTGTAAGCTTTTGACTCACGATTTTGCTCGCAGCCGGCGTATCACTTGCCTGTTGTTCCAGCAGCCAATCTTCCAGAATCACATGCCGAATTTGTGGCGCGCGCAGCAGCCGAGCCTCCGACGGCAACCGGCGGGCCAGCCACGGCCGGCGGACCACGTGGGAGAGCATGCGCTTGCCGAAGCCGCCTGGAAAGCGGCCGTGCAACTGCAGGTTCACGTCGTCGCTCAGCCGCTTGAACGTAGCTGGGATCAGATTCGGGTCTGGCCCCACGTGGACAATGGTCTCAATACCATGGTCGAGCACCTGCACAATCTCTTCCCATAACTGCTGCGGATGGTCCACCCAGCGATGCAGAAGTTCGCGCGTGTTGTCGCCGTTGTAGCGTTGGTCCGGCACAGCAGCGGAGATGATTGGCAACGGCGGCGCCGCGGTTCCGCCGGGCACGGTCTGCAACATCATGGCCGTGCGGTTCGGCAAGTGCCGCTGCCAGGTGATGTGCGTGTGCAACGGCGGCCAGCGGTGCGCGTTCTTGCGCAGGTTCGTGCCCAGCGGCATGCGTTTTTCGATTTGCGCGCGAAAACGATCCACCGTGTCTTGCTGGCCGAGCAGCAGCACGCAGTTCGGCGACAGCACTGTCGAGATGCCGATCACGCCGTTGCCGGCCAGGTTGATCTCGTGACAGAGTCGCCGCACATCCGCCACGTCGAGTGCCAGTTTCCGCGAGAACAGGACGCCCATGGTGACATCATGGGCCAACGCCGCCGAATCGGCCGCCAGGGAGATCGGAATCGGCAGCATATCGGCAAGCTCATAAACTCCTGCGGCGACCAGCGCGATCGGCTCGCCCAAGCTGAAGCCGAACGCCAGCCGGGCCTGGCGGAATGGGATTTCGAAATACTGCTCCAGAATGCGCAACTGGCCCAACTCGACGCCGGCAATCAGCGCGATGTCCTCTGCATAAGTGGACAAATCGCGCGTCTCTTCGCGCCGCCGGATGCGGCCCGCCAAATCGACTGGCTTCTGCAAGGTCTTGCTGCAAATATCGCTGGCTTCGCGCAGCGATTTCTCGATGATCGGCCCATAAGTAGGGTGCTCGAGCAATTCGAAGGTGCGGCCCAGGTTGGTGACGTTGTAGCCGCGAAACGAGAACGCAGTGCGCGACAGCGATTGGCGAAGCAGTTCAGCTTGGGACAATGGCTTCATGGTGCGGCGCCCCCCTCTGGCCCTCCGGACCACGCATTTCAGGCCGGCCGTAGCGGCCTCTACTAAATAATAGCACACGCTGACAAGGGGCTGTCAACGAGGTCGGCAGCAACTGCTTCTGTGCCAATGAGTTAAGAAAGAGAGCAAGCCGCAAGGCGAGTCTTCGCGCCTTGCGGGTCACACGGGCTTCCATCCCGCGAACTTTGCCTCCGTTCCCATTTGCTCCTCGATCCGCAGCAACTGATTGTACTTCGCCAGCCGTTCACTGCGGGCCACCGAGCCAATCTTGATCTGCCCGGCCGCGGTGGCGACGGCCAGGTCGGCAATCGTACTATCCTCCGTCTCGCCGCTGCGGGCCGAAATGACAGGCCGGTACCCGGCTTCGCGCGCTATGCGCAGCACTTCCAGCGTTTCGGTCAGCGTGCCAATCTGGTTCACCTTGACCAAAACGCTGTTCGCCACGCCCTCGGCAATGCCGCGCTTCAGGCGCTCTGGATTTGTAACAAACAGGTCGTCGCCGATGAGTTGCACCCGATCGCCGAGGATCGCGGTTAGGATTTTCCAGCCGGCCCAATCGTCTTCGCTTAATCCGTCTTCAATGCTCAAAATCGGGTAAGCTTTGGTCAGTTCCAGCAAGCGCCCGGCCATGTCTTCCGCGGCGAGGATTTCGCCGCCGTCTTGTCGCAACTCGTACTTGCCTTCGCAAAAGAAATGCGTGCTGGCCACGTCGAGCGCAATCGCGGCCTGTTTTCCAGGTGCGAATCCAACTTCGCGGACGGCCGCCAGGATCATTTCCAAGGCTCGTTGATTGCTCTCCAAGCGCGGACCGTAGCCGCCTTCGTCGCCGACCAGTACGCCTTCGAAACCATGCCTTCGTAACACGAGTCCCAGGGCACGATACACCGCCACGGTCATCTCCAAGGCTTCGGAAAATGTCCGGGCCGAAATCGGCAGAAACAGGAAGTCCTGAAAGTCGAGATTGCCGCCGGC
>DATGHS010000148.1:0-3660 GCA_035307785.1 Gemmataceae bacterium
GCTGCCT
The DNA here is from genome assembly GCA_035307785.1 of Gemmataceae bacterium. Classification (GTDB taxonomy): domain Bacteria; phylum Planctomycetota; class Planctomycetia; order Gemmatales; family Gemmataceae; genus DATGHS01. The sequence continues at coordinate 8 of DATGHS010000148.1, forward strand.
GCCTGTGGTAAGGTCGTAGGCGACCAATTCTGCCCCGGCTTGGAAGAGGATCTCGTCGTCTTTGCCAGCCTGCCGCAACGCTGGTGTAACCCAGTTGATGCCGCGCGGCCGCTCGACTTTCCAGCGGTTCTTGCCGGTCTTGGTATCGATGCCGGCCAGGAATGATTCGCCTTCGTTGTCCATCGGCACGATCACCAGGTCCTTGGCCAGAATCGGCGACGCCGCCATGCCCACCTGGTTTGTGATCGTCGGGTAGTCGCTGGTCAGCGAACGATACCAGCGCAGCGTTCCGTCGGCCTCGTAGCAGACCAGGTCGGCAGTGGCGAACAACGCATAGACCGCCTTGCCATCGGTGACGGGTGTCGGTGCCGCCATGCAACTTTTCGGATGGCAACCCGTGCCGCCGGTGGTCCATACTTGCCGTTCCCACAGCTTCTTGCCGGTTTTTTCGTCGAAACAAAGAACGTGCAGCCGGCTTTCCTGGAACCCGCTGCTGCAGGTGACGTAAACCTTGCCGGCGGCAATCACGGGGTTCGACAGGCCTCGGCCCGGCAACTCGGCCTTCCAGCGCATGCCCTCGGTCTGGCTCCATTTGGCCGGGAGGCCAGTTTCTTCCGAGACGCCGCTGCCGTTGTTGCCGCGGAACTGTGGCCAGTCAGCGGCAGCGGCGAATGGAGCGCTGCAAGCAAAAGCGGCGAGCACAAGCAAAAAGTAGCGTGCCCACCTTCTCCTCTCTCCCCTGGTGGGGGGAGAGGGGATGGGGGTGAGGGGGGAGGGGCTCGGACGCTTCCCTGTGTCTCCCCCCTCACCCCGACCCTCTCCCCCCAGGGGAGAGGGAGAAAACAAATTCATGTTCATCGCTTCTCCTTTCCGTCCGTCCCTACTTTCACCGGCAACGCCGCCCCGAGAGTATCGCACACCCGCAGTTGAAACGCCCACGTCTGTGCCCAGTCTTCCTTCTGCTCGTTCTGGCAAACTTTCACGAGAATCTCATTCCGGCCCTTCCGCAGCGTACACCGGCCAATGTGTTGATCGATCGTTTGGCCGTGGTGATACTCCTCGCGGTGAAAAATCTCCTGGCCGTTGACGAAGATCTTGAGGGCGTTTGGCGTGGCCGCACGAATTTCGGCCGGCTGTTCCTTGTCGGATTCAATCACCGTGTAGGCGTAATAAACGACTCCGTGTTCCTTGCCGATGGCTTTGTTGAGATCGACGTTGCCGAGCTTTTCCGTGGCGGCGACTTCCTTCGCGCCCTTGAGATCGACATGTTCTTCGGGCGGATATGCCTTGGCAAAGCCGACACCGCCCTTGTTGTCGAATGGGCCAATCAGTTTCCATGTCGTGATGAAACCCCAGTGCGCGGTCAGGTCGATTTCCATGCCGAGACTCTTCAACTCCTTGACAATGGCCTCCACCTGATCGCGATCGCGGGCGTTTTGCAAGAGTTGCTTCCACGCGGCCGCATCGGCATTGTTCTTGCGAAGGTCTGCTAGTTTGGCCGCGACCGCCTCGCGCCGCAATTCGGCGGAGGGATCATTGAGAACCAATGGCAGCAATTGCTGGCTTGCCTTGGGGTCAGCCTTGGCGATGCACTCGAAGGCGAGCCGGCGGGCTCGTGGTTCGTGCTTCGTGTCTTTCAGAAACGCTTCCAACTTCTGCAGCGGCAGCGGCTTGCCGGCCGCCGATTCGCGCTCCGCAATCGCCTCGACGGCGCCACGGAGCCAGTTGATGACAACAATGTCGGCGCTGTCCATGCCGGCCAGGATTTCGGGAATGGCCTCGGCGCCGAGTTTGCTCAATTCGCGCACCGCCGCTACCGCGGCTTCATTGCCGTTGCCTTCGCGCTGAATCGATTTAATCTGGCGGATTGCCGTCGCGGTATCGCCACGGGCCAAAGGGAAGATGAGAAAGCACGCCACGACCGCGGCCAAGAACACGAGTTGCTTCGGCATGAAGGCATCCTAATTCGAGTAAGAGCGCAGGGAGATTCAACGAATCCGTACAGTTAGTGGACAGAGGGGAGAGGAGAATTTCGCGAAATCCGATTTCGGTTAGCCGCGACGCAGAGTGAAGCGCTGCGGAGCGGGCAAGACATCACATCATAATCTCCCGAATCGGCTCGCCGTAATCCATGTCCAACCGCTTGCGGCCGGGGACTTCGAGCCGGCGCGCATCGAGGCCCATCAGATGCAAGACCGTGGCGTGAATGTCCGTGACATAATGCCGATTTTCGATGGCGTGGAAGCCGATCTCGTCGGTGGCGCCGTGGACGACACCGCCCTTAATGCCGCCACCCGCCAGCCAGGCACAGAAGCCTTGCGGATGATGATCGCGGCCATCGCCCTGCGCGCCGGGCGAACGTCCAAACTCGGTGCCCCACACGACAATGGTTTCTTCCAGCATGCCGCGCTGCTTGAGGTCTTTCAATAGTCCGGCAATGGGCAGATCGACTTGCGCCGAGAGCGATGAATGGTTCGCTTTGATACCGCCATGCGCGTCCCAGGCGCCGCCGCCGCCGCCGCCGTGGAAAACTTGCACGAAGCGCACGCCGCGCTCCACCAACCGCCGGGCGGCCAGGCAGAGCTGACCGAACGGCCGCGTGGTGTTTTGATCCATGCCGTAAAGCTTCTTCGTCGCTTCTGACTCCTTTTCGAGTTGCAGCGTCTCCGGCACGGCGGTTTGCATGCCGAAGGCGAGTTCATACGACTTGATGCGCGCTTGCAATGCCGGATCATCAGGATAATCGATCCCGGACAGGCGATTGAGCTTGCCGAGCAAGCCGAATTCCGCCTCCTGCTCTTGCGGCGTGACCCCGTGCGGGGCCGGGGAGACGAAGGGCAGGGGATCCTTGCCGCCGACATTCAAACGGACGCCCGCATATTGCGGGCCCAAATAGGCTGCGCCATGCGTCCACTCGCCGCCGCAACAATCGCCGGTCGGTTCGCCAAGAACGACGTATTCCGGCAAATTCTGGTTCAGCGTGCCGAGGCCGTAGCAGGCCCAGGAACCAACGGTGGGATACGCGCCTTCGCGCACATGCCGGCCAGTGTGGAATTGCAACTGGGCCCCGTGATCATTGTCTGTCGTCCACAACGATCGCACCACGGCCAGATCGTCGGCGCAAGTGCCGATATTCTTCCACCAATCGGCCACGGCCGTGCCACATTTGCCATGGCGCGTGATGCCGGTATTCAGGCCCATCAGCACCTTCCGCCCGCCGTGGGCCGGGTTGGCGCTGACTACATTCAGTTTTTTCGGATTCAGCACATCCTTATACGGTGTGGCTTCGATGCTCTTGCCCGTGTACTTGTTCAACTCCGGTTTGGGGTCGAAGCTCTCGACATGGCTCACGCCGCCGCAAAGGAAAATCCAGATGATGCTCTTGGCCTTCGCCGGAATATGCGGCGAGCCAGGAGCGTTAGCGACTGGAGAATTCGCTTTGGCAATGCCGTTACGATAAAGCATTGCCCCCAGGGCAATCCCTGTGAAGCCAAGGCCAGTGTCGGCGAGGAACGAGCGGCGGGTAATGCCGGAGCAGCGATTCGAAGGAGAAGGCATGGCGAATCCTCGTGGCGAGGAGGAAGGAGGGATAGTGGAAGTGTAGCCGATTCCAGGGTTTGAGCCAAGCGATTCGGCTCGCAAGAACATCATAC
>DATGHS010000149.1:0-4318 GCA_035307785.1 Gemmataceae bacterium
AAGCCGTGAGTTTCTCACGTTCTTCGTCGGACAAAATCAAAGGTTTCAGCCGGGGCATAGGTCACCTCCGGCCAAGACTATAACAAAGACCAACCGATGGCGCAAGCCAAATTCAACGAATTTCTAACTCAGGACACTAGCTGTTGTCATATTATGAGAATCGCAAAGTCGAGCAAGAGCGGGCGCAGGTCAGACTTTCCAGCTTGACTGCGGTACTCCAGCGTCAGCCTGGAAAGCGTGACCTACGCAAATTACCGCTTGACGCAGCGTGGTGAGTAAGCATATACTCACTCTCCTTGGTTGGATACAGGCACACGCATGAAAGCGAATTTGAAATTGACCGGCGAGGAACGGAAAGCGGCCATCATCAACGTGGCGCGCCGCGCATTTGCGGAAAAAGGGTTCCACGGCACCACCACGCGCGAGTTGGCAAACGCGGCCGGGGTATCGGAAGCGCTGCTCTTTAAACACTTCCCCACCAAGGAGGCGCTGTATTCAGCCATGATGCAAGCAGCCTGCCAGGAAAAGAACCCAGAGATGTACCAGCGCATGCAGGCCCTGGAGCCGTCCACCTCCACGCTAGTGCTCCTGGTGCACATCATGGTCGGGCACATGGTCGGCAAAGTGAATAGTGATGATCAATCGCTGCAAACGCGGTTAATTTTGCGAAGTCTGGCCGAAGACGGTGAATTTGCCCGGCTCTTTCTCGAGCGCATTCCCGGACCGTTCGTGCGCAAAATCGAGGAAAGCATCAATGCGGCTATCGCGTCTGGCGACGCGGTGGATGGCTGGGTGCAGCCGCACCTCCGCGCCCGATTTGCAAACGCATTGGTCGCGATGATCCGAGTACACCTGACGCCAATAGAACCCGCGGTGGATTACGGCGTCTCCGGGGAAAAACTGGTCGAGCAGGTGGTTTGGTTCGTTCTGCGTGGCGTCGGACTGACCGACGAGGCGATCAAGCGCCACTACAACCCGCAGACGCTGGCGCTTTTCTTTGGCTGAAATTTTTTTGGAACTCGGGGTGTGTGAGTACACACTTAATGCAGTGGAATGAAATGAGGGGGCATCACTAAGGAGGGTCGTCCATGCTTGTCCTCAGTCGCAAGGTCGGCGAGCGGATTGTCGTGCCGCAATGCGAGTTGACCGTCACCGTTTTGGAAATCTCGGGCAATCATATTCGCCTGGGCTTCTCAGCCCCGGATAATCTTCGAATATTACGGGAAGAAGTCTGGCGCGAAATGCAGCAGCCGGCGCATGGCTCGCCGCGGGCGGAATAGTGCGGCATCGGAATTCTCGCGAATCCCGCTATTGTTTGTAGTGGCCTGCTTTAGCAGGCCACTACAAACAATAGCGCCCCGATTTGACTACCACGGGTAAATAGAAACCTCTCTCGCTTCGTCTCTCACTGGGGTGATTTCCGTACCTTCTTGCAAGGAGATTGGCTTATGCGCAAGCGCTTGACGGGATGTTTGGTTGCGGTTTTCGTTGCATTCATGGCGGCCGGCCCGGCTCGGGCCGCGGATGATTACACGATCGATCCGGTGCACAGCGGCGTGTACTTCAAGATTCAGCACTTGGGCTTATCCAACGTGTTTGGCCGTTTCAACGAGTTCTCCGGAACATTCTCGGTCGACCCCAGCGATGCCAGCAAATGCAGCTTCGCCATGAGCATCAAGACCACCAGCGTCGATACTGGCAATGCAGGTCGCGACAAACATTTGCGCAGTCCCGATTTTTTCAATGATAAACAATTTCCGACCATCGAGTTCAAGAGTACGGCGGTAAAACCGGTGAAGGACGGCTACGAGGTAACTGGAAACCTGACCATGCACGGCGAGACCAAGCCGATAACCTTCACGTTAACCGGTGGCAAGAAAGCCGAAATGAAGGGCGTGACGCGCACCGGCTTTACCACAGAACTGGTGCTGAAGCGCACCGATTTCGGGGTGGGAGCGAATGTTCCCCCTGCGACGCTGGGCGAAGAAGTCCAAATCGCCATCGGCATTGAAGGAACGAAGAAGTAACGGCGCAAGCCCTCTCCCTGCAAGGGAGAGGGCAGAGGATGTCATGCCCGACAAGATCGTAATCCTGAAAGCCATGGGACTGGCCGCGGCAATCGCGGCCTTTGTCGTTTTGCTCACCGGCCTGCCCTGGCGCTTGCCGCGCTGGAGACTGGCCACAGCCGGCGGCGTGGCGGGTGCGGCCTTGGGCTTCGGCGTAGGCTGTTGGTGGCTTGACATCAAGGCCGACTGGCCCCGCACGTTGCTTCGTCCGTTCCGGGCTTTGTGTTGCTGGTGGCTCGGTACCAGCGCCGACTGGCCCCCGAAAGAGGCGATGGATTGGCTATTGCTGGTGATTCTTCCGGCAATTGTGGGCGTGGAACTCTTTGGGGCCGCCATCGGCAAAGTGCGCTGGCCGGTTTGGTTGCTGCGAGCGCTGTTGGCCGCGATTGCGGGCCGCATCGTGCTGGACAACTCCGTTTACATCGCCGACCTGTCCGGCCCAGGCTCGCGGCAATGGGACCAGACGCTCACATTGAAGATCCTTGCCGGCTTGGCCGCTGCGCTGACATTTGTATGGGCCGCATTGCTGTTGTTGCTGCGCCGGCCGGGGGGACGGGCCGTGCCCTTCGCGGTTGCCGGAACCTGCGCGGCAGCCGGCGCCACCGTCATGTTTTCCGGCTATGCCACTGGAGCCGGCCAATTGGGTTTGCCGCTGGGAGCGGCCATCGCCGGAGCATTCATCGCATCATTATTGCTCGCCGGGCAGCGAACGACCGGCGGCGTGGTGAGCTTTGGTGTCGTCGTCTTGTTCTCGTATTTGGTAGTTGGCTACTATTTCGCGGACTTAACCTTGAGAAATGCTGCGCTGTTGTTTTTCGCTCCGCTCGCCTGCTGGCTGCCGGAATTGCCCGTCATTCGCCGGCTGCCGGTATATATGCGTGCCAATCTGGGGATAGCTTTGACCGTAGTGCCGGTTGTCATCGCGCTCTATCTGGCGCACGAAAAATTCGTGGCCGACTCAGCCGCAAAATCATCGACCGGTACGGAAGATATATCGCCGGAAGATTACATGAATTTCGGGAAGTAGGTGCTGCTTTTTCCCCCTTGCCCAGCCCGGTAAAATACACCGTGGGCTTTGCCACCGGAAATGATGCGCCCGCTGGGCTCTTCCGTTCTCCATCGAACCTTCACGAAAGCTTCCGCGCTCTCGGTATGGACGTGATGATGGAAATCGGTATATTACTCTAGCACCGAGCTTGCAGGCACTCCTCGGAACAACAACGATCTGCCGGGTATAGCTCTCCGCTTCGGGAAAGCCCGAGCCCGGACAATCCATAGCGGCTTGAATGATTTGGATTGTTTCGCAAGGGATGCGAAACCAGCGCTGGGAACAGCGTGTTCCCATCGCGTTTTTTGTCTTTTTACCTGATGGAACGAGCCATGCTCGACAAACTGCGCAACATCGGCATCATCGCCCACGTGGACGCGGGCAAAACCACCACCACGGAGCGCATCCTCTACTTCAGCGGCTCCAAGCACAAGGTGGGCGACGTTGATGAAGGCAACACCACTACCGATTTCGACCCGCTGGAACGGGCCAAGGGCATCACGATCAGCAGTGCGGCGGTGACCATCGAGTGGGGCGATACCCGCATCACGATTATCGATACGCCTGGCCACGTGGACTTCACGGCCGAGGTAGAGCGCAGCCTGCGTGTGCTCGACGGCGGCGTGTGCGTTTTCTGCGCCGTGGGCGGCGTGGAAGTGCAGTCGGAGACGGTCTGGTTCCAGGCCAACAAGCACCATGTGCCGCGCATCGCCTTTGTCAACAAGCTCGACCGCATGGGGGCCGACTTCTTCGGCTGCATCGAGCAGATGAAAGAACGGCTCGGCTGCGTGCCGTGCATTTGCACCGTCCCGGCCGGCGAGAGCGACGCCTTCGAAGGCATCATCGATTTGTTGCGCATGAAGTTCGTGCTGAAAGACGCCAGCGATCGCACGAATATCCGCTATTCCTTCGTCGATATTCCGGAGAAGTACAAAGCGCTGGCCAAGGAGCAGCGCCAACACATGCTCGAAGCCGCCACGCATGGCGACGATCACTTGCTGGAACTGGTGCTCGAAGGCAAGGAGGTGTCGGAAGAGTTGCTGCGCAAGGCGATCCGCGCCGGCACGCTAGCCGGCAAGATCACGCCGGTGCATTGCGGCTCGGCCAAGACCTTCCACGGCATTCAGTTGCTGCTCGATGCGGTCGTCGATTATCTGCCCTCGCCCGGGGATCGTCCGCCGGTCAACGGCATTGTGCCGAAGAC
>DATGHS010000150.1:0-4849 GCA_035307785.1 Gemmataceae bacterium
AGACTCTGATCGCGCACATCGCGGGCTGGATTGAACTCCGAAATCGAAATTCCCGTAGTTTTTGGCGACCAAATCTCATCCAGCATGCTTAACAATATTGCTGGCGCGATGCCAAAAGGCAGCGGCTCGCAAACCGCCGGGAAAAACGCTGGGTCGAAAACATCGCAATCAATGTCAATCCAAACGCGCTTGGTCTTCGAGGTGAATTTACGTAACGCTGACAAACATTGGTCCGGCGAAACCGCAAGTTCCTCCGCGGAAATCACGCTGCGAAAGTGCTTCTCGATATGTTCCTTGGGCAGAAACAAGTCGCGATGGCCTACATGCACAATCGGCGGCAGCGGGCCTTGAGCGTGTAACACAAAATTGCCGTGCGAAGGCTTCGTCGTGCACCCAGTCAGGTTGTACACATCGAGATGCGCATCAAATTGAACGACGGCGGTTCCGGCATTGGCGCCAAGCTCTTCCAGCACCGGCAGCACGCTCAAGTGATTGCCGCCGAGCCAAAGCAGGAACTTCTCGTTTTCAAAGGCCGCTTGAGCAATCCGCCGGGCCTCCTCGTGATATTTCTGGTAATCGTGCTGCGCCTCAAATTCGAATTCCTGAATCGAAATCTGCCCCTCATATGCTCGGCATCTCGCTGGTTGTCGCTCGCGGCGATTGTCAGCCAGCATTTCGCGCAACGCATCGGCCAGTAGCTGCGCACCGGCGCCGGTGCCGGCGTTGCCAAACAAGTCAAACGGCGCCGCCACAATTAGCGTAGACACGTGCTTTCTCCATGGCCAATTCAACCGCTCGCACGAAATTCCTATTGTAGACTTCAGGAACGGTAACACGAGCATTTGACTGAGGAGGCACGGCGTGATCCGGCAAGTGGACGATGTCTTCCTGGCATCGGATGCCATCATCACGGGCGACGTGTCGCTGTCGCCCGGCGTCAACGTCTGGTACAGCAGCGTGGTCCGCGGCGACGTAGCGCGCATTTCGATCGGGCCGTATGTGAATCTGCAAGACGGCTGCATTGTCCACTGCGACCGCGGCAAGCCGCAACTGATCGAAGCCGGAGTCGTGGCCGGGCATCGGGCCATTTTGCATGGCAAGCATATTGGCGCGGGCTCGCTCATCGGCATGGGCGCGATTTTGCTCTCCGGCTGCGAGATCGGCAATGAATGCATTATCGCGGCCGGCAGCGTGGTGACCGAAGGCAAGAAGATTCCGCCGCGGTCGCTGGTCATGGGCATGCCGGGCAAGGTGGTTCGCAAAGTGACCGATGATGAAGTGGAACAAATCCGGCAAACGAATCGACACTATCTCGAACTCGCCCAGCGCTATGTGCGCGGCGAAATCCACATGCCCTTCAGGTCACCGGCTGCCGTATGAGCGAACCATCTGCCGAACGCGTGGCCGAGATTGCTAACCGCCAGGAGCGGATGGGCGAATTGCTGCGCGAACACGAGGCTGATGGATTGCTTGTGCTCGACCCAGCCAACTTTTCATGGTTGACGGCCGGCGGCAGCTTTCGCGGTATTCCGCATTCCGAGGAATTCCCAGCGCTATATTTCTCCACGCAACAACACTGGCTGCTCTGTGCCAACGTGGATACGCAGCGGATCTTTGACGAAGAGATCGACGGCCTGGCGTTTCAATTGAAGGAATGGGCTTGGGACCGCGGCCGCCAGCTGTTCCTTGCCGATCTTTGCGTCGGCAAGAAGATGCTGTGTGATCAAACCTTAGGCGAATGCGTGAATGCCGGTGAGCGGCTGCGAACGATGCGGCGGACTTTGACCGCTTGGGAACAAGAGCGCTTGAAGGAACTCGGCAAGACGGTGGCCCATGCGCTCGAGGCCACGTGCCGGAATGTGTCTCCTGGCGAGTCGGAAGAAGAAATCGCCGGCCAGCTCGGCCACCGGCTGATTCATCGCGGGGTTGAGCCCGTCGATCTCCAAGTCTTCGCAGACAGCCGAGCACGCCGTTACAAGCGCGGGGGGCCCACGCCGGCCAAGATCGAACGCACTTGTGTGCTGCTGGCCACCGGCAAGCGCTGGGGCCTGCACGTGACGGCGAGCCGGACCGTGAGCTTTGGCCCGCCGGACGAGAAGTTCTATTACGACTTCGAGGTGTCCTGCCGGCAAGCCGCCATGCAGATTGCCGGCAGCGTCGCCTTCGCCAATCCGGCCAATATCCTGAGTGCCGGCATTCGCGTGCTGACCATGAACGAGCGCGAACACGAATGGCGGCTTACCCCGCCGGGTTGGCTCACCGGGCATGCGCCGGTGGAATTGCCATTTTTGCCCAACACGAAGGATGAAATCGAACCCGGCTGGCCGTTGGTCTGGATGGCCAGCGTGGGTGGCGCGAATAGCGCCGACACCATTTTGATCGGCGAATCGAGCACTCAGATTATAACGCCAACTGAGTTATGGCCGCTGAAGCGCATTCGGATTACGGGGCAGCCCATTGAGCGGCCAGATATTTTGATTCGGACGAAATGAGTCAGTAGTGAGTGGTGAGTGGTATCTGTTCCAAGCCGCGGGGCGAGTCTTCGAGCCCCGCGGGTCATCATTTACAAATTCAGGGCCCCCATTCATACAGAATCTCGCACAATTTCCCCAGCGTGCGGCCTTCGCGGGTGGGACTAACCCCCGGCGGCAGCGGAACATTATTTACGAACATGGCGAAGTACACCTCGCGGTTATTCGCCGTAGTCAACGTGCCGGCCAGAGCTTTGCTGCGCTCCAGGACGCGGCCATTCATCGAGTCGTACCAGGAGATGGTGCCGGTCTTCGCCTGGGCTTTGCCGCGCGCGGGGCTCTTTGGATCAACCGATTCGGCTAGCGTGCCATCGATGCCGAGGACGGGAAAGCCGGCGTGCCAGGCGTCGTATTCCTTGCGCTGCCGCATGCCCTGTAAGAGCTTGACGGTCGCGCGGGGCGTGACACAATCAGCATTGTTACCCCCTGCCCCGCCGCCGAACGAGATCGTGTTGACAGGAACGTCAAGGTCTTGGAGGAACCGCCGCTGCCAGCGCAGACCGTCGGCAATGCTCGATTGATCGTGCTTCGCTGCAACCAACAGCGGCAGCGTGCTGGCATACAGGTTATGGCTGACCTTCAGTGTGACTTTGATCGCTTCCGACAATGGCAGGGATTCGTGCAGCGCGATGCGCGTGGTTTCTTCATAACTCTTTCGAGGCGGAAGCTCCGCCGTTGGCCGTTGCAGTGGGCTCGTCCGCACGGTGATTCCTTCCCTTCGCAAACAATCGATGAACAGCGCTCGCGCAAACAGGGCTGGATCGTCCACCGGCCAGATTCGAACTGCCGGTTTCGCGTCCACAGCAATGTGGCCCCGGACCGTGAACCGCTGCGGGCCGGCGCCGTGCACTTCCACGTGAGGGCTGCGGCCTTTCTCGACGGTTTCCACCTGTGCGTCCATCTGCACCAGGCTGCATTCCGGGCGCATCTTCACCATGGCCGGCTTGCCGAGTTCGCCCGGCGTGACGATGAGATCGACAATGTTGTCGTTCACAATGATTGGACTCAGGATCGATGGGCCGCTGCCGGAGCCCTCCGCCTTTGGAAACAGACGGTCGTCGATCAGAATGTCACCGTCGATTTGTTTAATACCGGCCTGGCGCACCTGTTTCGCCAGATCGTGCAAGGCGCCGAGCGGGTCGGTGTCGGTCACGCCGGTCTTGGTCGAATTCGAATCGGCGTAGATGTGATCGTTGTCCACGAACGCAGCCCTGCCATCGCTGATGGTGCGGCCGCCAAACATCAGGTCGCCGCTGGCGACCAGAATCAAGTCTCCCTTCAGCCGTGAGCCGCTCACCTCGCCGCGACGGTAGACGGGCGTCTGGAATTTGTAGTCGGGGCCAAAAGTTGCCAAGGCCGTGGCCGTAGTGTAAAGCTTCGTGGTCGAAGCCGGTGTGAAGAGCCGGTCGGAATTTCGCTCATACACCGTTTTCCCCGTTTCAGCATCGACAGCCAGGATGCCCCAATGCGCTTGCTTGTAATCAGGCCCATTCATTACCGCTTCGAGGCGAGTGCTGAGTGTTTCCTGAGCACGGCTGGCTGATGTAATTACGGATGTAAACATCGCGAAGCAAATGGCGAATTGGCGCAACTCGAACATGTGAACTCCAAAAAAAGAACCACGAAATACACGAAATACACGAAAAGGAATGGTTTCGTGTATTTGGTGTATTTCGTGGTTTTATTCCCGCACGAGGCGCTGGAAGCGCTCGCGGAGCATTCTCGTGACAGGGCCCGGCTTGCCATTGCCGATGAGCCGCCCGTCTACCTTCACCACGGCAATCACCTCCGCAGCCGTGCCGGTGAGGAAACATTCATCGGCCGTGTACACATCGTGTCGAGTGAGCACTTCTTCATGCGCCGGAATGTCGGCCGCGCGGGCCAGTTCCAACACCGCATTGCGGGTTACGCCTTCCAAGATGCCAGCATCCCGCGGCGGGGTCCGCAGTACGCCGCGCTTCATCACGAAGATGTTGTCCCCGGTGCATTCCGCGACTTCGCCATTCATATTCAGCATGATCGCTTCCAGGCAGCCGGCCCGGATCGCTTCGATCTTCGCGAGAATGTTGTTCAGGTAATTCAGCGACTTGATGCGCGGGTTCACCGCATTCGGGTGGTTGCGAATCGTGGACGCGGTGATGATTTCCAAGCCGCTCTCATAGACTTCGGCCGGGTAAAGCGAAATGTCATCGACGATAATGATGACTTGCGGCTCGCACTTGCGCGGGTCCAGCCCAAGCGAGCCAGGGCCGCGCGAAATGACCAGGCGAATGTAGCCGTCCTTCTTGCCGCTGGCCTTCACGGTCTTTTCGACCGCT
>DATGHS010000151.1:0-2874 GCA_035307785.1 Gemmataceae bacterium
CTCGGCGAGCAATGGCCGCTCCACGACAATTCCTTCCTGCTCCGCGAAGCCGTTGAGTTCGACGATTTCGCCGCCCAACCGCCGCAATATGTCCCAATTGGAAAATGCCTGGTCTTCACTCAAATTCGAGCGCAAGCGGCGCTCCCAGCGGAGTAACCGGAACGGGTCTTCTGCCGCCACCTGCTGCCGAATCAACTGTGAGAGCTGCGCAACCGTGGGATCGAGGCCGTCCGGCAGCAACGGCAGCAGAAGCTTCTTCGTTTCTTCGGCGATCAATGCTGCTTCATAAGCACGGTCAAGCCGCTCGGCACACGGGTGCACACACAGCACGTGCCGCTCCGATTGCAAGGCGCGGCGAAGCTGTTCACCGCGGACTATGAGTTTCCCGGCCACAATGACGAGCTCGATTAAAGGATCGGCGAGGATTTCTTCGAGATCGGTTAAGTGACGTGCGCTCGGTGCGAATTCGGGAATCGCAGCATCCAGAACCGCAGCCAATTCATGCCGGCCCGTGCCGGCAAGACAGTGGGCCATTTCGAGGCCATCGGGATGATCACCGAGCAAGGCAAAACGCATATGCAAGACCGAACGGGATGTAAGTTCGCGTACCTCGTGGAGCCCGCAGCGCCAGCAAGGGACTGTCCCTTGCTGGCGCTACGGGCTCCACGTTTTGTATTTGATCGCTCGCTCCTATAGGCTATGTAGTGATCGAACTTCTTCCAACACGTGAGCCGAACCATGAACGCAGATTGGCGAACACGATACGACATGGCGATCGAAGCCGCCCGCAAGGCCGGGCAGCATGCGCTCTCCTATTTCGACCGTGGCGTGTCGGTGGAATGGAAAACCGACCGCAGCCCGGTGACCGTGGCCGACCGCGAGTCGGAGACCATTCTCCGGGAAACACTACTCGGCGCATTTCCGAACGACAGTTTTCTCGGCGAAGAATTCGGTAACCAGCCCGGAACCTCCGGTTACCGTTGGATCATCGACCCGGTGGACGGCACCCGCAGTTTCGTGCGGAATATTCCCCTCTGGGCCACACTGGTGGCGCTGGAGTACAAGGGCGAACCAATTGCGGGTGTGGCGTACATGCCGGCCTTGGGCGGAGTTACATATCGCGGCTTGCGCGGCGACGGCGTGTATCGCGATGAGCGCCGCATTCGCGTTTCCGATGTCTCTACATTGGCCGAATCATTCCTGTTCTATTCCAGCGTCTCGTGGTTCGTGAAGGCCGGCATGTCGGACCGATTCTTGAAGCTGGCCGCGCAAACCCAACGGCAACGCGGCTACGGCGACTTCTATGGCTTTGTCTTGCTCGCCCAGGGCTCGGGTGAAATCATGGCTGAGCATGGCGTGCACGTGTGGGACGTGGCCGGCTTGCAGGTGTTGGTCGAAGAAGCCGGCGGCAAGTTCACGAACTGGAAAGGCGAACGCGACATTCACTCGCCGGATGTGATTGCCAGCAACGGCAAATTACACGACGTCGCCCTGGCGATATTGCAAGGAAAATGACGTTAGCCCGAAGCGCGAGCGAGGAATGCTGGTCGCCCTCGCTTGCGCTTCGGGATAACCCGCCTGTGACCTACGTATTTGGCAGCGACGGTTCGGGAGCAAACGGAGTTGTACCTTGAATCGGCGCTAGTTGGGGAGCGGTTTCGGGCCCATTCGGCGTGGCAGGCAAGGCAGGCTGGGGCGGCAAGATCGTTCCGGCGGGGACTGATCCGGGCGCAGGCACGGGAAGCGGCGGCGGATTCACATTGTCATATTCCGGCCGCACCGGCGACGGATGCACTCGGTCGAGCACATCGGCCACGGGCAGATACAAGCACCCGCTACAAAGCACCGGAAGCAAAAAGAGAATTCGCCGCATGACGCGCCTCATAGCCGGACTACGGGAAGAAATCCAGGGGGAAATGCCATCGTAGTGGACCACCTACCGTGCGCCCCGGCAGTTAAGACAGGCTTGCCGGCCAACTCGTTGCCGAACTCGCTGGGTGGGGCGCGCGGTTGCCGGCAGCGAAAGCAACGAAACAACGAGTCGGTTAATCTTGGCGGGGGAGATATCTTAAGAGCTTATGGAGGAAAGACTTGCGCCGGAAGCTGCCGCCAAGCGGTGTAACCACCATTCGTTGCGCTTGCCGGCGCCAGCCGCCCGTAGGGAAGGTTGCGGCAACGAGTTGCCCCGGCGCAACTGGGCGCCGGGGCGTTCAGAAAGCGTAATTCATCATCATCTAAGCGCTGGCAGGAACCATCTTACCCGTTTCGGCCTTCGCTTGACACCGGGGCCTCACCTTACGGGGACGTGGCTGAGAAATTATCGAAGGTTGCCCCTGCCGAGGCTCGGATTCCGACCATCCCAGGGCCACTGAGCGCGCTGCTGTCGGTAACACTGAGCGTCGGCGCCCCGGAAACGGTGAGTGTCAACAAATTGTCCGAGGTGGCGAATGTAAGTGTAGCGCCGCCGCTGGCCACACTCTCAGATGTTAATACCACCCAGTTACCGTTGAAATTGCGCCATATTTGGGCTTGGACCGTACCTCCGCTGTAGTTCAACCCGGCCCAGTACATGTTGATGTCACCCGGGCCACTATACCTAGACACCAGCCCAGCGTACTCACCGGGAGCAACCACCACATCCGCCTGCACCGTACTATCGGGGACGAAGACGCCGTTGACGGTGGCGATGTCCAGACCGCCAAACCCGTTCGCTTTGCCACCGAAGACCGCGATATTACCCAGTTGGTTCAGCCAGCTGTTACTCAACTGCTGGTTGGTCGCCGCGTTAAAGCTGTCGCTAAAGGTCAGGCTGGGGTTGTTGAGGCTCAGGTTGTCAGCGCTGAAAGCGGCGATGGTAGCACCGCCCGCGGCCCG
>DATGHS010000152.1:0-5858 GCA_035307785.1 Gemmataceae bacterium
TCGTTGTTGATGAACAGAATCTTCATGACGAACTCCTTAGCATGAGGGGTGACGATCGGACCACAAAAGACGGATCGCGGCAGCCGGCCAGTGACGATGGGTGCCCGCCGGCATGGAAGGGGCCCACGCCAAAGGGGCACCAGCGCAACGAGCGCCCTCGGGTCGCCCGGCCGCGGAAGGCTGAAAACGCCGATTCCCGCCAGCCACTTTGACGAAAAACGCGAGCCCCGATTCTCGGCTGAACGCGAAGTCGCGACCAAGGATTATGACGCAACGGGGAGGTTTTTTTAGCGCTCAAGTCGGAGGCCCAACCAATCGGCTCGTGGTGAATAGGCAAATCAAGACTGTAATTGGAAAAGTGGAAGGCGGCACGGGGACTTCTTCGCAAGCCGGTCCGATCAAAGCACAAAGCACGCCCAGTCACCTCGGCTGAACGCGAAGTCGCAACCAACGATTTTGACGCAACGGGGAGCTTTTTTTAGCGCTCAACTCGGACGCCAAACGCAACCGGTTCGCCGTGAGTCCGCCCATGGCAATTGAAATTCGGGAAGTGGAAGGTTGAACATGGACCTCCGGGCCAGTCGACGTACGATGTTATCAACTCATTCCGCTTCGCATTAATTGCGCGACACGGCACGGGCGCTGTCGCAATTCCGAGAGGAGCACCATGCGAACTCGGGCGTTGCTGCTCTTGATTTGCTGTATGGGCAGCGCGTTCGCGCAGGAGCCCAAACCGGGGCTGACCGAGGAGCAGCAACAAAAGCTCCAGGCCGCCCTGCGCGCGTTCAATCAACTCACACCCGAAGAGCGGAGGCTCTTTACGCGGGCAGCGGCGCTCACTTTGAATGGCAGGCAGCTCCTGGAAACGGGTCACGCGGCGGATGCCGTGACGAAATTCCAGCAAGCGCTGGCAATCCACAAGGAGTTGTATCCAGCATCCAAACACCCCGATGGGCACACGAATCTGATCGCCGCGCACGCGGACTTGGGCCGGGCACTTTGTGATGCGGGGCGCCCGGAGAAGGCGGTGCCGCATTTCGAAGAAGCGCTGGCGATTTGCCGCAAACAATACCCGGAGTCCAAATATGCGCAAGGACACCCGGACGTCGCCGCCTGTCTTAGCAATTTAGGGCTGGCACTCGATTGGTCGGGCCGCTTCCAGAAGGCGCTTGCCAACTACGAAGACGCCCTGGCCATGGAGCGCATGCTGTATCCGGAGGCCAGGTACCCCGACGGCCATCCGGCGCTCGCAACGAGTCTCAATAACCTCGCCTGTGCGTTGAACAAAATCGGTAAGCGCGCAAGCGCCTTGGCGTACCACGAGCAGGCTCTCGCCATGCGGCAACGCGTTTACCCCGTCGCGAAGTTTCCCGATGGCCACCCGGACATTTCCCAAAGCCTTAACAATCTCGGCTTGTTGTTAGAGGCCACGGGTCACGCCGAGAAAGGGCTCGTGTGCTTGGAACAAGCGCTCGCGATGGATCGCACATTGTACCCCCTTTCCAAGTATCCGGATGGGCATCGTCACCTTGCGATCAGCCTCGAAAACCTGGGCCAAGTTGCGGGCCTGTTGGGACAATGGGAGAAGGCACTGGCGTACCGAGAAGAAAGTTTGGCCCTGAATCGAAAGCTATACCCAAAGTCCAAGTATCCCCACGGCCATCCAAGTCTCGCCAACAGTTTGAACAGTTTGGCAACCGTGCTCACGGCGATGGGCAACCAGGAGAAGGCGTTGCCTTATTTTGAAGAATCCTTGAGCATGCGTCGCGAACTGATGTCAGGCCCGGACTATCCACTCGGGCACCGGGACCTGGTCAATAGCCTCGAGAATACCGGGATGCTCTTGTTAGCCATGGGGCAAGCCGAAAAAGCGTTACCGCTTTGTGAGCAAGCTCTGACCATGAGCCGCAAGCTCTATCCCCCCTCCGAATACCCGGATGGCGACCCGGAGCTGGCCGGCAGTCTGAGCATTTTAGGGGATGTGGTAAGGGCCGTGCAGCAACCGCAGCAGGCACTGTCGTATTACCGAGAAGCGTCGGCGATGCTGGGCAAACTATATCCTCCAAGCCGATTTCCCGATGGCCATCGCGACCTTGCCATCAACCTCAACGCCATCGCGAGCGTGCTGGCCGATCTCGACCGGCTCGAGGAAGCGTTGGACTTTTACCGCCAGGCCTTAGCCATGCGCCGCAAACTGTACCCTCAAGCAATCTATCCCGACGGCCATAACCAACTGCTGAGCGGCCTCAACAACGTCGGCGTGGTGTTGGAGACGATGGATCGGGACGAGGAGGCCCTGCCCTACCTGCGCGCCGCCGCGGCCATGGCCCAGAAACTCTTCCCGGCGTCTCGATTTCCCAATGGCCACCCGTCGGTGGCGATGAGCAGCGACAACCTGGCCTTTATCTTAATGAAGATGGGTCGGCCCCAGGACGCATTAATTCCGAGTGAGACGGCGCTGGTGAACTTACAAACGTTGTTGCGCCGCGAATTAGCCATGGCGTCGGAAGCCGCCGCCTTCGATCTGGTTGAGCACCAGAAAGCGTCGATGCACGACATCTACATGAGCATCACGCGATCGAGTCCGCACTCGGCCCAAGAAACGTATGAGTATGTCTGGCGCTCCCGCAACCTCGTTTCGCGGGTGTTGGAGCAGCGACACGCCACGGCGCAAGCTGCCGGCACGAGCGCTTCGAAAAAACTCGTCGAAGTCCGCGCGAACCACCGACGTTTCGAGCAATTGCTGCAGGACGGCGCGATGGATCGGGAGGAGCGGAGTAAGTTGTTACGCATGTATGAGGCGCAAAACGAGAAGTTGGAGCGCGCGCTTGCCGCCGAAATTCCGCAGCTGGGACGGTGGCAACAGCGCGATGCCCTCGGCCCCAGGGACCTTGCGGCCGTATTGCCCGGAAATTCAATTTTCATCGACATCATTCATTACCAGCATTCTCAATTCGCAATGGGAGTGAACGGCAGAATCGTCAAGAAGCAGGTGCCCAGCTATGCGGTGTTCGCTGTCCGCACGGCGTCCGCGGGACCGGGCGCCAGCGCCACTGTACAGCGCATTGAGCTCGGCGAAGCGAAAGCCATCGACGACGCCATCACGGAGTGGCGCACAGCGATTGCCGGCAGGAAATCGAGTACGGCGCCCGGTCGCTTGCAGCAACTGGTCTGGGACCCGATCGCCGCGCACCTGCCGGCCGCTACCAAGACCTTGTACATTGCTGCCGACGCTGACCTGGGCCGGTTGCCGTGGGCGGCGTTGCCGATCGCGCCCGGCAAGGTGTTGCTTGAAAATTGTGCCGTCGCCACCGTTCCCCACGGGGCATTTCTGCTCGAACAATTGAAGTGGCCGCCGCAATACGAAGGCCCGGAACGGGTCTTGGCCGTGGGCCGGCTGGCATACAAGTCCGATAAGTGGCCCGACCTGCCCGCAACCGGCGCGGAATTGAATTCGCTAGTTGCTTGTGCGCCCGCTCCGCCGGCGACGCTGACCGCGGACGAGGCCAAGTCCGTTCGCGTCCTCGACGAGCTCGGGAAGGTTCGCTTGGCCCATTTCGCGACCCACGGCTTCTTCGATGCAACGACTTTCACGGCAGAAAAGAAGCGCGAAGACGAGGCCATGAAAAAGCGGCAGTTCGGCGAAGAAAAGTTCCGCGTCGTCAAGAAGAACCCGCTCGGTTTCGTCGGTCTGGTTTTGAGCAATGGCGAACTCCTCACCGG
This sequence comes from Gemmataceae bacterium, assembly GCA_035307785.1. Lineage (GTDB taxonomy): Bacteria > Planctomycetota > Planctomycetia > Gemmatales > Gemmataceae > DATGHS01. The sequence continues at coordinate 3,724 of DATGHS010000152.1, forward strand.
CCTGAGCCTGCTTGAACAGCCGTTGGCGAACCTGAAACTGGTCACGCTTAGTGCCTGCGAAACGGGCCTGGGCGAATACACCGGCGCCAAAGGTGTCGAGAATCTGCAGATGGCCTTTCACCTCGCCGGCTGCCCCAACGTGATTGCTTCCTTGTGGAACGTCAACGATGCCGCGACCGCGGCACTGATGGCGAAGTTCTATCACGAGCTGTGGGTCAACCAGAAGCCGCCCATCGAAGCGCTGCGCGCAGCGCAACTGACCATTTATTATCGTCCGGAATTGATTCCCGATTTGGCCGGCGAGCGCGGCGCACCGAAATTGAAGGAAGCGGTGGCGGTGAAACATGAGCCCGGAGCGCCCGCAGCGGCGTCGAAGCGCGCCGATACCAAACTCTGGGCCGCGTTTGTGCTCAGCGGAGTTGGCAAATAGTCGAGGACGCATCATGCGAACGATGGTGGTGATCTTGGTGGCTGCGGCGAGCGCGTGCGGGCAAGACTCGAAACCACCGAGTGAAGAAGCCAAGTTGGCGGACCAATTGAACGCGCTGGCCGCGGAGGCGGTTCGCGCGCACCAGGCGAGGAAATACGCGGACGCCGTGGACCAATGGCGTCAAGCGTTGGAGATCGTCCAGAAGCTCTATCCGCCCATCACCCATCCCAAGGGCCATGTCAACATCGCTCGTGCCTGGAGCAACCTGGCCAAATCGCTGAGTGCTTGGGGCCAGCACGAGGAGGCGTTGCGCGCGCACCAGCAGACGGTCGCCATCTTTCGAAAGCTGTATCCGCCTGCCGATTACCCCGCCGGACACGCCGAGTTCGCAGCGGCTTTGAGCAATGTCGCGAACACCTTGCACGCGCTCGGTCGCCCGGAACAGGCGCTCGAGTATTCCCAGGAGAGCTTGGAAATGCGGCGCAAGCTCTATCCGGCTGCCAAATTCGCGAACGGCCATTCCGAACTCGCGGCGGGATTCAACAGCATGGGGTTCACGCTGGTGGCCATGGGAGAAGCGGACCGGGCCTTGGAGTATTTCGAGCAAAACTTGGCGATGTGCCAGAAGTTGTACCCGCCTTCGAAATCTCCCGATGGCAATTCCCAAGTTGCCATCGCACTCGGGAACATGGGCTTCGTGTTGCGGGCCATGGGGCAACCGGAGCGTGCGCTGGAGTACTTCAAGCGCAGTGTCGAAATGAGGAGATGACTCTATCCGCTCGACAAATATCCGGCCGGACATGTGGAACTGGCGACCGGCCTGAACAATCTCGGGCTTCTCTCGACCAATTTGGGCCGAAGCGAGCAAGCGCTCGCATATCATCGACAAGCCCTGGCGATGTATGAGGAATTATACGCCGCGGACAAGTTCCCCAACGGCCACCCCGAGATCGCCAAGAGCCTTAATAACGTTGGCCGCGCCTTGAGCGCCATCGGACAAGACGCCGAAGCACTAGACCATCTTCAGCGCAGCCTGGAGATGTTCCGCCGCCTGTATCCCGCGTCAAAATACCCGGATGGTCATCCCCGACTGGCGGCGATTTACAACAACGTCGGTCATCAATTGTCGAAAATGGGACAAGCGGATTCCGCATTGGCATATGTGCGCCAGGGAAATGAACAATGTTTGAAGCTATATTCCCCGTCGATATACCCGCTCGGTCATCCGGAATTGGCCGATAGCTATCACAACCTCGGCTCAGCATTGGTGGCTGCGGGTCGCACGGACGAAGCATGGCAAACCCTGGCGAAAGCGATGACCATGCAGACCCGGCTCTTAAAGCGGGAGTCGGCGACCGCCTCCGAGTCGGTGGCCCTGGACTTGGCCGCACGGCATCGGCGCAGCACGATTCATGCATTTCTGTCCGCTTCCGAGTCGATGCCCAACACGGAAGCGGAATCGTACGCCGCCATATTTGAACTGAAAGGAACGGTGCAAAGCATTCTGCACCGCCGTCATCTTGCGGCACTGATCCAGAGTCAACATTCCATCGAGACGCGGCGCGCCTTTGATCGTTTGGCCAACGTCCAGCGCGAAATCGGTCGGCTGCTCGGGAATGCGGCTCAAGATCTATCGGCGCGCGACCAACGCTTGGCGGAATTGAATGACGATCGCGACCGCCTGACACGGGAATTGTCCAAAACA
>DATGHS010000153.1:0-10505 GCA_035307785.1 Gemmataceae bacterium
CGCCTGCACGCTGGTCGAGGCCGATCCCGCTAGCAAAAAACTGCCGTCGCCTCCCGCGGCGGCGGCGGCGGTGCTGGCCCAATGCGGCAAGGCCCGGCGAACGGTGCAGGCGCCGCTTGCAAGCGCAACCACGGAGGCCGCGGCGGGTCCGGTGCCCGGGGTTCGTACACCCATAGGCGCGATGATCGCCAGCGCCAATCCGGAAGCGGCGCGCGCGGTTCAGGCCATCATGGCGGACTACCGGGCGCGGCTCCAGGAGATTGTGGTACGGGCCGCACTGCCCCATGTGCTTCCGGCGCCCGGCGCCGAAGCTTATAGCGACGTGGCTCTGGGCGTAACCGCGGGACCGAAGAAGCCCGCGCTGGACAGCGTGTTCAAACCCATGGGCTACACCTGCCGCGGCGGATCGGGTTCGTTCACGTTGCGGCGGCGCACGGCGGCTAATCTGACCGTGGAGCTACACCTTGACGTGGGTACATGGGGCCATCAGGTCCTTGCCATGTTCCGTGTTTGGGGTCTGGGATTCAAGGGGCTGCTTTCGATTCCGGTATCTGCGAACGCCATAGCCGCCGCTCAATACCCCATCGGTGATGCGGACCGTTGGCAAAAGATTGTCGAGAATCTCGGAGCGATGGTGCGTGAATTAGACCGCACCCTTGTTCCTGAGATCGAAGGCGCCGTTGGCCCTTCGCCCGAGTGGTATCAACCTGAGGTGTGACTTCCTTGGGTATCAAAGGACTGCGATTCGCCGAACGAACGGATGCACTTGACCAGGCCGCCATTTCGGTTTCGCGCGATACAACGTCCTTGCAGGCGGCCTGGCAAGTGAACGCTGTCGTTCGGGGGATCTTCAAGTCATGAGCACTTCACAGTTGAGCACCCAGTCTGCGGCGGCGCGACGATCGGCGGAAGCCGAGTTGCGTGGGCTTATCGCGAAGTTCGCGCTCGCGCATCAACGGCTCATCGGCGCCATGCGACGGTCGTTGCGAAAGCGCCTGCCCACCGCCCATGAGGTGGTGTATGAATATCAAAACTTAGGTGCCGTGGTAATCAGCTTTTCACCGAACCAGCACGGGTACGAGGGCGTGCTTGGAATTCGCGCGGACGCGAACGGCGTTAAGCTGTTCTTCAATCGTGGTAAGGAAATGCAGGATCCTGAAAAACTGTTGCAGGGGTCCGGCAGCAAGGTGCGCTCGATTGACGTGGAGGGCGCGGCCACACTCGCTCGCCCGGCGGTCGCGCGCCTGATCGACGAAGCGATCGCTCACAATCGCGTGCCGTTCGCGCGCACCGGCCGCGGTTCGGTGGTCATTCGTTCGACAGGGGCCAGGCAGCGACGGCGGCCTCGCCGGGCCTAACATGGGCATGCACCTGAGAAGGCCGCGACCTCAGTTTCGGATTCCCGTGCTGTACCGGTGGTATGTGGCGCTGGGAGCGGAGGTGGAATTGGACGAAACGAGAGCGAGCGGCCGGTGGCCGGAATCTGTGCCCGGCCCCGGCCGACGTTTGTGGATCAGCGATAAATGACGTTTTGACCGGGGCCTGGGGTAATCAGGTCGGCATGGCTGGCGCCGCCGATGATTGTGTCGTTGCCCTGACCGCCGATGAGGGTGCTGGCCAGCGTGCCACCCCACATGACATCGCTGCCGCCTTCGCCGTTGATGTAATCGGCGCCGGTGCCGCCCACCAGGGTGTCGTGGCCGTTGCCGCCGTAGATGGTTTGATTGCCGGTACCGGCCTGAGCATAATCGTTGCCATTGCCGCAAATGAGCGTGTCGGCCCCGGCGCCGCCCCACAGGGAATTGTTGCCATCGCCCACCTGTAGCAGTTGGTTGCCCTGGCCGCCGATAAGTTGATTGTTGCCGCTGCCGGCCTTCAGGGTGTCGTCGCCGATGCCGCCCCAAATCGTGTTGTTCCCGTCGCCGCCGTCGAGCAGTTGATCGCCATGGCCGCCGACCAGCTGATCGGCGCCCGCGCCGCCGAGCAGCGTCTGTTTGCCGGTGCCGGCGTAGATGGTGTCGTTGCCAATGCCGCCTTGGAGCAACTGATTGCCATTGCCGCCAAAGAGCACGTCGCCGGCGCTGCCGGCAATCAGAGTTTGGTTGCCGGTGCCGCCCACAATGGTATCGTCGCCGGTCGTGCCTTTGAGAAGTTGCGCGCCGGAACCGCCATAGAGGAGTTCCATGCCGCTGCCGCCCTGAAGCGTTTCAGCGCCCGTGCCGCCGAACAACGTGTCATTCCCGTCGCCGCCATAGAGGAAATCGTGGCCCGACCCGCCGACGAGGATATCGTCGCCGTGGCCGGCGACCAGGGTATCGGCGCCGGCGCCGGCCCAGAGGGTGTCGCTGCCATCGCCGGCGACCAGCGAATCGGCGCTGCCGCGTGCCATGATCTTGTCATTGCCGCCGCCGCCCATGAGCGTGTCTTTGCCGTGGCCGCCCCAAATCGTGTCGTTGCCGGCGCCGCCCTGGGCGATCATGTTGACGCTCGTGTTGTTCACGATGGAGTTGTTGCCCGCGGTTTCCGTCACCGAAATGCTGGAGACGGAAGTTTTGGCGTAGCTTTGCGAAACGGTCGTGGAACCGTATTGCAGGATGGCTTGAATCTTGGTCGCGTTACTCGGATCGACCTGGATGAAAATCTTGTCGTTGCCGGTGGTCCCGACGATTTTGAGTACGCCGCTGGTGAGCGAAATGCCGCTGGCGGGGGTGATTCGGGTTTCCAAGCTTTCCACATTCAGTTGGCAGGCAGGCTTGTGCATGGCTGTTCCTTTCCTGTGCGTTGCCTCGGAGGGCCGTATCGACTGGGCGGGATCTTCTTGCCGCGCAATCTCGGCAAGTTGACGCTCTATAGACGAAGTCAGCCCAACGGTCAAGTTGGGCTGAGCATCCTGCCGGTTTGGATAAAGAGGGCAGATTGCGAAAGCGGAATTCTGATGACAATCGTTACAACTTGGCGCTGCGCGCTACCTGCCCTCAGGTTTGTCTTCCTGGTTTATCGGCAGCTTAACGGTGAACGTGGAACCTTTTCCCACGACGCTTTCCACACGGATGCGGCCGTGGTGTTGTTCAATGATTTGCCGGCAAACACTAAGGCCAAGGCCGGTGCCGCCGTGGCCGTGCTCGTCCGGCTCCTTGGTCGTGTAAAAGGGCTCAAAAATGAGTCGCAGTTGGTCCGGGGCGATGCCGACGCCGCTATCCGAAACGCGAATCTCAGCCATCTGCGTTTTCGTGTTGGTACGAATGTCGATGCGCAGCCGGCCGCCGTTGGGCATCGCTTGCCGGGCATTGATGACGAGGTTGAGGACGATTTGCTCGATTTGTCCCGGTACGACCAAAGCGATGGGCCGGTCTTGAATGCGGGTTTCCACTTGGATCCGGTGTTTGCTCAGGTCCTTTTCCGTGAGGATGAGCACTTCTTCCAGAAGCCGGGCAAGATCGGTGGGTTGGCGCTGGGTGGAGTGGTCGCGCGCAAAACCGAGCATGCTGTTGACAATGGTCGCGGCACGCTGGCCGCCCTTCAGAATCTTCTCGAAAGCCTGGGACCGGGTAGCCGGATCATTTTCCGCGCGCATGCCGAGCCGGGCGTAGTTAATGATGGTGGTCAGGATGTTATTGAACTCGTGCGCAACACTGGAGGCCAGCGCGCCAACACTGCTCAACCGCTGCGCCTGCAGCAACTGCTGGCGAAGCTGATCGGTCTCGGTGGCGGGCGCAAGGACATCACCACTGGTCATGAAGTCGCCTCCGCGAGGTTCGCCGGAGCGGAGAGTCTCTGGCGAAGATGGCAGCGAAGCCAAACTATTTTTGATTCTGTTCCCCCGGATGCTCTCATTATCGGTTGCTTTTCACACGGCTCTTCATGGAACCTTCTGTTAATCCCGAGTGAGAACATGCAGATTAGAGCGGGCGCGGGAATCTGCGAGCGACTGGGAAAGGATGAGGGCGCGAGATGGGCAAAGGACAAAGAGGCACGCATCACTTGCAGCTGCGCCGGCGAAGCCGCAAGCGGCACACGCCTCTGCCCTATGCATGCGGAATGGCATTTGCTAAGTTGATGTCATATTGTCCAAAGACGCCCAGGGACGGCCATCATTGGATTTGGAGAAACATGCCTGAAACGCAGCTGATCCGTAACTATTGCATCATCGCGCATATCGATCATGGCAAAAGCACTTTGGCCGATCAGTTTCTGTTGAAAACCGGCACAATCAGCGAGCGCGAATATCGCGCACAGTTGCTCGACGGCATGGACCTGGAGCGCGAACGCGGCATCACGATCCGCATGCACCCGGTGACCATCAATTACAAACAATACGAACTCAACCTCATTGATACGCCCGGCCATGTCGATTTCAATTACGAAGTTTCGCGCAGCCTCGCAGCTTGTGAAGGCGCCATTCTACTGGTCGATGCTTTTCAAGGCGTGCAGGCGCAAACCGTTGCCAACGCCTTTCTGGCGATGGAACACAACCTCACCATTATCCCGGTGCTAAACAAGATCGACCTACCGATGGCCAGGCCCGACGCCGTGATCGAGGAAATGGAACATGCTTTGGCTATCGATCCCGCAACGGTGCTGAAGTGCAGCGCCAAGACCGGCGTTGGCGTAGACGAGATTCTTGAAGCGATCATTCAGCGCATCCCCCAGCCGCCGGGCGATCCAAGCGCCCCGCTACGGGCGCTGGTTTACAACAGCCATTTCGATACTTACCGCGGCGTCGTCGTCTATGTCCGCATGAAGGACGGCTGCCTGAAAAAGGGCCAGCGGATTCACCTTATGCGCAGCGGTGAAGAATACGAAGTCACGGATATCGGCCGCTTCCGCCCCGGCATGGTGCCGTGCGAAGAATTGACGACCGGGCAAGTGGGGTACTTTACCGCCCAGATCAAGGACATCGGCGACGTGCACATCGGCGATACAGTGACGGATGCACTGAATCAGGCAACGGTCGCGCTGCCCGGCTACAAGGAACCGAAGCCGATGGTCTTCAGCGGCCTGTACCCGGTCAATAACCACGAATTCGAGGCGCTCCGCGAAGCGCTGGCCAAGCTCCGACTCAACGATGCCAGCTTCACCTATCTGCCAGAAAACAGCGAAGGCCTCGGCTTCGGTTTTCGCTGCGGATTCCTTGGCATGTTGCACCGCGAAATCATCCAGCAGCGCCTGGAGCGCGATTGTGAAATCGACCTCGTGCAGACCGCACCCAACGTCACCTACGAGATTCTGAAAAAAAATGGCGTGGTCATCACGGTCAATAGTCCGCAGGAAGTTCCAGATACGGGCCAAATCGAAGAATTTCGCGAGCCGTTCGTGAAAGTCAGTTTCATCGTGCCGGCCGAGAACATTGGCGACCTGATGCAGATGAGCGCTGACCGCCGGGGGCTCTTCATTCGCCAGGAATACCTGAGCCCGACGCGTGTCATGCTGGTGTACGAATTGCCGTTGGCCGAAGTGATCTACGACCTTTACGACAAGCTCAAATCCGTCACTCACGGTTACGGTACGATGGACTACGAGCTAATGGGCTATCGGGCTGCCGACCTTGTTCGGCTCGACATTTTGGTTCACGGCAAACGGGTGGATGCACTTTCGATCATCGTGCATCGTTCTGAGGCCGAACGCCGTGGCCGCAAGCTCGTGCAAAAGCTGCGCGGCGAGATCGACCGCCATTTGTTTGAAATTGCCTTGCAAGCTGCCATTGGTACGCGCATCATCGCGCGGGAGACGATTGCCCCCATCCGCAAGAATGTGACGGCCAAATGCTATGGCGGCGACATCACCCGAAAGCGCAAACTTTGGGCAAAACAGGCCGCGGGTAAAAAACGTATGAAACAGGTGGGCCAGGTGGAGATTCCACAAACCGCGTTCCTCGCGGTGCTGGAAACGGATCAGTGAATCGAATGCGGAATTTGAAACTCGGAACGTGGAGTGAAATGCCATTGTGGCGTTGGATGGAAGCTCAGAGTTCACACACTGAAGCATCTCCCGATTTGACAGTCTCGGCAGCTGCGGAGCCGCCGCCGGCGTCGGAGCCGGCGGCCGCAACACCGGGCGCTATTCCGAATGCCGAATGCCGAATGCCGAATGCCGACGATTCCCAATGCCGCACTCGGCATTATTCCTCGATTCGTCGGTTCCTCGAAACCGCCATTCTGTTTGTTACTGTTGTTATCGTTTTACGGGCGATTGCGATGGAGCCATTCGGTGTGCCGACTGGCAGCATGGCGCCCACACTGGCCGGCAATCACAAGGAATGTACCTGCCCGCGTTGCGGTTATCCGATTGTCGTCGGCAGCAGCGTCGGGGCGAATAACGATTTTCGAGCCAGCCAGCGTGCGTATTCGTCGGCCTGGTGCCCCAACTGCTACTGCAATCATCTCGATTTGGACAAGGTTCCCGAAACTACCGGGGACCGATTGCTGGTAGACAAAAACATTTTCGAAATGCGGCGGCCCCGGCGTTGGGAAGTAGCCGTGTTCCGCTGCCCCGACGATGTCACGAAGCCCTACGTTAAGCGCGTGGTGGGGTTGCCCGGCGAGAAAGTGCAAATCCAGGACGGCGACGTCTACATCAACGGTGAACTCGCGCGGAAAACGTTGGAAGAATGCCGGGCGCTGCGCATTCCCGTTTTCGATGAAGATTACTCCCCGGAAGGGGATGGTTGGAAAATGCGATGGCGCAGCGGCAGCCCGGCGCTGAATGCTGCCTTGCAAGAACCCGGAGCGCTATTTCAGGCCAGGGAGTTGCACTGGGACCAGAACCATCGCGACGAGTATGCCTGGCTCGTCTATCGCCACTGGTTGCTGGATGAGAAAAAAGAAGACGCCGTCCGCGATGTCTTCGGGTACAACGGTGGCGCTACCCGGTCGGAACTAAACTTCGTGCACGACTTCCTGATTGAATTCTCACTCGAGGTGCAGCGGGGTCATGGCATTTTTGCAATCGGTCTGCGGGACGGCCGGGATGACATTCAGGCCGAAATCCCGTGCGGAATTGAATCCGAGCAGGGCCGGACGCTTCATATTGAAAAGGTTGATGGCGGCTCGTTGGCCGATGTGCCATTTATTCTTCACGAAGGGAAGACGTACCGCATCGAAATGGCATTTGTCGATCGACGGATCAGCCTTGCTGTCGATGGCCGCGAAGTCATTGCGCCGCTGGACTTGCCGGCAGTACGCGAGCGCAAGCCCGTATCGCGGCCGGTTTGGCTGGGAGCCAAGAACGTGAGTGTTACCGTGCGCAGTTTTCGCATTTTCCGAGATATGCATTACACGCCCACGGGCCGAAATGCTATCTACGAGGCATGGCCGCTGGGGCCGAACGAGTACTTCATGCTCGGGGATAACAGCGCCAATTCGGAGGACAGCCGTTATTGGTCCACTCCCGGCGTGCCCGCCTCGTACCTACTCGGTCGGCCGCTATTGTTGCATCAACCGAGCCACTGGACGAGCATCCGCCCGGGTTGGGACATTCAGAGTGTCGATTGGGATCGCGTGCGCTGGATTCGGTAGTAAATATCCAGTCGGTTGCCGCGAAGTTATGTGAGAGCCGGGAGCGCAAGCGACCGGATTAGATGACACCCTTCATCCGGTCGCTTGTGCTCCTGGCTCTCAGACCCGTGAACTGGCATCGCCGAGTGCGCCGATGCCGTGCATAATAACCTTAGCCTGCGCATCGGCTGCCGCCTGGGCAGCCTAACTTTCTCTATAGGTGGCCCCATGGCCGACGAACGGACTACTGCCCGCCCACCCGTTTCTCCCAGCCCCGCTGTTCGGCCAACCGTGCCCGCCGGCGCTAGCACTGCCGCGAAAACGAAAGCGGACCCCAAAAAGGAAGCCCATCCGCGCGACGTCACGCGCGAGGTCTTCGAGACCGTCGTGTTCGTGGTGGTCCTCGTGCTGATGTTAAAGACTTTCGTCGCCGAGGCTTTCGTCATTCCGACCGGCTCCATGGCAGAAACGTTGTATGGCTACCACAAAGAAGTGACATGCAAGCAGTGCGGCTTCCAGTTCCCGGTCAATTGCTCATCCGAAGTCGATCCGCAAGATGGCAACGCTCCGATCCCTGTCGAAGGCTGCACTTGCCCGAATTGCCAGTACCACATGAGCTGGGGCCAAGGTGGACCGGAATACAATAGCGGCGACCGGGTGCTGGTGGCCAAATTTCTCTTCGACAGCGATCATCTCTGGAGGCCCAAGCGCCACCAGGTATTCGTCTTCAAATATCCTGGTGACAGCACTCGTCAGCCGTTGGAAACTGGTCCGCAAAAGGGCTCAACCGCGATGAATTACATCAAGCGCTGTGAAGGCCTGCCCACCGAAACGATTGCGATCTTCAATGGCAACCTTTACGTGACCACAAGTCTGAAATATCCAGACCACCCGATGCCTGAAAGTCAATTGAATCTGTGGGAATACAAATACATGTACGTCTGTGATGAGTCGGCCCTGAATTTGTTTCAGAATTCGATAGCCCGGCTTATCAAGGGCGAGCCTCAGCCCGGTGATTTCGAGATAGTTCGCCAGGGGCCGGAGGAGATCCTTTCGATGCGCCGCATCGTCAACAACAATGACTTCCAGCCGAAGGACCTGGCGGATCAGGGTATTCAGCGCTGGCAGTTCGCCAAGGGAAATTGGTCCGGCGATGATGCCAGCAAGCCGAAGACGTTTACCTTTGCACCCAAAGATGCCAGTCAGACAACGGAGTGGATTACATACCACCATCTCGTTTACCATCGCGATGAACGCGCCCGAGAGCTCGGGGTCAATCGCGGCATGCCCGGCAACCCCGCCGGGTTCGAAAGCGACAACCGCAAGCTGATCACGAACATGCTTGGCTACAATACCGGCGATCAGGACCGCAATATCGACGTCACCGGCCACCACTGGGTCGGCGATCTGATGCTTGATTGCGAAGTTAAAGTCACCAATCCTCAAGGCGAGTTTGTCCTGGAACTGTCCAAGGGCATGGATCGGTTCCAGGCGCGATTTGATGTAGCTACCGGCAAGTGCAAGTTGATTCGCCGCACCGGCCGCGTTGAGGAAACCATGGATGAAAAAGTCCTGGCGGAAAAGGACACGAAGTTGAAGGGCGCTGGCACATACCACGTCCGCTTCGCCAACTTTGACGAGCAACTGACGGTATGGGTGGGTAGCCAGCTTCCATTCGGCAACGGGGTCGCTTATCCGCCTTCCAAGGACATTGGCCCGGTAGGTGAAAACGACATCAAAGCGCCGGCTCGTGTCGGCGCGAGAAGCGCCGGTTTGTCGGTTACTCACCTGCAGTTGTGGCGAAACACTTACTACACACTGAACCAAAGTCCGAACATACCGGTGCAGCCAATCACAGTGGGGAGCAATCCGGAACAGAAGATTCAGACCTTCTACGTCCAACCGGGTCACTATCTGGCTCTCGGCGATAACAGTTCTGCCAGTTCCGATAGCCGATACTGGGGCCAGGTGCCGGAGCGCTTGTTGCTGGGCCGGGCATTATGGGTGTATTATCCGTTTGGGCGTTTCGGCGGCATTGAATGACCATGCGCAGTCAGGACCTTGCGATTCGCGTGCGCTATGCCGAGACCGACCGCATGGGGCTGTTGCACCACGCAAATTACCTGGTGTACTTCGAGCAAGGGCGAACCGAATTGTTGCGCTCGCTGGGGGCTACCTACCGCGATCTGGAGGACCAAGGTTACTTGATGGTCCTGACACGCGTAGAAGTCCACTACCGCAAACCGGCCCGTTATGATGATCTGCTGACGCTGCGCACGAGCGTGACTCGCACCACGGCGGTGCGCATCGAGCACAAGTACGAGGTCCTTCGCGAAGATGAATTGATTGCCGAAGGCGAAACGACGCTGGCCTGTATCGATCGGGATGGCCGGCTTCAGGCGATGCCCAACTGGCTACAGGATCCGGATCAATATCCCGTGCCGAAATCATGAAATCAGCTGCCGTTTTATGGATGATCCTGACTGCGCTGCTCTTGAGCGTCGCGGGCTGCGCGCCGGAAGGCACGTCGGGCGACGGTACGGGCAAGTCGTCGCCAAACGGCAAGAGCATTCCGGCGCCGCCGAAGCCGCCGAGGGATGACCCGGGGTAATTCTCGCGCTCGGCTTCGCCTCGCGGCTAACTACCGACTCGCAATCGAAAGGAACCACCTCGTGCGCCGTCTGCTGATTCAGCGCTTCCTTCCGCTGGTGTTCTGTTCGGTGCCGCTGGTCGCTGGGCTTGTCGTCGCGGCTGCGATTCCATCGGCTGCCATGCATGATTATCTGAAGCGCTTGCCGCATTCGCCGATGGATTGGTTGATCCTTGGAATCGGCGCCGTTTTGTTCACCGCGCAGACGATCCTGGCGTGGCGCGCGCTGCAATGGCGAATTTCCAACTTCGATGAGCGGCCCGACCGCTGGCTATCGCAGCTCGCGCAAGCGGCGGAATGGTTTCCGCTCCTCGGCTTGTTGGGCACGGTCGGCGGCATCTTGCAGACATTCTCTTCGATGG
>DATGHS010000154.1:0-3459 GCA_035307785.1 Gemmataceae bacterium
CTGGTTGAATCGATTTGTTCAGTCCCAAAACTGCGGGGGTTAGCGCCGGTGCGAAACCGGGGTGAACCTTTCCGCCCAAGTCGCCGAATTTCTCCTATGCCTGTCGGCTTTTGAAAGGATGGAACCGTGGCCCAAACCGGCTCACCGATTCAACTCGGGTTCCTTACCGTCTTGCACGAAGCCAACGGCTACCTGGGCGGCTACCTGGTGACGAATTCCTGGGGCCGGCCGCTCGAATTTCGCGTGAGCAGCGCGGTGCAGCCAAACCGGGTGCAGCAAATCCTTTACGGCGCCTCGCTGCCGGCATATCTTTATGGCGAATTGATCGGCAAGACGCTGGTGGAAAAGACGGCCACGCAAGCTTCGCTTATCTTCACCGACCGGCAAGCGGTGCTGGAACTTCGCAATCAATTCGAAATTCCGATCCTTTGGTTGGCTGCCGGCGAAGTTGCGGCCGAGCAGGACGGCATCGTAGTGAAGCCGGCAACGAATGCGCGGCCGGCACTCGTCACATTTTCGCGACTCTCAGACGATGTACCGAAGATCGAGGCCGTCTTGGAACAGCTCGGCGATCATTTCGACTTGTTGGAACCGTTTAGCCGGGTGCGCGAAGCTATGACGGAAGCGCGCAAGATGGGAGTGAACTCCCGTGGTTGATGTCGAAGCGCTGCGGCTGGAAATCGGGCAGCCGGACGTTGGCGAAGTCAGCCTGGATCTACCGGTGGATATTCGCGCTCTGGCGGTCACCGATCGTGGATTAACGATTTTGACGCGCGAAGCTCGGCTCCTGCACGAGCCGCCGTGGTCGCGCTCGCTCGGCAAGCTGACGTTGGAAGTGATGACCGAGGGCTGGAAGTTTCCCGCTCCCAGTTCCCTCTTAGCGAAGGAAGTCGGGGGGTTAGGCGAAGGCGAACAACCTAACCCCCTCGACCACCCTTCCTTAGTAGGGAAGGGCGGGGCAAGGCGCAAGCGCACGAAGCCGATCCCTCGCCCCGAAACCGTCTTCCTTAAAGATCGCCTGCTTTATCTTCTGCAGCCGCCTCTCGAAAACCTCTTCGCCGGCAAGCAAGTGCCGGTGCCGTTTCAGCCGTATCCGTATCAGCTCGAAGGCATTGCCTTCCTCATGCCCCGGCATGCCGCACTGCTAGCCGACGAGATGGGATTGGGGAAGACCATGCAGGCGCTGCTCACGCTGCGGTTGCTTTTGCATGCCGGGCTGGTGCGGAACGCCCTGCTAATATGCCCGAAACCGCTGGTCCACAACTGGAGCCGGGAGTTGCATTCCTGGGCGCCGGACCTACCGTTTGAGGTCATTGCCGGCGACAACCAGGCCCGCCGAGCGGCATGGTTGATTTCGAATTGCCCGCTGAAGCTCGTGAACTATGAGATTCTGACCCGCGATGCCAATCTGCTGGAGGAAGAAAACGTTTCCTTTGATGTGGTAGTACTGGACGAAGCCCAGCGTATCAAGAATCGTGAATCGAAGACTGCCCAGGTTGTTCGCAGCATTCGCCGTTCGCGCAGCTGGGCGCTCACCGGCACACCGATCGAAAATCGGCCGGAAGACCTCGTGAATCTCTTTGCGTTTATCGATGCGGATCGCATTCCGCCTGAAACGCCGGCCCGCCAGTTGCCACGCTACACGGCCGACTGCATTCTGCGCCGCCGCAAGGAAGACGTGCTGACCGACATTCCACCGAAGATTGTCCGCGATACCGTGCTGGACCTGACACCGGAGCAACGCCGCAGCTACAGCCTGGCGGAAGAAGAAGGCGTGGTGCACCTGAACGAAATGGGCGACATGATCACGATTCAGCATGTCTTCGAACTCGTGATGCGGCTCAAGCAGATTTGCAACTTCGACCCGGCCACGGGCCAAAGTGCGAAGCTGGAACAACTTCAGGCCGACCTGGCAGAAGTGGCCGAAAGCAACCGCAAGGCCATCGTCTTTTCGCAATGGGTGCAGCCGCTCGAAATCCTGGCGCGGGAATTGGAATCACTCGGCGTGCTGCAATTCCACGGTAAGATCCCGGCCGCGCAGCGCAACGCCATTCTGGATCGCTTCAAAACCGATCCCAATATTCACGTCATCGTAATGAGCTACGGCACCGGCAGCGTGGGGCTGAACCTGCAATTCGCGAATTATGTCTTCCTGTTCGACCGCTGGTGGAACCCGGCCGTGGAAGATCAGGCCATCAACCGCGCCCACCGCATTGGCCAGCAAGAGCCGGTCTTCGTGACCCGCTTCGTCACGCAAGATACCATCGAGAATCGCATCGCCGCAATCCTGGAGCGCAAGCGGCAGCTATTCAACGAAGTGCTGGAACAAAACGGCCCGCCGCCGCGGTTGGGGCTAAGTGAGGAGGAGATCTTCGGGCTGTTTGATATTCGGAGCCGGCCGAAGCGGGCGGCGTGAAACGGGCGGCCTTTCATGGCGAACCCAGCCTGGCGTCGGGGTCTTTTGCTAAGTCCGTCCAGCGAATTCTGCTCAAATGGTCTCACTCAATGCTCCCACCGCTCCATCTACCGGCGGCAGCGACCGCAATGCCTCCGGCGCGAAGTCTGCGCCATTCGGCCATGTCACGGTACCGCAGACTGCATCGAGCGTCATTCGTGCAAAGTACGCTGGCTCCAAGAGCGGCTCGAATATCGGACCTTCAAGAAGTGGCTTGGCATCCACGATTTTTGACGTGCCGTCGCTGAATTTTAGCCACAGTTGATGTGGCCCTTGCACCTTCGCGTCAAGAATTCGAAGAATCATACTTGAACCCTCACGGCAGTGGATCAATCTGCGCCAACGGCTGACCGGCAATCGCCAAGTCCCAGTTCTGTTGAATTTCGGCCCGGTGAAGTTCCAGCCATTCCTCGACCAGCTTCCGCGCTCTCCGAGGCAGCTTGCCAATGAAAGCCGCGCCCGTTGCGATGTCAAATACGGCTTCATCAGCACCATAGATGGCGTGAAAATGCGGCGGCGCATGATCGCGATAGTACATGTAAATTGCGATGCCGTAAAACTGCGACACACGCGGCATAATTCGCCGTCCTCGATTTCACGTTAATTATACTTTGAAGCGAACCTCCGGTGAATTGATTCTGAGAGTTCGCTGAGGCATTACTTGTCTCCCGCCGCCACTCGCACAAACTTCTGTACCCGCATGCCGCGATAGTCGCCGCAGTAGAGATTCCCCGCAACATCGGACGCGATGCCGTGGGCCCAGTTGAGTTGGCCGGAGTCGTTGCCGACCGGCACTGACCAGAGTTGGAGCAACTTGCCGTCGAGATCGAATCGCATAAGCAGTTGATCGGTCGGCGGGGTGGCCAGGGCGTATTGCTTTTCTTTCCACGCGGCCGGCGACGAGCCGCAGACCCACAATTCGCCCTTCGGCGTGAGCCAGAGGCCCCACGGCACGCAGAGATTCTGCCATTCAGTGAGGTAATTGCCATCGCGGTCGAAGATTT
>DATGHS010000155.1:0-12611 GCA_035307785.1 Gemmataceae bacterium
GACAGCATCACGAACTTCACCCCATATTCCTTGGTGCAGAATTCAGAAATCTCCTTGTCGCTGCCTGGCTCCTGTGCTCCAAATTCGTTGGCCGGCACACCGACGATGACCAGACCGTCCTTGCCGTACTTCTCGTGCAACTCTTCAAGCTGCTTGTATTGCGGCGTGTTGCCGCATTGGCTGGCCACGTTGACGAACAACACGACCTTGCCCTTGAATTGCGACAGGTCCACCTCTTTGCCGTCGAGGCCCTTCATTTTGCAGTCCAGCGGCGAGGCCATTTTCTTCTCCTTGTCTTCCGCACGAACGGAGGCCACGAAAGACAGGACCAGCAATCCGGTGAATAACGCGGTGACGAAACGCATGAAGATTCCTCCCCAAGGTGTTATGCCAAATGCCGCTTGCGACTTTACGTTCAACGTCCCGCAAGCAGAACAGGAACCGTTATACGGACGAATTCAAGAGCGCAAAGATTCACGCGCCCGGTTTTCCGTTTGCCTGGCCGGCGCGAAAGAGCCAGTAGAGGATTGTCTTGATTTCAAACGGCTTCAAATCCGGCCGCAGCGAGAGGATGCGGGCGGCGATTCCGGCCAGGTGCGGCGTGGCCCAACTGGTGGCCGGCTCACGCGAAAAGGGACCAAGGTAGCCGCGACTGTGTGCCTGAAACTCAATCTGCTCGCGCAAATGGTAGGCGAATTGCAGCGGATCGTTGAATAAGCCCTTATCGACGGAGATAAGCGGCGGGGCGAATGCAGCAGGGTAACTGCGGGTCACCGGATGCTCATTATGAGCAGCCGCGAAGATCAATACGTCCTTGAAATAAGCCTCCTCGATGGCGCGCTGGAACTGAATGCGGCGTTGTATCTGCTGCAAGCGGTGCTCCGGCACACCGAGCGAAAGGTTGATGACTTTGCACTTCCATACATCCATGGCGTGGTGCAGCGCGCGAATGACCGTCTCGACCTCGCAGCCGCCCTGTGGGCCAAACACGTCGGCGGAGTAAAGCTTCACCCGCGGGGCCAAGGTGAGAATGATGTCGGCCACCGTGGTTCCGTGCGGAGCCGATTGCTTTCCTTCGTACGGCAAGGGGGCCGGATTGTCCGCTCGGAAAATCGCACCTTCGATGGCCTGGATATCGAAATTCTGCTTGTGAAATTTCTCCTGCAGCAACGCCCGCTCGACACCGCTATCGATCACGCCCACGATCACGCCTTCGCCGGTCGCACGCGGATCGCGCAGAATGCGCTCCGGCGTCAGCAGCGAAAAGATTTCGTCAAAAATCGTGGGGGGGGTGGACATACTTCTCTGTTGTATTGGCACTCACACGGCAGGCTTCTCTTTGTCTCGATGGGATTAGGCTGACACGCTTCCAAACCCCTTGGAGTCCCCCCGGGCGGGGAAATGGATTCGGACTCGACCGGGAAACTCGGATCGGAGCCCGTTTATCTGATCAATCGTCATGGGATTGCCACCGAGGCCAAGAATCTTGAGCCGGGGAAAACTTTCAGACGAAAGTAGGCAGCGGACTCCTTCTGGAGTCAACCGATTATGAGATAGCCCGAGCAATTCCAATCTCGGAAACACACCGGGACGACAAAGTTGTGCGACAGTTCCGTCATGCAAGCCGCTGCCGTTCATTTGAAGGACGCGAAGATGCACCCAGTTCTTAGAAGTCGCAAACCTCCGCACATTTCGTTTACCAGAAACTAACCAATCCAGGTTTAAGGTTTCCATGTGGCTGAATCGCGGATTATCACAAATCATGCGGACACATTCGAAGCTACATCCCGTGCAACCGATGTCCATGTACTTGAACCCGGTAATCTCGGAGGCTTCCAAAAGCGGCAACATAGAAACATCGCTCACCCCAGACAGTTCAGATAGATGCAGCCCCTTCAGTTTTCTGAGTAATTCTTTTTCACGGGTGAGCAAGTCGATGCCGCGATTTGTGGTGTTTGAAAAACCGTCGCAGATGCAAACGGCGCCAACGTATTCTAGCAATGGTGATCGGGCCAAAGTTGTCACATAATCGTCGAGACAAGGGCCTTCATAGTTGTGACTGCTAACTCGCAGTGTCGGTGCTGGGCCGATTGGCTGAAAACACGAATACCCATGAGCGAACAACGCGGCCGGACGAGCGGTGACATGATCGACAAATCCCCGGCGGAACTCGACTTGCGCACGATTGACACCCTCAACGATTAGCCCATTCTCATACTCCCAGCGCTGCCGGCGAATCGTCAGATCGTTTGGTTTGTCGAATAGCGGTTTATACTGTGCAATCCAGTCCAAGAAATTGGCTTGTAAAAGTGTGAGCGCGCGTTCTTCCAGCGTATTACGTTCGGGGGCATCCCGATCCCGCTTTGCATTCTCGATTTGCAAGCGAATGAATTCGGCCCGATCTGGTTGGCCATTCTCATCCAGCCAGTCAGCGTAAACGAGGCGGGGTGCGTCGTCGTCTGGGTTTTCACGAATTGTTTTGAGGAATGCATCCGACACGTTGATTTACCATCGGCAAAGACCTGCATTACAACGGCTTCTCCCAGTCCGCCAGTTGGCGTTGCAATTCGGCGTAGGAAAGCTTGATGCCGGGAGCCAAGCCGCGGGCGGCGGGGAGGTCGCCGCCGGCTTCTTCTTCGTGCACGCGCGCCACCTCATCTTGCAAGCGCTCGATCCAGGCCGGGGCGTCGAGGCCGATGCCGAGCGGCTGGTCGGCGAGCAGCGGCAACTGCCGCTCCAGGCGCAAGAACGCGCCGAGTTCCAGCGGCGGATCGGGCGCTTCGTGCATGGCCGGCTCAACCAGAGCAGCAATGCGGTCGATCACCAGCGGCTGCACGAATCGTTCTTCCAGCCGGTCGCGGATGGTGCGAACGCGCAGGCCGTGCTTTTGTTCCAGTTCGGCCAGTTCCTTGAGCAACTCATCGGCCCGCTCGCGGGTGAAGCTGGCCATGCTGGCTTGCCAGCGAAGGGCCGCGTCATCCTGCCGGCGGTGGCACAGCACCTCGTGGGCCAGCACCAGCGGTCGCATGCGCCAGGCATATCGCTCGTAGGCCACTTTGATTTTCAGAAAGTCGAGGAGGATGTGCAGGTTCTCGCCATAATCCGACTGCGTTGTGGTACTGTTGTAATCGCGGTATTCTTCGAGATGCTCCAACATCGCCTGGACAATGGTTTCCAAATAATGCGTAGCCTGCCAGCGCGGGTACTTGTTTTCGTCCAAGTCTTCGATCAATTTCGGCGCCTCGTCGGTGCCGGCCACGGACTCGAGCCACGGTTCCACGCCACGATGAAGCACGGACCGCAGCGAAGCGATGGAGAGGAACTGCGGTGTGAAGATATCGTTGCCGTAGCGCTTGATAAAATCGCGCAAGCCCTCCCAGTCGGCCTCGGTGGTGAAGCTCTCGAGCACCGAAAGGCGGAGGGTTTGACTATGCGATAGCCACAGGGAAAGGAAGGAATCGGTGATTCTGCGCAACAGAACAACGAGCGATTCCTCGTTATTCAACTCGGTACCGGACCAGGAATGTGCGGCGTCAAGCAGCGCTTCCAAAACCGATTGCAGCGCGAACGGAAAGAGATGATCGAACTCCGATATCTTCCGCCCTTCCGGGGGCATATTCTGCTCCATCTCGCGCGCTATTTGGATCAGATGAAATGACTCGCGGATAAGGCCAAGGCGCGGCAACTGCTCGAGCAACGACCGCAGCATGGCCTGGGCTTGCCGCGAGCGCAGGATTTGCCGCGGATGGCCGCCGGCCGACATGGGAACAAACAATAACGGCTGCGGCCGGAATTTTTCGAGGAAATCGGGCAACAAGCGGCGAACTTCCGCACCATTGGCCTGACCGACCGCCGCTTCCAGGCGTCGGGCATGCGGCTCCCAGATCGGGTCCGAGACCGCGAGCGCCGAGCTTTGCTTCCGCAAGCTGCCAAGCATGCGAATGGCCCGGCCGGTTTCCAGGCACGTGTCAATTACCGCCTCGGCCAATTGATCGCGCAGTACGCGCCGTCGGTCGTATTCCATCACATCTTCGAAGCCGCCCAGCGGTTCCGGGACCTTGAGGTTGTGGAGGCTGTCGAGCAGTTCAACGAGCGGAGCTTGCCACGATTCCGCGGTAGCGCACCAACCGCTGAGCGTTTCTTCCAATTTCGCCGTGGCCATTTTTTGTTCGCGAACAAACAGAACTGCCTGCTGCCACAGACTGGCAACGGTGGCCAAGAAGCCAAGCCGGGCTTCGAGTCGATCTACCTCTTCTTCCAGCGGGAAATCGCCTTGGGCGGGTCCGCCGGCTACCATGCCTTCCTCACCGTCGTCGGTGCTGTCGTGGTAGGTCATTTCCGAATAGGCAGCTTCGAATGTTTCTTCTTTCTCATCCGAGACTGCAGCGGCAAGCGTAAGCCCGGGCACGGTCCAGAATTCATCGGCATTAGCTTCGATCAACTCAAACAGTCGCACGACAAGCGCCCAACGTTCGGCGAGTGGCAATTCGGCTGAGGTCACTGCGTGGAACCAACGGCGTGCCAGCAAGTGAAATGACGATTCACCTTCTTCCAGCGCCATCGCGCTGGCGTCGCTAAGCCAGGTCATCAACAGCGACAAGCTGGCGCGGAAGTCGTTGAGCCGCAGCAAGGCATCGACCACCTGCGCGAAGGCCGCCGGCGATTGGAATCCAGAGCGGTACTGTCGCCAGTATTTCAGATCCGATGCCGGCGAGTGGCCAGCGCTGGGCCCGGACGGGCTGTGCTGGCGAACTCCCAGGAGCGCTCCGGCCACATGCACCGCCGCGGCCGTGCGCTCGCCGCCGTGCACGCGCGGCAAATCGTTGACTTCAAAAGTAGCGTGCTGGTCCCACCACTGGGCAAGCCGTTCCATTCGCTCTTGCATTTTCTGGCACAGCGCATCGGCCCCAGACGACGCCGCGGCCGCCATCACGGCCGCATAAAGGTGGAAGATGCCGGAAACGCAGTCAATCAGATCTTCCAGCCGCGTATCGGGCAGGCTATCTTCGCGTGAATGGAACAGTGGAAACAGTCCTTGGAACCCGATGGCGTTCCACGGGTCGGCAAGAGCCCCACATTCGATGCCGCGGTGCAAAAGATCCTCAGCTTCCTTGAGGAGGTTCGCGGCCACTTGTACTTCGCTCTTTTCGATCGCGAAACGCCCGGTCGTGAGCCGAACCTGAATCTCCGTAAGCATTCGTACCGAGGCAGCAGACACCTTGGCGGCGCGGCGTCGGCTCGCGTCCGGATACCCCATCGCGGCAAAAATGCGGGCCAGCAGGCTCTCCTGAAGTTCGACCGCCCGCTCGCGTGCTAGGGCCTGGTTCAAGTGTTGCCGGCACGCCGCGAACGGTTGCCGCAATTGCGCGGCTTCCAGACGAAGTCGCTCACCGTGCGCGCCGGTTACTTGCGTAATCAAGCGCTTATAAAAGGCATCGCGATAGTGCGCGATTTTGGGGACGAGCTTGGAGAGCGTAACCGTCGAATCGTACGCCGTCGGGCCATTGCCGCAGGTTCCCGAAGCCATTAACACGGTCCCGGCGAACACAGCGGCCGCCTCGTACTTTAACTCCTCGAGTCGCGCGCCGGTTGCCCCCTCCAAGCGCGCGAGCATCGCTTCGAGCGTATTCTGGCGAACGACGAAACGGCGATAGCGGCCCCGATTATCAATCCAGTGCGGGTCCCATTCGCCAAAGAGATAATTGGGCCGCCGGTTGACCGGATGGCCGTGATCATAAGCGCGCGGGTCAAATGCCAACTCGTCGAGCAACTCAAAATCAAACTGCGCTTCGGCCAACAGATCAGGATCGGTCTGGCGCAGCAGCTCCAAGCCTTGCTCGACCAGATCGTGGTAGCGGCCATGGGCCACACCGGCGCCGCGGAGGTAGAGCGGCACCGGTCGCACCTTTTCATGTGGATATAACTCCGTCTGCGGCCGGCTCTCCAACACTGCGATCGGCCGATGGCCCACGTAGTCATTTAGCTTTTGCAGCGTGCCTTGGACAATGCGATCCGTTTCATCCCACGGCGCAGCCTGCGCCAGTACTGCTTCAAATACACGTGCAACGAAATACGGTGTGAATAGGGCCGCCTCGGTTTGATGGGCGAGCAGGTCGTTGTGGTGCCGGCGATACGCGGGCAAAACATGATCGAACACCAAATCGATGACCGCCTTGGCTTGCGCGGTGTCCTGGAATGCGGCCTGGCCTTCCTTCTGAAGCTTTTGCAGTTCGCCGAGCAGCCAGGTGCGAAGGGCTGCCCACGGCTGCGGCACTTGCCGACGAGCCAGTACGTCAAACGCGTCGGCAAGTTGCCGTTGCCATTTGGAATTGGGCCGGCCATCTGATAGGTTCAACCAGCCGAGCAACTGTCCGGCGGCGGCAGTGCGTGCTAGTTCCGCGAATGCGGCGTCCATTGAACCACTCTCCTCTGGATCCAAGCCCTTATGGCCAGCATAGCGGAAAGTCGGTGCCGTAGCTACCAATCGTACGGATGGTCTTTTTGGGTAGGAGGGTTCCGCTCAGGGCAGAAAGGCCCTTGATTTGGATTCCCGGCCCGACTTGCATTTGGTGGTGGAAGGTGATTTTGGGAATAAACCGCACCCGCCTTCATCCTATTGGTGCGGCGATTCACGCGCTGGCCGGAATGGCTGGATTTCTGTTGAATGAATAGAGGCATTATGAAGTCGCCGCATGGACGCCGGCTGATTACTTTTCTCGTCTTGCCGGTTCTTGCATCGGCCGCCAAGCGGGCTCCCTGTTGCCATCATGCGAAAAGTGGAATCATCCCGTTCCCGTAGTCGGTGGCTGTGGGTAGCCCTATCGTTTCTCATTCCGATCCTTTTTTACGTCACCTGGCGGCAGGTGCGGAATCCGGATCGGATGCACGCGCCATGGTCGCCTTCGTACATCATTTCGCTGGTCTACGATGAATTCGATCTCACGGCGATGGCTCTGCGCGGGTTGAATGCGGAGCGCGGCCGCCAAGCCGGTCTGCCCGAAAACCCCACAGATCCGGAAGATGAACCATTCGACCAGCAGCTCCATTCCAGGACCGAATTGAACGACCGCTACTTTCTGGAATATCCTCACGCCGCTTTGCTCATCTTTCGCGCCGGCTTTAGGTTTCAGCCCGAGGCGAGGGCCGCGATCGTTTTGCCCGCCATTGCGGACGCGGATTATCACAACCTTGCTACCTTCGAACCTTGTGCTCAAGACGAGTTTGAGGTGCAGCGCCTGTTCGTGCGCGCCACAGACTTTTATGCGCTCGTAATGCTTGTTAGCTTGCTGGCGTTGATTGCCGTGTTTTGGATTGGCTACGGTCCCAATGCCGGAGTCGAGGGCGGAGCCGCTTGGTTATTGATGCCCGCTGCTCTCTTTTTCGCGTTGAATCGATACGACGTAGTGCCGGCACTATTCACCGCCCTGAGTTTTGCCTGCTTGGGTCGCCGGCGGTTAACCGGCTCGGCCGTCTTCCTCGCCGTGGCCGTTGCGTTAAAAGTCTACCCCATCCTTTTTCTGCCTTTAATACTGCGATATTTATTCCCCCTGCGGCGCCAGGCATATCGTTATGGAGCCGTCTTTACCTGCGTCGCCGCTGTGCTGATTTTTTCGCCGCTGCTCTTTGGCGCCGATCTGACGGCGGTGCTGGGACCATATAGTTTTCAGCTCACCCGGCCGCCCGAAATGGGCATGACCATCTACGGTTGTCTGTTGCCCGAAATTGCCGCGCAAGACTGGTTTGGCATGTTGCTTCGCCTTGGTTCATTGGCTGGGGTAACGGCTTTATGCATCGCCCAGCCGATCACCAACCTGGCCAGCCTGTTACGCCGGGGCTGCCTGATCCTGCTTGTGTTCGTAACGCTCGCGGTGTTTTACTCTCCGCAGTGGGTCCTGTGGTTCGCTCCGCTCATGTTGCCCTTGTTGCGACACAACCGCCGTTTGGCGTTCGGTTGGGCCGGCCTGGACATCGTGACCTATCTCACGTTTCCGGTCTGGTTCTGGGTTCTGCCACACGTCGGTATTAGCGGCATAGATCCCACAGTAAATGAGTTGCTCGGCGCTATTCCGGGAATGGCGCTGCGCGTGGCTCGATTCCTGGTAATTGGCACACTAGCATTGCAGCTGGTGTTGGCGGAATGGCCGTGGGTAATGCGACAATCGTGGTTGGGTCGCTGGTTGCCGCGAGCCGCGTCGATACTGGCGCGAAAAGAATGACGGTCAACCACGCGCGCTGCAGCACTTTACCAATTCGCAATCGGTCCACTTGGGACGGGGATGATCGGTTCGCCGGCATCGAATTCTGCCCAGTCCCATGGCTCGCCCTGTTCTCGAAGCTCCTGAACGAGGCGATCAAAGATGACAGCATTTTCCAGCTGCATCAACACCAGCTTAATCTCCTTACCCGTGCGCAGTGTTTTGCAGTACCAGTTGGCCACCTTTCGGAATTGCAAGCACGCCAAGTGCTCGCCGCGCCAGTCGATCAGTCGGCGGAAATGCGTGGCCATGAAATCCAACCGCTGCTGCCATGAAGCGCGCGGGCTTGGTTCTCCGGTCTTGAGCCACGAATCGAGTTGCTGGAAGAACCACGGATTCAGTAGTGCGCCGCGGCCAATGGCGATTCCGGCACTACCGGTGGCTTCAAACATGGTCGCGGCATCGGCAATTGTTCGCACGTCGCCATTGCCGATGACCGGAATGTGCCGCACCGCTTCGACCACGGCCCGGATGCCTTCGTGCTTGACCTGCCCGTGAAAGCCTTGCTCGCGCGTTCGGCCGTGGATGGTGACGGCTGCCACCCCGACGTCTTCAAATGCACGGGCGAAATAGGGCGCATTCCAGTTTTGATCGTCCCAGCCGAGTCGCATCTTCACCGTGACCGGAATGCGCACCGCTTCCACCACTTTTTTGACCAGCCCAATCGTATTCGTGGCGTCGCACATCATGGCGGATCCGCCGCCGGTGCGCACCACTTTCCGCACCGGGCAACCCATGTTGATATCGATGACCGATACACCATAATCTTCGAGCCATTGCGCGGCTCCAGCCATCTCGGCCGGGTTCGCGCCGAAGATTTGCACAGCCAGCGGCCTGTCCTCTCGGCAGGTGGCGAGTAACTCTTTCGTCTTGGCCTTCCCTTCGAGAATGGCGCGGGCATTCACGAGATCGGTGGTTGCAAGTCCGAGTCCGCCCAGTTCGCGCACCGTTAACCGCAACGGCAGGTTGGTGTAGCCCGCCAGCGGTGCAAGATTGAACCGGCTCGATAAAGTGAGCGGCCCAATTCGCAATGGCTCCGCTGCCAGCCAGCTTGGTCGGAATGGAAGAGTCATCGTTGCATTACTTTACCGGCAGAATACAACGGCGGGAATGCCGATCGTGATAGGACACGGAGCCATTACCATGATTCCGCACTGTCAGGTGATTCCCCTTCCCGATTACCAGGCCTCCTTCCGCATCGGCGGGCAGGAACGGTTGCGCTGGCACTTCGGCTCGCATTATCCGCGACCCTTTTTCTTTCCGTTTGTCGGTCCATCGGGCGACTGGCTTACGCGCATGGGCCACCCCGGCGCGCCGGACCACGATCACCATCG
Organism: Gemmataceae bacterium; assembly: GCA_035307785.1. Lineage (GTDB taxonomy): Bacteria > Planctomycetota > Planctomycetia > Gemmatales > Gemmataceae > DATGHS01. Next base: position 9,590 of record DATGHS010000155.1, read on the forward strand.
TTCGATCTGGTTCGCACATGCCAAAGTCCTCGGGATCAATTTCTGGGAAGACGCCCCGGCGCCCCGCATCCGGCAAAAACGCTGGCTTTGTTACCAGGACGGCGCGCAGGAAGCATCGATGGCCGTCCTGATCGGCTGGTACGATGGGCATGACCCAAAGGAATTGTTGGAACAGGAATTGATCGCGGCCATTCGGCCGGGGGCCGACGGTGAGACTTCGCTTGAATTGCAGTCCACGTTCCGCCCTGCAGCGGAGTCGCTGGAATTCGGCAAAACGAACTTCGGCTTCCTGGCCGTGCGCATGGCGAAAAACCTGTCGGGCGATTTCGGCGGCAAAATCACGAATAGCGATGGCAAGGTTGGCGAGCCGGCGATCTTCGCGAAGCCGGCCCGCTGGATGGACTACTCGGGCCCCGGTACGAAGGGCGACGAAGGCATTACTTACTTTGATCACAGCAGCAACCCCGGCCATCCCGTGTGCTGGCACGTGCGCGAAGACGGCTGGATGGGTGCGTCCGTCTGTCTGAACGGGCCGGTTATTACTTCCAAGAAGGAGCCGCTGGTACTCCGCTATTTGCTGCACGCACATACTGGCGCGCTGATTATGGAAAAGGCAGCGGCGGCTGCCAAAGAATTCAATAGCCGCACCAGGCTCAAAGTGGTGAAGAGCACGAAGAAGCACCAGCAGTTCGAGATCGTGCGCGAAAAAGGCGCGTGACAATATCGGTTGAAATCGAAAGGATCACGGAGCCGGGAGCGCGAGCTACCGGATGCTGGACGTCCAACGTCGGGTCGCTCGCGCTCCCGGCTCAGAGTGTGGCTGTGGTAATTTGCAGTTAACGAGAATTGCGCATTTCGGTTCTTGATTGAGAAACATCGCTCCTCACTCTGGCATGTCGCATGAAAATCGTCATCCCCGGTGGGTCAGGACAGGTAGGAACCATCTTGGCTCGCGCATTTCTGAAGGACGGCCACGAAGTCGTGGTGCTAAGCCGCAGGCCGGCGGCAGCGCCTTGGCGAGTTGTACAATGGGACGCCGTCAGTCAACGCGAATGGGCTAAGGAATTCGAAGGCGCCGATGCCGTCGTCAACCTCGCCGGCCGCAGCGTGAATTGCCGGTATACGGAGGAAAATCGCCGACTGATTATGGATTCGCGCGTGCAATCGACGCGGGCTGTTGGTGAAGCGATTGCTCGTGCGATTCGTCCGCCGCGCGTTTGGCTGCAAGCCAGCACCGCGACGATTTACGCGCACCGCTATGACGCGCCCAACGACGAAGCCACTGGCATCATCGGCGGCAATGAACCCAACGCGCCGGACACCTGGCGCTTCAGCATCGACGTGGCGACCGCCTGGGAACGCGCCGCCAATGAGACTGATACACCGCGAACGCGCAAGGTGCTGATGCGCTCGGCCATGACGCTCAGCCCCGACCCTGGCGGCGTCTTTGACGTCTTGCTCAGACTGGTTCGTCGCGGCCTCAGCGGCAAGGCCGGCGATGGCCGGCAGTACATTTCTTGGGTACACGAGCAGGATTTCGTGCGCGCCGTGCACTGGCTCATCGAACATGAAGATATGGTAGGCCCGGTGAATATCGCCTCCCCGCAGCCGATGCCAAATGCCGAATTCATGCGCGAATTGCGCCGCGCCTGGGGGATTCGCTTCGGCTTGCCCGCCGCCAGGTGGATGCTGGAAATCGGAGCCGTTTTCCTGCGCACGGAAACCGAATTGATCCTGAAAAGCCGCCGCGTGGTGCCGGGGAGGTTGCTGGAAGCCGGGTTCAAATTCGAATATCCAACATGGCCGGAAGCGGCGGCGGATTTGTGTAAGAAATGGCGGGAGGTTAATGCTTCGTCAGAGCCTCGCATGAAGTAAGCGGCACGACATCTCACCACTTACTTCGTGCGAGGCTCTGAAGCCAGACTCAGCACTTCTGGTACTTCCAGTTTCGCTGCTTGCCTTCGCTCATCCACTCAATTGCGGTAGCGAGGCGGCGTTGGCGGGTCTCGTCAGTTTTGGCGTCCGTGATCCAATCGATATATTCACGCTTCGCCGAGGGGCTGAATCCTTCAAAAGTTGCTTGTGCCTTTGCGTTTGTTTTCAGCGCTTTCTTCAGATCGTCAGGCACCGCCGGTGCGGGTTTTGGCTTCTTCTTCGGCCGACTCACTTTGACGCCATCGTCGTTCAGCTTCATGGCAGCTTTGATGCAATCCGTAAGAGTATTCTTCGACGGCAGGTCGTCCACACTCGTAAGCCGGTGACACTGCTTCAGCGCACTGGTGCCTTCGGGGCCAACCGCAGTGCCCACATTATTCGAAAGCCAAAAGCCGAAACTGCAATGGGCCTTGAACGCATGCATGCTGCACAGCATGCCCTTGTAGCTGAAGTGTGGGTGGCTCCACTTCATTTCTTCTTCCGCACTCGGACAAGCAGCATGCACGATTTCGCGGAGCCGTTTCAATATCGGCTTCGCAAAGTCGCCCGACTTGGCAATGTAGGCATCAACTGCATCAGCTTTTTTTCCCATGGTTCACCATGGCGGGGATTACCGAAAGTGTTAGGATGATTTTCGCCCGGCCAAGACTAGGAGTCAATTGGCCGTACGCGTTTCGCCATCATTTTTCCGGTTCACCAGCTCACAGAGGCACAATTCTTTCCAGCCCGCAGCGCAAGCAAGGGGCGACCCATACTTGCGCTGCGGAGTCCGTGCGTGAGTACAATGTTTCGATATGAATTTGACTCATGCGCTTAATGATGGTGAAGTTCATGTCTGGCCAATATCGTTATCTGTCGCGCCGGAAGAGCGATTGAGACTCTTGGAATCTTTGTCCCAAGAGGAACGAACGCGCGCGAACGGTTTTTCGCTGCCCCATCTCAAAGAGCGCTATATCGCCGGTCGTGGAATGGTGCGCGGCATCGTCGCGCGTTACCTCGGCTGCCCGCCGGCGGAAATTGAATTCGCCTATACCGCGTACGGCAAACCTTTCCTTCGTGACGAAACAAAACACGGTCTTCGCTTTAA
>DATGHS010000156.1:0-5922 GCA_035307785.1 Gemmataceae bacterium
CGACAGCGCTTGTCCGCAGATGACGACAACACCGCCGAGCGTGTCTTTCTCCCACGAGGTGGTGAGCTTCGAGTCCGGCGGCAACACCAGACTGCGCACGCTGCCGTTGTTGCCGATCCCTTCGAGGCAATAGACTAGTGGGCCACGTTGCAAAGCGACGCGGCCAACGTCGGCCTTCACATTTGGGTCGGCATGCACGCGCTGAACTGGCATCGCCAACTTCAGCTCAACGACGTCGCCTTTCTTCCATTCGCGCTCGATACGGACAAAACCGTTTTTGCTCTCGGCCGTATGCTTTTCGCCATTCACAAGCACCGCGAATTCCTTGCACCAGCCGGGGATGCGTAGATTTAATCCGAATGTTGCTGGCATTTCCGGCTCGAGACGAAGCAGAATGTTCTCTTCCCAGGGATAATGCGTATCTTGCTTTATTTTGACCTTACCACTCGGCACGGTCACGTCGGAGGTGTTGGCGGCATACAACACGGTGTAAATCTGATTGTCCCGCGTTGCATACATGCGTTCGCCGATGCCGGGGACGTAGCGCACCACATTGGTTGGGCAGCAGGCGCAGTCAAACCATTCCGCGCGCTGATGCTTGCCGGTGCTTGCCAGTGGATTGGTGTAAAAGAAACGGTCGCCTGAAAGCGACACCCCGGAGAGCAGGCCGTTGTACACTGCGCGTTCCAGCACGTCGGCATATTTGCCGTCGCCGGTCATTAGGAACATGCGATGGTTCCAAAGCGCCATGCCGACAGCGGCGCAGGTTTCGCAGTAGGCGGCGTCGTTCGGCAAGTCGTAGGGAACGGTGAAGCCTTCATTGCTGGCCGACGAGCCGATGCCGCCCGTGATGTACATCCGGCGTTCCGTGACATCCTTCCAGATCTTTTCCAGATTCGCCATCAATTGCTTGTCACCGCCGATGGCCGCCAGATCGGCGATGGCACAGTAGAGATACATCGCGCGCACCGCGTGGCCGGTGACTTCGTCTTGCTCTCGGATCGGCTTATGGTCCTGAGCGTACTCGCCGAAGAGCTTGCGTTGTTCGGCCCGCCCGCGTACTTCGAGGAAGAATCTCGCCTGGTCGAGATATTTCTGTTCGTTCGTCAGATGATACAACTTGATCAAAGCAAGTTCAATTTCCTCGTGGCCGGAAGTCTCAATGCGTTTGCCCGGGCCGAAGACCGAGATGATGTAATCGGTGAATTTCTTCGCAACATTGAGCAGCTTGTCCTTCCCCGTGGCTTGATAATAAGCGACGCCCGCCTCGATCAAATGCCCGGCGCAATACAACTCGTGACTGTGCGCGAGGCCTTTCCAACGCTCTTCCGGCTTGACTACGGTGAAGTATGTATTGAGGTAGCCATCCGGTTGCTGCGCGGCGGCTATCTGATCAATGACGGCATCGACGCGCTTTTCCAACTCTGGGTCGCGTTTCACGGTGAGCGAATAAGCGATGCCTTCGATGACCTTGTACACATCGGAATCGTTGAAGAGAAAACCCTGGTGTTTGCCTTCGGCTTGCTTGGCGGCGCTGGCAAAGTTCTTCAATCGGCCCGTGATCTCGCACTGACGAAGGTTTGCCGCAATGGTGGCGGTCTGGTTGGCGCGGAGCCGTGGGTTCCAAAACGTATCGTCGATGTGCACCTGCGGAAATGGAACGGGCGTCAGATGCTGGGGCTCGTCAGCTGCCGCATCGCCGGCGAATAGGCACACAGGCAAACCGAGGGCCAAGAGAATTCTTATCGCTGACATGGTGGTTCCTCGTGATTCCTAGCTTTTATATTGGAACGGCCGTAGGTCAGGCTTTCCAACCAGGCTGATGTGGCTGGGAAGCGCGATGTACGGGAAATCTCTGCCGGCGAAATGGCCTATTCAAACCAGCGCTCGGCTTGTACAAGTTGGGTGCCGGTGGGAGGGTTCGGAGATGCCGCGCCTGTTGCCGATGATCTTGGGAGTTGCTGTGCTGCTCGCCGATGCAGCCATGGCGCGGTCTCAGGACAGTCCGCTCTTTACCCCGCCAACCGCAACCCCGAGCACTTCGCAGCCGGTAATTGTTACCACACCCGTCCCGGTTTACGTCAACAACCCGTATTACCCGAATCAGCATCCCGGCTGGGTTTTTGGCGCGGAATTGGGCCTGCTCATTCCGAATGTGGCCGGCGACCAGCGCAGCGGCGACATGAGCATCGCCGCAGTGCCGGAATTCATGGCCGGCTATCAGTTCTTCACTGGCCGGATACTGTATCTAAGCTACCGCTTCATTGAGTCGGGACAAATTACGGATACCGGGCAAAATGTCGTGGCTTTTCAAGGCTTCGACGGAGGCGGCAATCCGATTTTCGCGCCGACAGAAATAACGCAAACATCGCGCGTCGATGCTCAGCGATTAGATCTGAACTTCCGATTCCTCGATAACCCGTGGAATGCCTTTATGCGCTCGCGCTGGGAGCTGGGCATCCGGGCGGCCAGCGTGTTTGTCGACCAAAAAGTGACCGGATTCAACATTTGGGACGGGGGTTCGTGGCTGAGCATGCACTTTTTGGGCATGGGGCCGCATGCCAATTATCGATTCAGCGCAGGGCTCATCGAATTAGCAACCGAGGGGTTCATCGAAGCGGATAATGCATTTCTGTTTGGCACGCAGAAGTATCAAGCACGACCGCTCGTCGGCCTGGCTCCTGGCCAATCGCTACAAGATTCCACCATTCAACCCTTAAGCTACGGTCTTTTCACCTACGAGCTGGACCTACGCGCTGGGCTCACGTTCACGCCGTATTTTCTTCGGCACGTGTGGCGAATATCTGCCGGCTACGAGTATGATCTTTGGCTCTTTGCCGGCGGAGTAGACACCATCCCCTCCGGCCCCGGCCGCCTCTTCCCCGACTGGCGTTTTCGCTATATCACGCTGTCGAATCGCGGGCCATTCCTGCGTGTGGAATTCCAATATTGAGATTAGCGGGTGACTCTCCGGGTCAATCGTTAAACGATGTTACAAAAAAGCCCCTGAAGCCGCTTGCAACAAACCATACCTTCTGGATAGGATATTCCTGACATTCTCATCTTTATTGTTGCAGGAGCGAAACATGGTGCGGTCGCGTGTTCGCCTCGCTATTGCCTTTGCCGTAACGCTGGCGCTAGTGCCTAGTTTCGCGCGGGCTGAAGAAAATGTCTACAAGAAGGCATTGAAATCCACGGTGTTCATCATGGCCCAGATCGAGGGCGGCATCGCCATGGGCAGCGGCTCGCTCATCGACGCGGACAAGAAACTCATTCTTACCAATTACCACGTGGTCGCGGGCACCAAGGACCTGATTATTTTCTTTCCTCGATTTGACTCTAGCGGCAAACTTATTCCGGAAAAGAACGCCTATTTTGCTATGTACCGAAACGGATCGGGCTATCAGGTCGGCAAGGTGTTTGCCGAAGACAAGAAGCACGATCTAGCCCTCATACAGATACCCGAGATTCCGGTCAACACGCCGGCGCTGAAGCTGGCCAAGGACAGCCCAGATCCTAGCGACAAGGTGCATTCAATTGGCAGTCCAGGTGCTAGTGGCGCGGTGTTCACGTACACCGAGGGCAGCGTCAAAGCGGTGTATAACAAGAAATGGCCTGCGGGAGACGAACGGCTTAACCTGCAACTAGAGTCGCGCGTTATCGAAACGACCTCCCCCACGAACCACGGCGATAGCGGGGGCCCCCTGATGAACAACAATGCCGAATTGGTGGGAGTAACCCAGGGCGGGTCGAATGAAAAAGGCGCTAATCTGATTAATTGGTTCATTGACATCAGCGAAGTGAAGGCATTTCTCAAGAGCAAAGGCATCGAGCCAAGCGCGGCCGTGGCTACGGGTGACAACTCCAAAGAGAAGCCAATACCCAAGGTTGATGAAAAAGCCAAGCGCGAGACCGATGCCCTGGCGAAATTGGACCTGGCAAAGAAAATGAAACCCGAAAAGGCGATGGAAGCATTTCGTGACATTGTGAAGAACTTTGCCGGAACGAAAGCGGCCGACGAAGCCTCCAAATTAATGGACCGGCAGGAGATCGACAAGAAAGAAGCCGACGCCGCCACGAAGCTCGAACTCGCCAAGGATTTGGCTCAAAACGGCAAGGTCGAAAAGGCCAAGGAACGCTACCGCGAGATCATCAAAAACTTTCCCGGCACGAAGGCCGCCGTAGAAGCACAGAAATTGCTCGACAAATAACCGCCGGAAATCCTCGCCCGCCTTTCCGCTTCTAAGAGGTTAGACGTGAACCTGCCGATTTCATCCCGCCCGCTTGCCTTTCCTCTCCTCGCCCTCGTTGTTTCCGTTCTGCCCGCCGATGGACGCGCCGACGAGAAAGCTGCGGAAAAGGGCGTGCGATCGACCGTGTGGGTGATGTCAAAAATCGATGGCAACCGGTACATGTCTGGCAGCGGAGTAGTGATCGATACCGCCAAAAAACTTGTAGTTACGAGCCAGCACTTTCTCAATGATAACAAGGGCGTGCTGGTAGTTTTTCCGAAATACCAAGACGGGAAGGTTATCACCGAACGCAATACATACCTGGAAGCGCTGCGGACCGGGGAAGGGGTAAACGCCACGGTTTTCGCGGAAGACAAGATGCATGATCTGGCTTTGCTGCAAGTGGAAACCATTCCCGCCGACGTACCGGCGATAAAACTGGTCAAAGACAACCCGGCGCCCGGCGACAAGGTGCATTCCATTGGTAGCCCCGGCAATATGGGGCCGATGTTCGCTTGCGCTGAAGCCAGCGTAAAGCAATCGGTAACGCTGAACTGGCGCTTGCTAATGGGCGTCGGCAAGCTGCCTTTGACTTTCAGCGCCAAGGTACTGGAGCTTTCCGCGGTGGTAAACGGCGGCGACACTGGCGGGCCGCTGCTTAGCGAAAAGGGCAATCTTGCCGGCGTCTCGTCCGGCGTGACCTCGGGCAACGGCGGCTCCTGCTACATCGACGTCTCCGAAATCAAGGCGCTGCTGCATAGCAAGATGATTGACCCGATAGTTGCTGCCGATGATCCCGGCGCTCCGGCTCCGAAGCCCGAGGCTGTAGCCAAGGCGGATCCCAAGAAAGATCCGAAAAAAGACCTGAAGGGCAAGAACAATCCGAGGGCCAAGCCCGACGCCCAGGCCAAGACGACTGATCCCGTCAAGCGCGAGGCCGAGGCTTCATTGAAGCTCGATCAAGCCAAGAAAGCCGATCCTGCCAAGGCGCTCGATCTTCTCCGCGATGTCGTGAAGAACTTTGCCGACACCAAGGCGGCCGAAGAAGCGAAGCCGTTGCTGGATAAGGCCGAGGCCGAGAAGAAAGAGGCCGACGCGTACATCAAACTTGACTTGGCCCGTGACTTGGAAAAAGGCAACCCGGCCAAGGCAAAGGAGCGCTACCGCGAGATTGTGAAGGAATACCCCGGTACCAAGGCCGCCGAGGAAGCGAAAAAGCTCATTGACCAGAAATGAACAGCTGTCAGTGACTTAAGGAGAGTGGGGCCAGTAATGGCGCCGGTGCTTTCAAACGGTTACGACACCGGGGCCATCACTGGCCCCGCTCGCCTTGAGCCAACACCTGCTATCCGTGAAATCAGCGGTTTCATGCCAAAAACACTTCCGTAGCCGCATTTTTGCCGCATAATAGTAAAGACCACCACGCCTTCGATTCGTACCGTTGGAGCACGACATGGCATTTCGTACTCTCCGCTCGCCAGTATTTGCCGCGGCCGTGCTGGCGCTTATCTTCGCTGGCGCTGCCAAGGCCGAGGAGAGCGTTTACAAGAAAGCCCTCAAGTCCACAGTCTGGATTGTGGTGCCAATGGGCGGCGGGAAAGTGGGCATGGCCAGCGGTTCCGTGGTGGACACCAGCAAGCGGCTGATCCTTACGAATTACCACGTGGTCGGCGATCAGAAGGAATGCGTC
>DATGHS010000157.1:0-6981 GCA_035307785.1 Gemmataceae bacterium
CTTCGCCCCCAGCTTTTCGAGCTGCTCGGATAGCGGCACAACCTTGCCGGTGAACTCTTGCGGCGCTTGCTCCGGAGCCGAGCCGGCGAAGGGGGCGAGGAGAAGCGGAATCGAGGCGATGGCGACGGCGAGATTTAATGCGGCTCGGCGAGGCATGATGGAACTCCTCACGATTGTCGCTTCCGAACAATGCGAATGTAATCAGGCTCAACGCGGTAGGTCGCGTCGACGTCTTTCAGCATTTGCTTCATCACGTCGTCAAAAGTTGTCTTTCCCGCCTTGATGCGCGCCCGGTTGTTGCCCAGACCGCTCAGCTCGATGTAGTCGATAAGAATCGTGATATCAAATCGGTCGCTGAGAAACTCGACAATATCTTTAATTGGCGCCTCGAACTCCTTTTCGACTTCCGGTTGCCACTTTGACACTCGCTCGGCAAGCTCCTTCTGAGCCTTCTTTTGAGCCTCGGAACGTGCCGGGAACTCCCGTACTTTTCCGAGGTTGCGATTGGGCATGATGATTATGGAGTCGCCACGCACTTCGTAGACGGCATTGCAACTATCGAGCGCCAGCCGCAGCATCGTGTCAAGAAACACGGGGTCCATCTTTGGGATGCGCGCACGCATGTCGCGCGGATCCTTCAATTTCTCCGTCTCAAAGGCCGCGTTGTCCACTTCGATTTTTAGGCCATACTGGTCTGAAAGATACCTCAATACATCCTTAAGCGGCGCATCGATTGACTTCTCAACTTTAATCCGCTTGTCGAGTTTCGCCTGAACGTCGTCCGCGTGCACCGGCCATTGGGCGCCCAGACAAAAAAGGAGCGCCGTGAGCAAGAATTCGAAATGTGAACGCATGGTACCGCCCCCCCAATTGCTACCAAGTCACTGTAGCCGGGCGCTCATGGTCCGGACAAGCCAATTCGACGCCACTTTTCGCTTTTCCTGGCGGTCAAAAGCAGCCGAGATTTGCGGTGGTCGCGCGTTTTGACCTGCTCAAAGAATTGTCGAGATGCAGCGTGAACGGTTCCCCCACCACCATACGATACTTTTGTACATTAGTCCAGAAGAAGCGCGCCGCGTTTCACAGTTTGCGCCGAATTTCATGGGGTTATTTATTGTTTTCGTGAAAACTGAAACGCGGCGCTTCCCGCCGTGGGAAAACCGCACCAACGAAGCTGCGGCGCGGCCGGAAGTGGGCGAAAACTGAAACGCGGCGCTCCGGGCTTGGCAAAAGCACAACAAACATGGTCGCGGCGCGGCCGGAACTTGACAAATCAACCAGGCGGCTGTTCGGGTAATTGTCGCGATGCGTGAATTATTGCGACGACTTGGATTCGATCTGCGGCGACGCGGTACATGATCCGATAAGGCCGCTCAAATACCTCACGCAGCGTTTCATCTCCGTACTCCGGAACCTCGGCTCCAACGAGGGGCTGATCCGCAAGTTGTTCCGTGCGCCGAATGATCTTCTCGGCAACGAGCTGGGCATAAGCGGGCGAAGTGCGGGACAAATAGGCCCGGATCGACAGGATCTCTGCCGTTGCGGTTTCGGACCATTCTACGATCATGTCGGAAGGCCCAACCGGCGGCGAACTTCGGCCACCGGCACCGTGCGGCCTTCCTGGCAATCTTTCAGCCCGGCCTCAATAGTTTGCCGCACGTAAATCTGGTAGAGAAGATCGTCCCAGGAAGCGTCTTCGGGTAATTGCTCCACGAGCTTCCGGGCCTCCGATTTGACAGAAATTGATGGTGCCATAATCGTTCCCAAATTGCGTCCAACCTAGCGTGGCATGCAAATAAGATTATACAGCTTTCCTCGCTGCCGAATTGCTGTTCCTATCGCTGCGGCTTACATTGAAATACTAACCGCATTCCTGACCGTTGGCGAGGCTCTCTTATGGCCTTTCGTTTGCTAACTCCCGCCCTGCTATTCGCTGGCGCGCCGTTGTTGGCGCAAGACACCGACCTCGCCAAAATCGATGCCCGCATCAGCGAGAAGGACCGGCAGCACTGGGCCTTTCAGCCGGTGAAGTCGCCGGCCATTCCCGCAGTGAAAAACGCTGCCTGGGTGCGCAATCCGATCGACGCGTTCGTGCTGGTCAAGCTCGAACCCAAGGGCTGGCAGCCAGCCGCGCCGGCGGACCCTGTTGTCTTGTTGCGGCGCATGTATTTGGACCTCGTTGGCCTGCCGCCGACGCCAGAAGAAATTGCGGAATCAAAGACCGCTGCCGATTCCGCATTCCGCATTCCGCATTCCGCATTTGAACAGACGATTGAGAAACTGCTAGCATCACCCCGTTACGGCGAACGCTGGGCCCGCCACTGGCTTGATGTGGTTCGCTATGCCGAGACCAACGGCTACGAGCGCGACGGAGCGAAGCCGAATGTTTGGAAATACCGCGATTACGTCATTCGCTCGTTCAACGAAGACAAGCCGTTCGACCGCTTTATTCTGGAACAGTTAGCCGGCGATGAGTTGCCCGACGCGACGGCAGAGACACTAATTGCGACGGGCTACTATCGCCTGGGCCCGTGGGATGATGAGCCGGCCGATCCGAAGACCGACCGCTTTGATCAGCTCGACGATATTGTTTCCACAACGTCGCAAGCATTTCTGGGCCTCACGCTCGGGTGTGCCCGGTGTCACCATCACAAATTCGACCCGCTCACTCAGCACGACTATTACCGGATGGTGGCGATCTTCAATCCGCTGCAACGGCCGGTCAATGGCCGGGCCGACATCGATCAGCCTGCAGTTCCCCATTTCAAGTCGGGCTCGCCGGAAGGGTCACTGCCGCGCGGTTATTTCCTGACCGAGCGCTCGCCGAAGGCACCGGACACCTTTTTGCTCATTCGCGGTCAGGCAACGCAACCGGGGCCAAAGGTTCAACCGGGTCTGCCTACCGTTCTTGTTTCCGCTCAGCCGAAGTTCCTGCCGCCGGATGAATACACCACGCGCCGCCGGCTGACGCTGGCTCGCTGGATCGCCAACCGCGACAATCCGCTCACCGCCCGCGTGATCGTCAATCGCGTCTGGCAGCAGCACTTCGGCGAAGGGTTGGTGCGCACGCCGAACGACTTTGGCATCCAGGGCGACCGGCCGTCGCATCCGGAACTGCTCGACTGGCTGGCCGGCTGGTTCATTGAGCATGGTTGGTCGATCAAGTCGCTGCACCGATTGATCCTGGCATCGAATACGTATCAACAGGCAACTTCAATTGCCGATTGCCGATTGCCGATTGCCGATTCAAGTGCCGATAATCGGCAATCGGCAATCAACAATCGGCAATTACAAGATCCTGAAAACCGGCTCCTCTGGCGCCAAAACTTGCGGCGGCTCGATGTTGAGGCGATTCGCGATTCGGTGCTCGCCGTGAGCGGGCAACTGAACCGCGCGATGTACGGCCCCAGCGTGTTGCCGCCGATGCCGAAGGAGGTGCTGGAAGGAAATAGCGATCCGAAGACGGTGTGGAAGGCGTCCAGTGAGCGCGATGCCTGCCGGCGAACGATTTACGTCCACACCAAGCGGTCGTTGATGCTGCCGCTGCTGGACACGCTGGATTTCTGCGACACCACGCGCTCGGCCGCCAAGCGCAACGTGACCACGGTTTCGCCGCAAGCACTAATGCTCTTCAACGGCGAGTTCGTGAATGAGCAGGCCAAGTACTTCGCACAGCGCTTGCGGAAAGAAGCAGGGCCGGACGCGGCGAGCCGGGTGGACCTGGCATTCCGACTGGCGCTATGCCGGCCGCCAAGTGCCGCGGAACGCGAGCGCATGCTGTCGTTCCTGCGCTCCGACGGCGCGCTGGACGAGATGTGCCGCGTGATCTTGAATCTGAATGAATTCGTGTACCGGGAGTGAACCATGAGCTCGATTCCTTCCCGCTTCATTCCAAACCCGACGCCTTGTGGCTGTTTGCGCCGCGAATTCGTCTGGCAAGTCGGCGGCGGCCTCGCCGGGTTGGCACTGCTCGATCTGCTGGGCCGCGATGGCTTCTTCGCTGCTGAGCCTTCCGGGGTGGCCGCGACCGGACCGGTGCATCCGCCACATTTTGCCGCGCGCGCGAAGCATGTGATCTTTCTGTTCATGAATGGCGCGCCGAGCCAAGTTGATACGTTCGACCCCAAGCCGGTGCTCGCGAAATATCATGGCCAGCCGTACAGAGGCAAGACCCCGGTCGGCTCCAACAATCGACCGGTCGGCCATCTCATGAAGTCGCCGTTTGAATTCAAGAAATATGGCCAAAGCGGTTTGCCGATTTCGTCACTATTTCCGTTCACTTCGCAATTTGCCGACGATCTATGCGTCATTCGCTCGCTTTACACCGACACGGCGGCTCACGCCTCCGGCTGCTTGCAGATGAACACCGGCAGCGTGCAGATCGGCAAGCCGTGCCTCGGCTCCTGGCTCAGCTACGGCCTTGGGAGCTTGAATGAAAACTTGCCCAGCTTTGTGGTGATGACTGATCCGCGCGGCGGGCCCATCGGCAGCGCGTCGAACTGGTCGGCAGGTTTCATGCCGGCATCGCATCAGGGAACATTATTCCGGCCCCAGGGAACGCCGTTACTCGACCTGGCCACGCCGACAGGCGTCGATGACATGACGCAGCGGCGCTCGCTCGACTTGCTCGGCCAATTGAACCGCGAACACCTGAGCAAATTCCCGAATGAATCGGAATTGTCCGCGCGCATTCAGACCTACGAACTGGCCTACCGCATGCAAACCGCAGCGGCCGAAGCCGTGAATATTGGCAACGAAAGTGCGAAGACACGCGAGATGTATGGCCTCAACGAAAAAATCACATCCGACTTCGGCCGCAAGTGCCTGATCGCGCGGCGGCTAGTCGAGAATGGCGTCCGTTTCGTGCAACTCTATTCCGGCGGTGGGCACCTGGAAGACACCTGGGACGGCCACAGCGATTGCATTAACAACCATAAGCTTCATGCGGGCGAAACGGACCGGCCGATTGCCGCACTGATGGCTGATTTAAAGCGCACCGGGCTATGGGATCAAACGCTGCTCGTCTGGGGCGGCGAGTTTGGCCGCACCCCAACGAGCGAAGGCGTGAACAAGCCGGGCCGCGATCACAACCCGTATGGTTTCAGCATGTGGCTGGCCGGCGCCGGCGTGAAGGGCGGCCAGGCCATCGGCGCGACCGACGAGCTGGGCTTTAATGCCGTCGAGGAACCGTACCACGTCTCCGATTTTCACGCGACGATTCTGTATCTCCTGGGCCTGGAACACAAGCGGCTCACCTTCTTCCACCAGGGCCTGGAGCAACGCATCACCGGCGTACGTGGCAATGTGATTGAAAAAGTGCTTGCCTAGCTGCCGCTTGCGGCTTAGCGGGCTTTCTTACAACGCAATCTCATGATTGCTGAGGCGCTCGTACCCTGTCTCCGTGATCAAGTAATTATTCTCGATCCGAATGCCCCCAACCTTCGGCACATACAAGCCAGGTTCCAGGGTCACCACGTCGCCGGCAACGAGCGACTCCGTCGAATGGCGCACGAAATACGGCGCTTCGGGGTGAGACAAACCCAAACCGTGGCCGGCGTGATGCGGGAAGTAGTCGGCCATCTTTTCGCGCTCAAAGACGCCGCGAACCGCATCGTAGACCGACTGGCAAGCCGCGCCGGCCTTGAGTTGTCGCTCGCCGGCGCCCATCGCTTCCTTGCACAATTCATAGAGGCGCTTTTGCCCCGAAGCCGGCTCTTTCCCAACGACCAGTGTGTTTGTGAAATCGCTGCGATAGCCGGCAATCACCACGGAGTAATCCAGGATCAGCATGTTGCCAGGCTCTATCACTTGCTTGGTGGGTGGGCCGCCGCGGCGCTCCGGACCGGGGCACACGGCAAAGTCGCCGTAGATAATAACTGCATCACCGGCCGCTTCGATGCAGGCCGAGTTCACGCCACAATAGACATCGAGCTCGGTCATTCCCGGCTTGACATGCTGCCGCGACCAGGCAAATCCCGCTTCGCCAGCGCGCATGCATTGGCGCAGAATGTCGAGCTCATCCGGGTCTTTCTTTCGCCGCATTTCCGTAATAGCGCCAATGATCAGCGCCGCCAGCGGGTCGCCCGGACGATCATGAATTCGGAATACGCCGTTGGGAAACTCGCTCGCCAATGCAAGCCGGCGCGGTCCACGCCCGGGTGACTGGCCGTCATACCAGGGCACGCTTTTACATTCATTCACGTGGGCTTGATCTGCCGACTTCGGCAAGCGGTTGTCATGCCAGAGCGTAGCCGAGCCGTCACGCCGCAAATCGAGCAACCCGCCGAAGTCGGCCCCGAGGCTGAATGGGTCCACATGGAAATTGGCTAGGTACATAAGGTGGTGCGGATCGCCCAACAGCACGCTTTCGCCCACGATGTCTTTGCCCAGGCGCTCCCAGAACCGCAACCGGCGTTGCCGGCAACCCTCGGCGGAAAGCATAAATCGTCTCCAGTTTGGCAGTGGTGAATGCGCCCGAAATGGCGCCCGGTCCTAACCCTCGCGAGAATCAGCTATGAGCAAGACGAGGGTGGCAATGAGGAACATCAAATGAAAAGGATTGCCCGTGTACACACTCTCACGGACAATGTGCTCACCCTGATACTTCCAAAATCGCAGCCAACGCTGCAAATACGTTTTGCTGGTGGACATGTTGATCCCATCCATTCAACAAGAAGGCCCAAAAACCGCCATTCGCGCCCGCCTATCCTGTTTGATTGTAAGCCAGCACAAGTACTCCCGCGAGCAACAACATTTTGACAATGGGTTCCTGCTCCAAGCAATCGTCCGTGTCGATTAGCCATTCGTTGGCCGCCGGCGCGAAATGCCGGCTCACATGAGCCAGGCGTTGGCCTTTGGGCGTGACCCATTCAAATTCTGCTTCCCGGCAACTGCCGGAAACGACGGCAAGCCGGACCATGCGCGACAGGTAAATGTCAAGGCGGTCAGGTCGATCATTGGGAACGCGGAAAAAAAATCCCA
>DATGHS010000158.1:0-34006 GCA_035307785.1 Gemmataceae bacterium
CCGAAATCGGCAGGGCGGTCCGACAGAGCATGCTCGGAAAACGTGCCATTGCCGTTGTTAATCAATAGTACGCCGTCGCCGAATTCATTGACGACCATCAGGTCCGGCCAGCCGTCGTTGTTGGCATCCAGCCAGGCGGCCGAAAAGGTCGAGCGTTGGCCGCCTCCCGTGCCGCTCGACGCCGTTACGTCCTCGAATTGCCAGTTGCCCATGTTACGGTACAAGAAATTCCCGCCGCCACGGTTGCCGGTGCCCTGGAGCCAGGAATGGTTGCCGGGCGGGGCATTGCGCGTGGCATAAATGTCCAGCTTGCCGTCGCGGTCGAAATCCGCCACCTGCAGATTGGAGATGTCGGGTGGAAGCGGTAAGTTGCAAACGCTGGTGTAGTCGAGAAAACGCTTGCCTTCAACATTGCGAAAGACGCTGCGCCCCAGAATCAAGTCATCGTAGCCATCACCGTCAATGTCGATCCACGCTGCCGCCGAGAAGCCACGGGGCGGAGTCCGGGGCAATCCCATTGGGGTGGTGACGTCTTCAAACGTGCCGTCGGGGCGTCCTTGGTACAGTGCAATGCCGTTTACATCGGTGACGAGCATGTCCAAGATGCCGTCACGATTGAAATCGCAAACGTAAACGCCTCCCGTGGTCGCCACAAATTTGTCGGTCTTCCAGTTGTCGTGAAGATACGAAGTTTTAAGCCCACGCGCTTCCGTGACGTCGGCAAACAGGTAAGACTGGCCTTTTGCGGTCAAGATCTGCGTTATGCCGGCGGCGCGCAGCCAGCCGGGTTTCTTCAGCGTCTCTTGGGTAGGCCGCAGGATCTCATAGCGCAGATTGATGATGACTTCGATGGGCGGTCCTTTGCCAGGCTCGCTGTTCAGCCGCAGCAGCGCTGTGCCTTCCCATCGCCCGTCGAATTGATCCCGCTGCTTCGGATCGAACGTTATTGGCTTGAACTTGACCTTGGGAGCCACCGCAAATTGCTTGCGAACGGCGATCAAGCGGCTGACAAATTCGTCCCGAGTGAGTGCCAAAGGCGGTGAACCCGAGTCCTCCAGTCGTTCGACGTCGCCATATTCCGTCTTCGCGACCACATGCTTGGGGTCGCGCATGTCGGCGCCGGAAAAATCTTCAGCCATTATTTGCCGGAGTGCCGCGCCGTCGGCTTTGCTGAGCGCACTGGCCAGTTGACTGAAACCGTCTTTTGCCAGCCGGTTCAACTCGTGCTCGACCTGCCAAAGATACTCGGTTTCCGAACTCGGCAATTGCAGGGTTTCGAATGCCGGATCGCCTTTTTCTTTCGCCGGCGGAACGGGTTTGATTGGCGTGTTTGCCCCCGGGACGACGTGCTTGCGGGCAGCGAAAATGTCCGGCAGATAGAACGAAGTGCCGGGAATAAAAGCGGCCGCAAGCGCCGGCACGAGCAGGATAATCGCGATAATTGCCACACGACGAAGGATCACGGTTGAACCCTTTGGCATGGAAGAAGGGGCATAATCTACAGCTCTCGACGAGTCTTTGAGATTTTAATCGCTAGGGAGCGGCATTGCAAGCAATTTGGTGGGGGAAGCTGTTTGGGGGAACCGACCGGGTTTCACTAATGGTTCGCCTTAGCCGTCATTTGTCCTTATCGCCGCTTTTGATAACTTCGAGCTTCATGACGCGCAAGCGCTCAGAGAATAGCCACTCCACGCGCACCCGGCTCTCCAATGGCAGTTCCTTGATTGCATTTAGCATTTCCGGGGTGCCGCCGCGGTAGACGTAATACCGGCGAGCTTTTTCTTCGCCATCAGCCTGGACTTCGATCCAGTTCTTGTCTTTGGCCGTCACTTTCCCCGTCACCGTGCCTTTCTTTTCTGCTTCCTTCGGCTGCTCCTTGCTCTCCGCTTCTTTGAGGACTTCCACCTTCACCACACGCGGCCGTTCTTCGAAGTCCCATTGCACTCTCACCCGGCTGCCGACCTTGAGGCCCTTGATCACTTCCACCATCTTTGTATCGGGCCCGCCACCCTGGTTGGGGTTGCCGCCTACCCAGTGCGGCATGTAGCGCCGGGCCTTCTCTTCGCCGTCGGCCTTGACCTCGATCCAGTTATCGCCCTTGGCCGTGAGCATGCCTGTGACTGTGCCGGATTTTTTCTCGTCCTTCTTCTCGTCGGGCTTGCGCTCTTGCGCGCCCGCGGACACCGCCCAAGTGCCGGCAACCAATATCAGCACCATTCGCCAAGCTATTCGAACCAACATGCAAGGTCCCCCTGGTGCAATCGGAATAGGCTCTGGTAGGAGGCAATGTACATGAACTCTGCCAACCGTGCAATTGCTCGCACGTTCGTTTACAAATGGCAAATGCCAAGAAACAGGTAAATAACAAGGGCAAAGAGAGCGGCAAGGGGCAATGTGGTCACCCAGGCCAGAAGGATCGACAGAATGGTATTCTTTCGGGCCGTGCCGGTGATTATGCCGATCCCAAATAATGAGCCAACGGAGACATGCGTCGTAGAGACGGGCAGTCCGAAGCGGCTGGCACCGGCCACGAGCAAGGCGGTAATGAAGTTAGCCGTGAATCCTTGGCCGGGGTTTAGCCTGGTGATTTTGCGGCTCATCGTTTCGGCGACGCGGCGAGCGTTCAAGATACCGCCCACCGACATCACCACCGCGACGCAGGCGAGGCCGGCGTTCGGCGCCAGGGCGTTAGCGGCAACGAGCAGGGCCACGATTTTGGGCGTATCGTTAAGCCCGCGGGCGAAGCTGACCGCGCCGCCACTTAGGTAATGAAGCGCGTCGAGCAAGGTTCCCGCCTCGAGCCCCAATAGACGGCCTTGATAGCGCTGGACACATTCCTGGGACGTCCCCACCGTTATAACTTGCCCAGTGCTCGCATAGGCCATAGCGCCGCCGGGAAGGGCTTTTACCGCATGATAGCTCATGCCGAGGCAAACACAGGTCTCCGTGGTGACGCCGCTTCCACGCCGGAGCCGGTGCATTAATGGATAGAAGCACAATGTAAGCGCGATGGCTATCATGGGACTGACCAGCAACGGAAGTACAAATGATGAGCCCAGAGCCGCGAACTTGACATCGCCATGGGCAGCCAACAAGCCGGCGCCCACGAGCCCGCCCGTGAGTGCGTGCGTTGTCGACACGGGCAAACCCAACCAGGTTGCCAGTATTACCGTAGCCGCAGCCCCCAAGCTGACGGCCAGCAGGAATTGCGGTTCGGCTGTCACCGCGTCGGGCACCAGGCCTTTCCCTTTGAATCGATCAACCAGGCCTTGGGCAATAATTAAAGCCAAGAGTGAGCCGGCCAGTGTGGTCACCGTGGCCCACGCCATTGCCCGACGATAATTTGTGGTGCCGCTGCCGAAAAGTGTCGCCACGCCCTTGAAATTGTCATTGGCGCCGTTGCTATAGGCGAGGAAGACGACCGCAACGATGATGGCAGTAACCAGAACGCTCACGCCAACGCTCCCGCCAATAACAGATACGATGTGAATTTGATTGTAAGAATTGCGAACGGATGGAGAAGGTCGCGATCGTTGCCAGAACAATCATCCGTAAATCGCATCAATCGGCGTGCCCGTGTTGAGTTTGATGGGCCGATTAAAGCGGTCGTGGACTTCGGCATGATAATCGACGCCGAGCGCCTGATAGATGGTCGCCCCAAGGTCCATCGGCGAAAAGCGGTTTTGAATCGGGTCGGAGCCGGTCTTGTCGGTCTTGCCGATGACCTGCCCGCCGCGGACGCCGGCGCCGGCGAACATGGCAAAGAACGCCCGGCCCCAGTGGTCGCGACCGGCATCTTTGTTCAACTTCGGCGTGCGGCCAAATTCGCCGAACATCGCCACCAGCGTTTCGTCAAGCAGGCCCCGGCTCTGCAAATCGTCGAGCAGCGCAGACACCGCGATGTCGAGCGGTGGGAGCAGCTCTTTTCCCAGGCGCGGGAAGATCTTGCCATGGCTGTCCCAGGTCTGGACATGCCCCATATTGGCCTGCACCACCGAGACGCCGGCTTCCACCAGCCGGCGAGCCAGCAGTAGCGACTGGCCGTATGCGTGCCGGCCATAGCGGTCGCGCAGCACCGCCGGCTCGCGGTTAAGTTCGAATGCTTGGGCGACCTTGCCGGAACTCAGAATTGTGAACGCTTTCTCTTGTTGCTCCAAGAGCGGCTGGCTCTGATTCATCTGCTGCAAAAGCACCCGCCGGTCGAGCAGACGGTCGCGCCCTTCGGCCAATTGCAGGCTGTCCACCCGAAAGTCGGGCCGGTTCGGGTCTTGCTTGATTTGCCACGGGTCATGCTTCGAGCCCAGGATGCCGGCATGCTGGCCCGGCCAGACGAGCGGGCCTTCCATCAGGAATGTCGGCAGGTTCACGCCGGTGGGCACGCCGTCGCTGCGCGGATGGAAATAGTCGAGCGCCCCGGAATAGCAGGGCCAATCATTCCGCGAAGCGATCTGATCAAAGATGCCGTTCGGAATTGCCATGCCGGTCAGCACCTGGTGCGTGGCGAGCAGGTGATTGTCTTCGTGATGCGCGAGCGAGCGAACCAGCGTGCAGCGGTTCATGCGCGCGGCGATCTTCGGCAAGTGCTCGCAAATCACCAGACCCGGAACCGTCGTGGCGATGGGCTTGAACTGGCCGCGGATTTCTGCTGGCGCTTCCGGCTTCATATCAAACGTGTCGATGTGACTACAAGCGCCCGTAAGGAAGACAATGATCAGCGACTTCGCCTTCGGCTTCGGACCGTTTGTTGTGTTGGCTGAAGCGCGTGACGCCAGCACGCGCGATAGCCCCAATCCGAGCGCGGCCGAGAAACCAGTCTGAATAAAACCGCGGCGCGATAAGGTAGCAAACGTGCTGGCGTTTGGTGAATTCATGGAACATTCCCGAAGGCGGGCATTTTATGGCGGGAAGATCGCAAGGATCTCTATGCAATTCTACTCCATGAATGCGTGGAAACCAGGGAAAAAGCAAGGAAAGTAACTGTCTTGAGCCGGGAGCGCCAGCGACCGGATGAGAAGCGCGGTCCCTCAACCGGTCGCTGGCGCTCCAAAGTCGAAAACCGTCAACCCACTGCTCCCATCAAATCTCCACTGGCCGTCTCGCGCGCGATGCCATTGAAATTCGCCCCAGGGCCGGTCTTCACGTTATAGCCCGCTCTTTTCAAATACTCCGACACTGCCGCCGGTGTGTTCTTTGACAAATCCAGCTCGAGGCTGCCGATCGTGTGCATCCGCGGCGCGGCCGCGGCTTCCTTCAGCGCCCGCTTCTGGCCCACGAAGTAGGACAGCACATCGAAAAGTGTATTCGGAATGCGGCGGCCGCCGGTCGCGCCCATGGCCGCCACCGGCTTGCCGTCTTGCAGCACCACCGTCGGGCACATGTTGTGCAATGGCCGCTTGCCCGGGCCGGGGCAATTGGGATGGTTTGGATGCGGGTCGAAGCGGCTCATGCCGTGGCCCAGGACCAAACCGAGACCGTCCACGGTGACTTGCGCGCCGAATGATTCACCATGCGTGAGGGTGATGGCGACCATCATGCCCTGCGCATCCGTGGCGGTGATGTGGATGGTACCGCCGGCATTTTTTCCATCCGAACTCGCGGGAAGGGCTTTGCCTTCCGCCAGGGCCTGCCGCGCGCGCTCGGCTGCCTGTTCGGCATAGGAACTCGATAGAAGTCGCTGTACTGGCACGTCAACCTTCTCCGGATCGCCAAGCAGCTTCAGACGATCGTGCCAGGCCAGGCGCAGCGCCTCAACGCGGGCATGCGTGGTTTTAGGATCAGTGGCGTCGGATTTCTCCCAGCCAAACGCCTTGAGTGTCGTCAACGCTTGCAGCACCGTGAGGCCGCCGGCGGTAAGCGGGGCCGTGTAGATCATGCGGCCATTCCATTCCAGTTCGAGCGGCTTCACTTCACGTGGCTCGTACCGAGCCAGGTCGTCGACGGTCACAAGGCCGCCGTGTTTTTGAAACTCGGCCGCAATTTTCTGAGCGATGTCGCCCTGGTAAAACGCCTTCACGGAATTCGCATCGGCCAGTTTCTGCAGCATGTCGGCCAATTCGGAATTACGGAATGTCGCGCCTTCGGGCCACGGCTTGCCGTCTTTAAGGAACAGGCGCGACGAGCCCGGGTCTTTCCTGAACTGCCCTGCGGCATTCTCGATGGCTTTCGCGCACCGGGCTGAAACGGGGAAGCCCTCGCGGGCAAAACGAATGGCCGGTTTGAGCGCCCGTCCCATCGCCCAAGTGCCGAACCTATCGAGCGCCAGTTGCATGCCGGCCAACGTACCGGGCACTCCGGCTGCCAGCCAGCCGTGTATGTTGATGCCGCCTTTTACTTGCCCTTTGTCATTCAGTGGAAACATGTCGGCACGTGCGGCAGCCGGGGCCGCGCTGTTGAAGTCGATGGCCGAAACCTTCCCATCGGGTTTCGCAATGATCATATGCCCGCCGTAGCCGCCGATGCCGCACATCGGCACCGCTACCACGCCGGCAACGAGCGCAGCCGTTACTGCCGCATCCATGGCATTCCCGCCGGCCGACAGCGCTTCCAAACCGGTCGCTGCGCCTTCCGGATGGCCGAGAACGAGCCCGGATGTCTTCGGCGGCGATTGGCCGAATGCCGGGAAGCCGGCAGCGACTGAAGATAGGCCAACGATTCTCAGAAAGGCGCGGCGGTCGAAAGAAGAAGGCACCGGATTCTCCCAATAGGAACTGCAATCTCTCATCGCATGCTGTTGTACTTGCTGCAGCGACAAAGAACATCTTTCACCACGTACGCCTTGTCATCTGGTGGGGCGTCGATGGGCTCGTACAATGTCGGCCAACGAATGGCTTCGCACCAATCTCATCAACGGAGGCTGCTGATGTTGCGAATGATTTTCACCCTCGTGGCTTGCGCTGTGTTGGCATCGATCGCACTCGCCGAGGACAAATACGTAAAGCTGGTCCACGTCGCCAGCGGCAAGGCGCTGGCGGTGGCCGATGGTTCCGACGAGGCCGGGGCCAAAGCCGTCGTCGCGAAGGACGACGGCTCCAAGTCGCAGCAATGGAGACTCGAAAAAGACGGCGACCATTACAAGATCGTGAACCGCAAGAGCGGCAAAGTGCTCGACGTGGAACAGGAATCGCTGGAAGACGGCGGCTCGATCATCCAGTGGGACGACAAGGCCGACGGCAACGACAATCAGCGCTGGTCGTGGGACGGCAGCGGCAAAGAACGCCGGCTCAAGTCGAAGTCCAGCAGCCTGGTTCTCGACGTGGCCGAAGACGCGAGCGTGATTCAGAAAAAGCCCGATGAGAAGGCGAAAGGCCAATTGTGGCGGGTGGTGGAAGTGAAGGAGTAGATAACGTTTGTCCCGCGAATAGTGCACATCGCAGGGCTTTTCTCCCTCTTCCCCTTTAGAGGAGAGGGGACGGGGTGAGGGGGTTGGGGATCTCGCGCGGCGCCGCTACCCCCCTCACCCCAACCGTCTTCCCCCAATGCGGGGGGAGAGGAAGAAGATCAGAACATGTCGCGGCCCGTTAGAATGGCGCTCCGCACATTTCCATGCGTCGTCCCGCTTACGAACTGATCCTCGCCTTTGCCACCATCGCCGTGATCGGCTTGGCGTATGGAGTCATCTACCGCCACGGCTTACCGCGGCCTGGCGGACCGGCGGGGCATTCGCTCGGGATTTTCGGATTTTTGTTGATGTTAAGCACGGAAGTGCTTTATACTTTGCGTAAACGCTGGAAACGTTTTCGCTGGGGCCGGATGCCGGTTTGGCTTAAAGTCCATGTGTTTACCGGAGTGGTCGGTCCGTTTTTGGTATTGCTCCATACAGCGGGCAAGTTGCATGGCGTGGCGGGCGCGGTCACGCTGCTAACGCTGGTGATCGTCGCCAGCGGGTTCATTGGCCGCTACATTTATGCCGCGGTGCCGCGCACGGTGGCCGGCACGGAAAAGACGCCCCGCCAACTGGAATTGCAAATCACCCTGGCCGATAACGAAGTGCAAAGCCGCGGCGTGAAAGGGCTCAGCAAGAAAGCGATCGCGGTCGCTTCCGAGATGCCGCCCCGTGGCTGGAAATTGATTGCCTTCCGAGTTTGGCTGCCGTTACGACAGCGCTGGCGCTTGCATTCGGCGCTGCAAAGCGTGCGCAAGCTCGATCCCGAACAGGCGCAGGGGCTGGAAGATTTATTCGTCGAGCGTTACCGGCTCCTGATGCAGATAAACTCGCTGGCGCTCGCCAAGCGGATGTTGGGCTACTGGCACCTGGCCCACGTGCCGCTCGGCGTGGTGCTGTTTACCCTGGCATTCGTTCACGTAGGCGCGGCGATGTTTTACTCCACGTTCCTGAAATAACGGAGCGAAAGCGGTGCGCAGCCGGTGGATTCGCAGCCTGGCAATCAGCGTGCTCACGCTCGGCGCGGTGGCGATGGTCGTGTACGCCGCCGGCGGGCGGATCTTCAGTCCCGGCGCGCTCAATGCCGAAGCGCGCGACGGCGTGCAACTGGGCGGCGTGCGCTCCCATGCCGAGATTGACGGCCAGTGCTCCGCCTGTCACGCCGCTCCCTGGAGCCGCACGACCATGGCCGCGCGCTGCCTCAATTGCCACTCCGACGTGCGAACTCAAATTGATGCTCATGCCCCATTGCACGGCAAAATGGCGGATGCCATGCAATGCCGCACCTGCCACTCCGAGCACAACGGCCCCCATGCCGCGCTCACGAGCCTCGAGCAATTCGACCACGACATGGCCGCCTTCCCGCTCACCGGTAAACACCGAGACGTGGAATGCCAGGGCTGCCACAAAAGCAAAGTGTTTCTGGGCACGCCGCAAAGATGCGTTACCTGCCATGCCGATCCGGTCGTACATAAGGGAAAATTCGGCACGGAATGCAGCCAGTGCCATTCCACCGCCACCTG
This sequence comes from Gemmataceae bacterium, assembly GCA_035307785.1. Classification (GTDB taxonomy): domain Bacteria; phylum Planctomycetota; class Planctomycetia; order Gemmatales; family Gemmataceae; genus DATGHS01. The sequence goes on from DATGHS010000158.1 coordinate 8,905, forward strand.
GAAAAGCACCTCGGGAATGAACCTGGCCAAGGGCACATTCAGTCACAACACCACCGGCTTTCCGCTCACCGGCAAGCATTCGATAGTGGAATGCAAGTCATGCCACGTAAGCAACGTGTTCAAAGGAACAGCGAAAACGTGCGCTTCCTGCCATGCCGAGCCGCAGGTCCACAGAGGCAAGTTCGGCACCGAGTGCGGCAGTTGCCACACCACGGCAACTTGGAAAAACGCCGGCGGAGCGCTGGCCGACCTGCAAGGAAAATTCAACCACGATCTGGCCGCGTTCAAACTTACCGGCATGCACAAGATGGTGGAATGCGCGGCTTGCCACAAGAACAATATGTTCAAGGGCACCGCCCAAAGTTGCTCCGCTTGTCATGCCGAACCGGTGGTTCACAAAGGAAAATTCGGCTCCGACTGTGTGCACTGTCATTCAACGGCGACGTGGAAGAACACGGGCGACGCGGTGGGCTGGCTGAAGGAGAATTTCAACCATGAACTCGCGGCCTTCAAACTCACCGGCAAGCACAAGACGGTGGACTGCGCAGCCTGCCACGTAAACAACGTCTTCAAAGGCGCCGCCCAGACCTGCGTCAAGTGCCATGCCGAACCGCAAGTCCATAAAGGCAAATTCGGCCAGGAATGCGCCCAGTGCCATTCCACGGAAACCTGGAAGGGCGCGAAGTTCAAGCACACGTTTCCGCTCGACCACGGCCGGCGCGGCCGGGTAATCGAGTGCGTCACCTGCCATAACAAGCCCAACGACATGAAGGCTTACACCTGCTACGGTTGCCATGAGCATGAGGAAGCCCGCATCGCGCGCAAACACCCGAAGCTCAATGCCATGCAGTTACAGAATTGCGTGAAATGCCACCCCACCGGACGCGAAAACGAACGCCGCGGCGGTGAGCGCGAACGCGAGAGGGAACGTGACGACGATGGCGGTGCCGAAGACGGCGCGCTGGAGCGCTGGTTGAAGCAGGGCGATCGGTTTGCAATCAAGGAATGGAAGTGATTCTTGTAGGGTGGCTGGAGCGCAGCGCAACCCACCGAAGAGACCTTCGGAGTGATGTCATGCTGGAGCCGGAGATCGGGTGCGATTTCGCGCGCAAGTTCATCGAGAAGCGCCAAATACTGACCCGCACAATTGGTTGGCTGGACAGGGATTTGGTTTGGAAACTATTCATCATGACGGGAAGTTATTTCGGTTGGAGGCCAACATTTTTTGGGTTCAAGACATCAGCAGAGTACGATGTGATTCCGTTGGACCTAATCGCCAGAGCGGAGATCAGGGCACGAGGGTTCCCGGCAAATAGACAAATTGTCGTCAAGTGGTGGGGAAAAGAGAATCAACTCCAAACAATGTCCTTCAATTTCTCGCCGATTTACACGCAAACATGGATAGAAGCGTTTGAAGAGGCCGGCATTATCTTGGCCGGTGCAGAAAGATGTGACGCCCGGACTTTTAAAGGCTTCCTGCGGAATTATGCCTGGCTGATCTGGCCGCTAGCATCCATCGCTACGATCGCCACGATCTGTCAAACCTGTTGGGCACTATGGCCGGCGCACACCGGCCTTGCATTCGCTTTGTGCTCGGCTGGGGCCGCGATTGCTTTCATGTCGTATTACATATACCGGTCAATACGTTCTTAATGCGCTGCCGAAGAGGCCTCAGTGGCGACTGGCAGATTGGTTTGCGGTTAAGGAATGGAAGTGATTTTTTGTAGGGTGGGAGCGCAGCGCAACCTACCTCTCCACTACCTCATTCCCCAAACAATGCCGCCTTCACCCCGCCGCTGCTCAGCGGCACCGTGCGCCCGAGCGCATCGCGCACTTCCTGCTTCGGATCGACGTCGAGCGATTGAAGGAGGCTGGCCGAAAGGTCAGCCGGCGTGATCGGATCGCTCGCCGGATAAGCCGCGAAGCGGTCGGAGCGGCCGATGATGCGGCCGCCGGGCAGCGGCCCGCCGGCCACCAGCAGCGAATAGCACTGCGACCAGTGATCGCGGCCGCTGGCATCCACGCCGTTGCCGGTGAATTGCCCAAAGCGCGGCGTGCGGCCAAATTCGCCCATGCACACCACCAGCGTGCTGGCGAGCAGGCCGCGCTCAGACAGGTCTTCCAAAAAAGCGGAGAAACATTGATCGAACGGCGGCAGCAATTCCTCGCGCAGTCGGCGGTTGTTGTTGAAGTGCGTGTCCCAGTGCGGCACCGGATTATTCACCTTCCCGCCCCAATAGACGGTCACGAGTCGCACCCCGGCCTCGACCAAGCGGCGGGCCAGCAGCAGGCTCTGGCCATATTTGTGCCGGCCGTAACGCTCGCGCACGCGCTGGGGCTCGTGCTGGATGTCGAAAGCCCGCCGCGTTGCTTCGGAAGTCAACAACGCCAGCGCCTGTTCTTGATAGCGGCCAAGATCTTCGAGCCGACGTTCTTGCGTGAGCGGTCCCAAGCCCTGGTCGAGCGCATGCAGCAACGACTTTCGGTTCGCGACTTGCGCGCCATCGGCAAGCTCTTGCAAGCCGGCGACAGAAAAATCATCGTCGTTTGGATCGCCGTAGATCGTGAATGGCGCATACGTAGCCCCCAAGAAGCCGCCGTTCTGGCCAGGGCAGGTGTACGGCCCATCGCTCACCGGGTCGGGCAACAACACGGCCGTTGGAACCGTACCCTGTGCCGGCCGGCCCAATGCAACCTGTGCCCCCAGGTGCGGAAAGTCATTTTCGGTGGGCGTGAAGGCAATTTGCTCGCGCGGCGGTGGGTTGCCGGTGGTCACGAAATAGGTGGCCGCATTGTGATTGATGGCCGAATGCGTCATCGACCGGACGATGCTGAAGCGATGCGCCTGCTTGGCCAAGAGCGGCAAGCACTCGGTGAACTGCATGCCGGGCACCGACGTGGCTGCCGGCCGAAACTCGCCGCGAATTTCCGCCGGGGCATTTGGCTTCATGTCCCAGATATCAAGCTGGCTCGGCCCGCCATGCAAGAGGAACAGCACGCAAGAGCGCGTAGCCCCCGCCGGCTTCCGCTCGGCCGCGTGCAGCAATTGCGGCAACGACAAGCCCAGCGCCCCCAGGCCGCCGAGCTGTAGCCAGCGGCGGCGAGTGAGCAACGAGCAATGTGAATCGGTTCGAGGCTGCCGCACGATTTGCTCCTCCTGCGAGGAGTATATCCTGTCGCTTCCATTCAACCAAGCCGGCCGGCGGTTTGCTTTGGTCGCCTATCGAAAGGCAACGCTCTCATCGCCTCGTAGGCCACATTTGTCCTCTTTTCTTCGGAATTTCTTTCGGTAGGAATGATTCAGATACCATCTCCCGTTTCTGCTTAACCCCGGAGGATGCCCGTTATGCGCCGACTTCTCCTCATAGCGCCTCTGCTGCTGGCTTTGTCGCCGGCCGTGTGGGCGCAAGACAAAGACAAACCCGACAAGCCGGACACCCCGGCGGCGTCGGCGGAGAAGGAACTCAAAGAACTGAATGCCGACTTCAACAAGGCCCAACAGGAGCTTTACAAGCCGCTGCAAGACGCCAAGAGCCAGGAAGAGGCGCTGAAGATCTTCGAAAAGGAAAAGATCGGCGAGAAGCAGGCCAAGATGATTGCCGACTTCGCAAAGCGGGCGCTGGCCATTGCTGATAAGTACGCGAAGGAAAAAGACGCCGCCGCTGACGCCCTGATTTGGGTCGTCACGCACGCCGAAAGCGGATCCGAAAAGACCAAGGCTATTGACCTGATCATTCACGATCACATTTCGAACAAAAAGATCGAGACGACGGTCCTGCCCCGGCTTGTCGGCATGCCGTTGGAAGACAATGAAAAACTCTTCCGCGCTGTCGCCGAAAAGGCCGATACGCCCGACCGCAAGGCAACTGCCAAGCTTCAACTGGCCAAGTTCCTGAAGAGCAAGGCCGAAGCGGTGGAACAAGTCAAGGGGCTCGACGAAAACACCAAGAAAATGATCGAGATGCGGGTGGGCAAAGACGCGCTCGCCAAGATTGTTTCCGCAGACCCCGTCAAGGCGACGGCCGAAGCCGAGAAGCTCTTCGAGAGCATCGTCAAGGACGCGGACAAAGAGTCGATCAGCGCTTCCATCAAGGCAAATGCCGAATCGGAACTATTCGAGATGCAGCACCTTGCCATTGGCAAGCAGGCACAGGACATTGAGGGCGAAGACATCGACGGCAAGAAGTTCAAGCTGAGCGATTATAAGGGAAAGGTGGTGGTCATCGATTTCTGGGGGAATTGGTGAGGGCCTTGCCGGGCCATGTACCCGCACGAGCGGTCGCTCGTGAAACGGCTCGCCGATAAGCCTTTCGCTCTCGTGGGCGTCAATTCCGATAAAGACAAGGATGAACTGAAGAAGGCCATGGAGAAGGAAAACATCACCTGGCGCTCGTTCTGGGACGGCGGCAGCACCAACGGCCCGATCGCCAAGAAGTGGAATGTCCACGGCTGGCCGACGATCTATGTTCTGGATGACCAGGGCGTCATCCGCTACAAGAACGTCCGCGGCGAAGCCATGGATAAAGCCGTGGACGCGCTGCTGAAAGAGATGGAAGGGAAGTCGAAAAAGTAATCCGTCTTTTGAATTCCTGCCGAAAGCCCAGGGACGGAAGTCCCTGGGCTTATTGCATCTGGCTGTCCGGAGTTTCGGCATGCGCGGCCGGTTCGCCTGGTTGATTGTTGTTGGCGTGCTTGGCTGTGCCGCAGCGGCCGGTTGGTTCCTCTTCCAGGAAAGGAACCAGCCGCCCGAAGTCGCGAAGCTGTCTCGCTCTCCCTCCCACCCGCCGCCGGACGGCACGCAACAAGCCACCTTTGGCGGCGGTTGCTTCTGGTGCACGCAAGTCTTGTTTCAGCAACTGAACGGCGTCCATTCCACGGTTTCCGGCTACAGCGGCGGAGCGATGCCGAATCCGACTTACGAACAAGTCTGCGCCGGCACGACCGGCCACGCCGAGGCTGTGCAAATCACCTACGATCCGGCCGTGATCTCTTACGACGAACTACTCGAAGTCTTTTGGCGCACTCACGACCCAACGACGCGCAACCGCCAGGGCCACGACGTGGGCCCGCAGTATCGCTCGGTCATTTTCTACCACAATGCCGATCAGCAAAAATTGGCTGAGAGTTACAAGCAGAAACTCGATGCCTCGGGCGCCTTCGATGGCCCCATTGTCACCGACATCGTCCCATTCACCGCATTCTACCCTGCGGAAAACTACCATCAGAATTACTATGTGGACCATGCCCGGCAGCCGTATTGTGCCACGATCATCGGGCCGAAATTGGATAAGTTTGAAAAGGTGTTTGCGGACAAATTGAAGCCAGAGCTGCGCGGGGAGCGCTAAAGTTGAGCGGGCGACACTAAGGGTCGCCCGCTCAACTTTGTTATTCCGCCCCGGCAGGTTGGAGCACCTGCTGCAGCGTGGGTTCGGCATGCACCGGCGCCGGTGTCGGCGCGGCGACTCTCTCCCAACCCCAGGCCACGGCGCGGATCATCACGCCGGCCACGAGCGCTGTCAGGGCGAAGACCAGGAAGCCCGTCCCGTAGCTGCCGGTGCCCTTCTTCAGCAAGCCAAGCAAATTCGGCAGAAAGAAACCGCCCAGCCCGCCGGCCGCGCCGACCAGTCCGGTCAGCACGCCGATCTCCTTCGGAAAACGTTGCGGCACAATCTGGAATACCGCCCCGTTGCCCATACCCAGCATGCCCATCGTCACGGCGAGGAGAGTGGCCGCGAACCAGACCGGCGGCAGCGTGGCCACGCCGAAGAGCAGCAAGCCGATGCCGGCATACAACAGCAACAGCAGCCGCACGCCGCCCACGTGGTCCGCCAGGTAGCCGCCTACGGGCCGCAGGAATGAACCCGCGATCACGCAGGCCGTAGTAAAATAGCCGGCATACACGGCCCCGCTCTTCGGATCGGTGCTGAAGTACTGATCTTTGAAGAATGTGTTCAGGAAACTCGCCAGACCCACGAAGCCCCCGAATGTGATTGAATAGAAGAAGCAAAACCACCACGCGTCTTTCTTCGCCAGTACCTTCCCGTATTCGAGCAGCGACTTGGGCGCCGGCTGATTGGAGCTGTCCTTCGCCAAAAGAAAGAAGGTGATCCACGTCAGCGCCAGCGGAATCAGCGCCAGGCCGAAGACCGCGTGCCAACCCAGATACTTCGCCAGAATGGGGCCGAACAACGTGGCCAATGCCGTGCCGCTGTTGCCGGCCCCGGCAATGCCCATCGCCAGGCCCTGATGCTGCGGCGGATACCAGCGGCTGGCCAGCGGCAAGGCCACGGCGAAACTCGCCCCGGCCACGCCCAGCATCAGGCCCACCAGCACCAATTCGGTCATCGAACCGGCCCAAAGCCAGCCGAGTAGAAGCGGGATTACCGACAACGTCAGCCCGATGAGTCCGGTGCGGCGAGCGCCAATGTGATCGGTCATCAAACCAAGGATGATGCGCAGAATCGAGCCGCCCAAAAGCGGCACCGCGACGAGAAAGCCTTTCTGCCCGGCAATCGACGCGAGATGCGCTTCCACGCTTACATCGGCCGGCTTTGGCCAAAGCTCGGCCGAGATGCTCACCGCCAGGGCGCCGATCATCACCCAGATCATGAAGCTGATGTCGAAGTAGAGGAACGCACTCAGCAGCGTGGGCCAGTGGCCGGCTTTGCGGAATTCGCGAAGGTTCATGTCAGCACCGGTAAGGAAAGGGATCGATCAACGAATTTGGCGGGGGTCGGGACATACTCGCGCGGGGCAGGGGCGATTTTTTCCACGGCGATCGCGCAGAACTTCAGTTCCGGCTGCTTCGACGTGCTGTCGAGAGCCGCGATGGTCAGGTAGTTAACGGCGTTGTCCGGGGCATAGAGATCGCCCCAGTGGAACGGCAAGAATACGAGGCCCGGTGTCACCGCCGTGCTCACGCGGGCCGGCAACTGAATGGTCCCGCGCCGGCTCGACAGCTGGATGAACTCGCCGTCTTGAATGTCTAACCGGGCGGCATCTTCCGGATGGATTTCGGCATACGGCTCCGGGTCGCGCTTCACCAGCTTGGTGCACTTGCCGGTGCGCGTCAGCGTGTGCCAGTGTCCGTAAAGGCGGCCGGTGGTCAGGACAAAAGGAAATTCGTGATCGCTGCTCTCGCGGGGCAAAGCGTGTGGCCGCGGCAGGAAGCGAGCCTTGCCGTCGGGGGTGGGGAAGACGCGGTCGAGATAGCGCCGCTGGGCCCCGGGTTCATTTTCACGCGGGCAGGGCCAGTAGACGTGCTTTTCGCACCGCAGTCGCTGGGCACTGATGCCCGCCATCTCGCACGGCCGGCCCGCAGTGAGCTTGCGGAATTCGTCCCAAACTTCCGAAGCATCGCAATAGTCGAATCCCGGTAGCTGCAGCGCCTTCGCAAACTCGGCGATGATCTGCCAATCCGGCTTGGCCTCGCCGGGCGGGTCGAAAACTTTCGGGCTGTGGCTCACCAGTCGTTCGCTGCTGGTGCTGGTCCATTCCTTTTCGCCCCACTGGGCAGCGGGGAACAATACGTGCGCGAATTGAGTCGTTTCCGTCGGGTGGTAAGCATCGGAAACGACGACTAGCTCGGCCCGTTGCAACGCCCGGCGAATTTGGTGCAGGTCCGGCAGGCTCACCATCGGATTCGTCGCTGCGATCCAAATGGCTTTCAGCTTTCCCCTCTCGAGCGCGCGAAACATTTCCACGGCGCTGAGCCCGGGCGCCGATTGGATGCTTCCACGCGGTTGATTCCACGCCGCCTCCAGTTCCCGGCGATGTTCGGGATTGTCCACAAAGCGGTAGCCCGGCAACTGGTGCGAGAGCAAACCGACTTCGCGCCCGCCCATCGCATTTGGCTGTCCCGTCAGCGAAAACGGTCCAGCGCCGACTTTGCCGATTTGCCCGCTGAGCAAGTGCAAATTGATGATCGAGTTGTTCTTCCAGGTGCCAACTGTGCTTTGCCCCAGGCCCATGCAATACATGCTGAGCAGCGCTTTGGCTTGCCCGAGGCGGCGGGCCACCGCGCGCAGCAGGTCGAGCTGGATGCCGCAAGCCGCTGACCATTCTTGCAGGTCGCCGGCCCGCAGGAAATCGCGGTATTCGTTAAAGCCGTTGGTGTGCGCATTGATGAATTCGTGATCGACATAGCCAAGGTCCAGCATCATCCGGGCCAGTGCATTCAGCAGGGCAATGTCGCCGCCCGGTGTCACCGCTAAATGCAAGTCCGAATCGCGTGCCGTGTGTGTGAGCCGCGGATCGACGGTGATGATGAACAGCCCCGGCCGCACCTTCTTCGCAGCCCGAACCCGGTCGAACAGAACGGGATGCGCCTCGGCCGCATTGCTGCCGATAAACAGGATCACATCGGCGTGATCGACGTCCTCATAGCAAGTTGGCGGCCCGTCGCTGCCGAGGCTGGAGCGGTAGCCCGCGACCGCCGACGCCATGCATAGCCGGCTATTCGAATCGGTATTGTTCGTATGCAGCGTGCCCTTGAACAGCTTGACCGCAAGGTAAGCCGCTTCGGAATCCAGCTGACCGCTGCCGTAAAAGGCAACGGCATCAGGCCCATGCTGTCGGATTATCCGGCGAAAGGCGCCGGCAGCGTAGTCAAGGGCTGTGGACCAATCGGCCTGATGAAGGCGCTGCCGCCGGTCAGAGCGGATCATAGGCCGAAGCAAACGGTCGCGTGTCTGAATGGTCTGGCCGAGGAGAACGCCTTTGGCGCAGATGCGACCGTGATTCGCCGGCGCATCGGCCACGCCGCGAACGTGCAGGCCGTTCGCCAAGTTGCCGTCGATCTGCAAACGACAGCCGACGCCACAATATGGGCAAATGGATTCAGTATGATCCATGAAGCAAGCATGGGAGAGTGTCCGGATGCGGCCGGACACGTGCGGAGAGGTGGTGGGCGTTATGCAAAGATCGTGCCTAGTTGGCGGGGGCGACGGGGCAAATCGCGCATGTCGCAGGCAGCAAATAGTTTACGATCCGGGCATTCGCAAAATCAGATCTCGTTGCAAATGACAGAATGCCAATTCTTCAGGCGAAATGTGGTGGGATTTCAGCAGTTGTGCCACTTCGCATGGCATTGAGTTCGATTAGAGTTACGGATCAGCCTTCCGTCAACGCCGTCCGGATATGTTTCACCAAATTCTTCATTACGAAACCCTGCCGCGGGCACACTTCCACGTGAATGCCGTGCTTCGTCAGGTTTTCACTTACCACAGGCCCAACCGAGGCGATCTTGGTGCGCGCCAGGCCGGCGGTTAGTTCTCCTTCTAGTTTTCGTTCCGTCGCGACCTCGAATAGCCGCTCCACTTGCGGTGAACTGGTGAAGACCAGAGCGTCGATTTCGCCGCGAGCCATACGTCCGATCAGGTCGGCCACGCGTTCGGCGTCGGCGGCCGGAGCGTAGACATACGGCAACACCGGCATCATCTTCGCGCCGGTTGTGGCCAGGAATTCCGCGAGCGCGGGATTGGCTTCGCTATACATCTGCACGCCGATGGTCTTGCCCGCTATCGGCTCGGCCCGCAGAGTGCAAATCACGCCCTCGGTCGTTGGCGAATCTGCCACCTTCCAGGGCGAAAGGCCAAGTTCCTTTAGCACCCGCACCGGTTTCGGGCCGCGCGTCAACAAGCGATTGCGGCCGAGGGCGGCGATGAAGTCGTCGCGCATACCAGCCCGCTCGGCGAAACCGAGCAAACGCCGCACCCCTTCGCCGGTGAAGAGCACCACGTAGTCAAAGCGGCCGGCAATCAGATCGCTCACCCAGACCAGCACCGGCGCCTCGTCCGGAGCATCGAGAATGCGCACGAGCGGATAGCGCAGCGCCGTGGCCCCTTCCGCTTCGAGCAGGCCCGCCAGTTCTTCCAGTTGGCGATTTTCGGCCAACGCAATCACGCGACCCTGAAGCGAGACGGTCATTGGCGAACCCTCCGGTAGTTCAGAGTGGGGCCTATTTTCGTAGACGACGCTGCTAGCGTCGTCTACGAAAAACCAGCCCACCGTTTGAACATGGATCGTCTACTACTTCTTTCTTTTAGAACTTCTTATTATCCAGATTCGATTTCCAGTCGCAAGCGCCCCGCAACGGCGCTTCTCAAAACATGCCCCGATTCTGCCCGGAACCTCTTGACCGGGCCGCTTGCACTCGCCATGCTGAAGGCATTCCCAAAGACCGCACCACATGAACTCGCCACGGGGATGCCGGCATGATCGCGGCCCACGCTTTCTTGCAGACGATCCTGGAGCAGCCGGAGGCCGATGCGCCGCGGCTGGTCTATGCCGACTGGCTGGACGAGCAGGGCAATCCGCTGGGCGAACTGGTTCGCGTGCAATGTCAATTGGCCTGCCTGCACGAAAAGGACCCCCGGCGCGAACCGCTGTGCCGGCGGCAGGAACAGTTGTTCGAACAGTTCGGCCCGCTCTGGCACGGGCCGGTCCAAGAGCTGGGTCTCAGCGGCAAGTTCCAGCGCGGCCTCTTTGAAGTCACGGTCACCGGCGCCCGCACGCTTCTCGACGTGGCCGACCGGCTCTTCGCCCTGCCCTCAGTGCTGCACGTAAATCTCCGCGACGGCGCCCTCGACCGCGATACGCTCCGCGCTCTGGCGAAGTCGCCGGTTTTCCAGCGGCTTCGGCAACTGGACCTGCAGCGCAGTCACGTGACCAACGATGGAATCAACATTCTTTGCAGTTCGCCCTATCGTGGCCGGTTCACGAAATTGATGCTGGGCCACACGCAAATTTCCTCGTTGGCCGCCCGCTTGCTCGTCAATGCGTTTGACCTTTCGAACCTCACGGAATTGAGCCTGTGCTTCAACGGCATTGGCGAAGGAGGAGCCCGGCATTTGGCCAAGTGCCCGCAGCTTACCCGGCTGCGCGTGCTCGACCTATCCAACAATCGTATCCAGTCGGATGGCGCGGTCTACCTGGCGGAATCGCAGTATCTGAACCAATTGCGCTTGCTCGACGTAAGGGGAAACAACATTCGGCGCAGCGCCAAACGCAGCCTGCGCGGCAAATACGGCCCGCGGGTGCAAATAAGCAACACCGGCTATTATTCCTTTTGATCCTGGTTCTGCGGGCCATGTGCCTGTCGGCGCCGGCAGTCCCGGAAAAGGGCTCTCCCATGTTTCGATCCAAACGTCGCCGCCTGCTTGTTATTCCTATTGTAACTCTGCCGGTGCTCGTGCTCGTGATCGCGGTGGTACTGGCCTGCAACAAGACTACACCGCCGGGCCCGCCGCCGGATGCGGGCAGCTCGGCGTTGCCAACCATGCCGCCGGGGCCGGATTTCTTTGAAGATGTCACCGATAAGTCCGGCGTCAACTTCAGCTACCGCAACGGCGAAGAATGCGGCTATTATGCCATCCTCTCCTCCCTGGGCGGCGGCGGCGGCCTGATCGATTTCGACGGCGACGGCTTGCTCGACGTCTTCATTCCCGGCGGCGGTTACTACGATCCGCCCATGTCCGAATTCAAAAAGGAAATCCGCAAGCTCTACAAGGTGGGATTCGATCCGGACGATCCCGATAATTTGAAGCCGGAAAACAAAAAGCTCGCGGGAGACATGGACCAGGCCCTGAGGAATTACTGGGATCACGAAGTCAAAAAAACAGATTGCCGTTTGCCGCCGCCCAAGATTCATGGCCACCCATGCAAACTCTACCGAAACCTCGGCGATTTCAAATTCGAAGACGTGACCGAAAAAGTCTTCGGTCCCGCGAAAGTTCAGCCGGACCTGTTCACCCACGGCTGCGCCGTTTGCGATTACGACCGCGACGGCTGGCCGGACTTGCTTGTGACCGGCTACGGCCGCGTGATTCTGTACCACAACGAATCCGATGGCAAGGGCGGCCGCAAGTTGGTGGATAAGACGAAGGAAGCCGGCCTGCTGGGCCCGCATCCGGAGCAGCTCAGCAAGGAATCGGGCCAGCCCGGCGATCACTTTTGGAGTTCGAGCGCTGCCTTTTGCGATCTCGACGGCGATGGCTGGCCCGATCTGTACCTCTGCCAGTATGTGAACTGGTCGTGGTTTAACAATCCGCCTTGCGGCGGCTACACGTCGAAGGTGAGACAAGACGTTTGCCCGCCCAAGCAGTTCGATTCGCGGCCGCATGCTGTGTGGCGGAACAACAAAGGAACCTTCGAAAACGTGACGCAAACGTGCGGCCTGCGCATTGAGCCGCGCCCGGACAAGGATTACGGCAAAGGCCTTGGCGTGGTGATCGGCGACGTGGACGGCGATGGCAAGCCGGACATTCACATCGCCAACGATACCACCGACCACTTCCTTTACATCAACAAGAGCACGCCGGGAAAGATTCTGCTGGAAGAAAAAGGGCTGTCGATGGGCGTTGCCCGGGACCACAACGGCACGCCCAACGGCGGCATGGGCACCTGGATGGCCGACTGGGAGGGCTCCGGCCGGCCGTCCATCTGGGTCACGAACTACGAAAGCGAATATCACGGCCTGTACCGCAGCCTGCTCACCAACAACCGGATTTCGTTCACGTTCCATACCATGGCCGCGGGCATTACCGTCATTGGTCCGAATTACGTCGGCTTTGGCACCGGCTTCCTCGACATCGACCACTCCGGCTGGGAGGATATCGCCATCAGCAACGGTCACGTCATTCATTTTCCCTCACGCGACAACTTGAGGCAGCGGCCGATTCTGTTCAAAAACGTGCAGCGCGAAACCAAGAAGGGACCGGAGCGCTTCTTTGTCGATGCCTCCAGTCGCGGCGGCGCCTATTTCCAAAGCGATCACCGTGGCCGCGGCCTTGCCTTCGGCGATCTGAACAACGACGGCAAAACCGACATGGTCTTTTTCAATTGCGATGAGCCGGTGCGGATTCTGCGCAATGTGTCCAAAGACACCAATCACTGGCTGGGCGTCGAACTCGTCGCGAAGGATCACCGCCACGTTGCCGGCGCCAAGCTCACCTTGGAAGTCGGCGGCCGCAAGCTCGACCGCTATCTCCTGGGCGGCGGCAGCTACCTGTCGGCCCACGACATGCGCATGGTCTTCGGCCTGGGGCCGGAAACCAAAGTCGGCAAGCTCACTGTCGAATGGCCCAGCGGCGAGCCGAAGAGACAGACGTTTGAGCCGAAGGATCTGGCCATCGACAAGTACAACAAGTTGGAGCAGAAGTGAATTGAGTTGTCGAGCGTCGGGCCATTTTCCCCTCCCCCTTGATGGGGGAGGGTTAGGGTGGGGGTGAGAGAGGCGCCCACCCCCCCACCCCAACCCTCCCCCACAAGGGAGGAGGGCGTAAGGCGGCTCGACGCTCGCCCGCTATATCGCATAGTCCGGCACAAACAGCCGCAACCGCCGTGGCGAGACGTACACCACATCTCCCGACTGCAATTTCAACTCCGCGAATTCACTGGCAGCCACATCGACATTCAGCAGGAGCCCGAACTCATCGGCCCGCAGCCGCACCTTCACCACCGACCCGGCCGGAGTAATGTGCACGATCTTCGCTTGCAAGCTCGAAGCGCCATTCGCAAAGCGGTCGATGCGCAGCTCGTGCGGCCGCACGTAAACCGATGCGTCGCGCGATTCGGAATGCGGGTATTCCGGATACGGCATGGCCATGCTGCCCAGCTTCGCCATGCCGTTTTGCACGCTGACGTTGAACACGTTGACATTGCCCAGAAAATCGAGCACGAAGGCATTGGCCGGGTGCTCGAATACTTCCATCGGCGTGCCCGCCTGCTCGATCCTGCCGGAGCGCATCACCACGACTTGATCCGCGACTTCGAAGGCTTCTTCCTGATCGTGGGTAACGAAAATCGAGGTAATATGAATCTCGTCGTGCAATTTCCGCAGCCAGGTCCGAAGCTCTTGCCGCACCTTGGCATCGAGCGCGCCAAAGGGTTCATCGAGCAACAGCACCTTCGGCGAAGCCGCCAGCGCGCGTACCAGGGCCACGCGCTGCCGCTGCCCGCCGGACAGCTGCGACGGATATTTGCCGCTCAGTTCATCCATGCGCACCAGGTGCAACAACTCGTGCACGCGCTCGCGCACCTTCTTCTCCGGCCAGTAGCGCACGCGCAGCCCGAAGGCCACATTTTCGAACACGGTCATGTGCCGGAAGAGCGCGTAATGCTGAAACACGAAGCCCACGTTGCGGTCGCGCGCGGAGTGATGCGTGACCTCGTCGGCCTGATAATGCACCGACCCCGAATCGGCCACTTCCAGACCGGCAATGATGCGCAAGAGCGTGGTCTTGCCCGAGCCCGACGGCCCCAGAAGCGCGAGCAACGACCCCGCCGGCGCCTCCAGCGTGACGTTATCGAGCGCGGTGAAAGAGCCAAAGCGCTTCGTGATATTGCGGGCTGTGATGGACATTTTGGAATCTCAGGATTCACCGCAAAGACGCAAAGAACGCAAAGTCTTTGCGCTCTTTGCGCCTTTGCGGTGATTATTTGACCGAATCCCGCGCCTCCGCCAATTGCTTCCGCGCCTTCCGTTCAATCGTCACCTTCAACAGCAGCGTCGCGACGGCCAGCATTGTCAGCACCGACGCCACCGCAAACGACCCCGACAAGTTAAACTCCTGAAACGCCTTCTCCACCCGTAGCGGCATCGTATCGGTTTGCCCCGAAATATGCCCGGAGATCACCGACACCGCTCCAAATTCGCCCATGGCGCGGGCGTTGCACAGGATCACGCCGTAGAGAAGGCCCCAGCGAATGTTCGGCAGCGTGATTTTCCACCAAACTTGCCAGGCGCGTGCCCCCAGGCTGATCGCGGCCAACTCTTCATCCGGCCCAATGGCTTCCATCACCGGAATCAATTCGCGAGCCACAAACGGCAGCGTCACAAACGTCGTCGCAATCACCAACCCCGGCGGGCTGAAGAGGATCGAGATGCCGTGCTCCTTCAGCCACGGCCCCAGATAACCCTGCTGCCCGAAGATCAGCACAAACAACAACCCGGCCACCACGGGCGAAATCGAAAACGGCATATCGATGAACGTGATCAGCGTGGTGCGAAACGGGAAGCGGAAGCGAGCGATGGCCCAGGCCGCACTCACCCCAAAGATCAGGTTGCACAGCACCGCCGTGGGCGCGACCGCCAACGTGAGCAGAATCGAATGCCGGGTGTCCGGGTCGAGAAACAGGTTCGCGAAATAGCGATGCACCCCGGCTGCAAGGGCATTGTAAAACACGCTGATAACGGGGATGATGACCAATACCGTGAGCACCAGCAGCGCGAGTGTCGTGAGGCCCCAGCGCACCCACCACGGGTCGCGCCGCGACGGCGCCACCGGCGCCTGCGGCGGCGGTACAACGGGATGATGGTGGACATCATCACTGGTCGCCGGCGGTGGGTCGAGATCGATACGCATTTAGACTCTCAATCAGTCCACAGATGAACACGGATTGCATAACACGGATGAACACAGATCAGAATTAGAAATTGTTTTGTTCTTATCCGTGTTCATCCGTGTTGCGCAGCCCGTGTTCATCCGTGGCCAGTTTTTGCCTTATCCTTCTGCCCGTCTGGACCATTTCTCCAGTAAGTTAATCACAATCAGCATGCCGAATGACGCCCCCAGTAACACCATCGCTATCGCCGTCGCCTCGGCGTACTTGAATTCTTCCAGCCGGGCCACGATCAGCACCGGCGCAATCTCCGTGCGGAATGGCAAATTGCCCGAAACGAAAATCACCGAGCCGTATTCGCCCAGCGCTCTGGCGAACGAAAGTGCAAATCCCGTCACCAGCGCCGGCAACAGCGAAGGAAATATGATCCGCCGGAATGTCTGCCAGCGGCTCGCGCCCAGCACCGCCGCCGCTTCTTCCACTTCCGCATCCATGCTTTCCAGCACCGGCTGCACCGTGCGCACCACGAACGGAAAGCCGATGAACACCAGCACCAGCACCACCGCCAGCCGGCTATAGGCCGCATGGATTCCCATTGGCACCAGATACTGGCCCAGCCAGCCATTCTCGACGTACAAGTTCGAAAACACGAGCCCCGCCACGGCCGTGGGCAGCGCGAACGGCAAATCGACCAGCGAATCGAAAAAGCGCTTCAACGGAAACTCGTAGCGCACCAGCACCCAGGCGATAAGCAGGCCAATGACCACGCTCGTAGCCGCGGCCGTGAGCGATGCGCCGAAGGTGAGTTCATAGGCCGCCCGGCTGCGCTCGGTCCACGCCGCATCCACGAATTGCTGCCGCGACAGCGACCCCGCCTTCAGAAAGCAAGCCGCCAGCGGAATCAGCACCATCACGCCCAAATACAGCAGCGTGAAGCTGAGGCTAAGCCGAAAGCCAGGGAGTATCCGCCGATTCGCTGGCATAGTTTCTCGATTAGTGCACCACAAAGAAGACAAAAAGCATTTTCTTAAATCTCTTTCTTTGTGCTCTTTGTGTCCTTTGTGGTTAATTCTTCTGCTGAAATATCCGGTCGAACACGCCGCCGTCGCCGAAGAAGCGCTTCTGCGCGTCGTCCCAATCCTTCGCCACATCTTTAATCGTGAACAAGTTGATCTCTTTCAATTCCGGATGCGCTCGCAGCACCTCTTCGTTGAATGGCCGATAGTAATGTTCAGCGATAATCCGCTGCGCCTCGTCGGTGTACAGAAACTTCAAATACGCCTCCGCCACCGCCCTCGTTCCCTTGCGGTCGATGTTCGCATCGACCCAGGCGACGTACGGCTCCGCCTTCATGCTGTGCTTGGGGTACACGATTTCGAGTTGCCCATTCGACTCGCGCACCTCTTGATGCGCTTCGTTCTCCCAGGCAATGTGTACGTCGCCGATCTTCTTCTGCGCGAACGTCATGGCCGAACCACGGGCGCCGCTGTCGAGAACCGGCGAATGATGGCGATACAGCTCGGTCACGTAGCGCTCGGCATCGGCTTCGCTTCCGCCGTTCTTCAGCACCGCGCCCCACGCGGCTAGGAAGCTCATCCGGCCATTGGCCGAAATCTTGGGGTTCGGCGTGATGACCGAGACGCCGGGCTCGATCAGATCATCCCAGTCGCGGATTTTCTTGGAATTTCCTTGACGCACGACTAAGACGATGGTGGAGTAATACGGCAACGAGTGGTTCGGCAGCCGGTCCTCCCAACCCTTGGCGATCAGGCCCTTTTTGCTGATCGCTTCGGTATCGGACCACATGGCAAGGGTGACGACGTCGGCATCGAGGCCGTCGATGACCGCCCGCGCCTGGCTGCCGCTGCCGCCGTGCGATTGCCGAAACGCGATTCGCTTGCCGGATTCCTTTAGGTACTCTTCTTGAAACGACTTGTTGAGATCGCGCCAAAGTTCGCGCGTGGGATCGTAAGAGACATTCAGGATCGACTGCTCCGGCGATTGCTGCCAAACCATCACCCACGCCGCCAGCGGCACGATAACGAGATATCCAATGGCCACAATCGCGAGGCTACGCATAATGGCCTCCGTTCGTGGATAAGTTTGTAGTGACCCGCTTTAGCGGGTCGCTCGGTGATGGCCCAAAGAAGCTTGGAAATCTAACTAGAAGTTCGCGGCCGGCTTTTACGCCGAAGGCGTTGCATCTCATAGCCCAGGGTTGCCGCGCTTCGCGGCTACCCTGGGGAGACATGCGGCCCAATTGAGTACCCCAAAGGGGTTTCATCGAGAGACGGCGACCCATCGATGCAACCCCTTCGGGGTAGAGAAAAAGACTCTCCTTTCCCAGGGTAGCCGCTTCGCGGCAACCCTGGGCTGTGTTATGGAACCCCTTCGGGGTTCCACGAATGCAGGACCATCGCCCGGCCGTGATTTCAAGCGACTTGTGAGGCTTGAAACTTGCGCTATTGAAAGTCAGGCGTCGCTGAATGTTGACATTACTTATCATGTTAATCATTTATCGGAATCGCCTAGGGAATCGTCCAGAGTAAAAGCAAAAATCCGGTTTTCGTCAAGATCGGGAAGATAGCGAAAGCTTGCGGGATTCGTTTCACTTTTTGCGTTTCGTTTCACGGGGGGTGTATGCGTTTTCGTGAAACGGAAACGAAACGGAGGCTCCTATCATGACTCGCCGTCGCGCTCTCTTGCTTGCCACCGCCATCGGCATCGCGGTCTTCGCCGCCGTCTATGCCCAGAAGCAGCCCGCCAATGGCAAACTGCTCATCCTCGAATGGGCCAATAAGTCCTCCCTTGATACGCCGCCGGTTGCCGTCCTCATCGAATTCGGCCAGAAGGACACCAACCCCACCGACTGGAGCGGCAAGGCGACGGTCACCGGCGCGAAGATCGTCCACCGCGAGGGCTACCGCTTCCGCTCCAAAGATGGCGATCAGTTGAATGAGCCCGATGGCTGGAGCATGAAATCCCACCGCGGTATGCGCGTGCCGCCAAGGAACCCGGCGGTCTCGAAAATGGAAGGCCTGGCCACGGTGGGCGTGGTGCTGCACCTGGCCGACATCACACCCGATTCATCGCTCAGCATCGAAACCACCGGCGAGGAAAAGGCGAAATCGAAGTTGGCACTGAAAGACCTGCTAACTGGCAAGCCGCATGCGGTGGCCGGTGGCAAAGGCGTCGTTCGCCTCATCTCCACCGCCACGCCGGTGGTGAAGGCCAAAACTGAAGACGACTTCCCCGCCGCCTGCTATGGCCCCGACGGCACGCTCTGGCTGGCCTGGATCGGCTACCACGTGCAGGACGATTCCCGGCGAATCGAAGCGAAGAATCTCAAACAGCAACCCGACACCTTCCGCTCCTTCTACACGCCGGAGTTTCACGATCAGCTGTTCGTGAAGTATTTCAAAGACGGCAAATGGAGCGAGCCAATTGCGGTCACAGGGCCGAATGAGGATTTGGTGCGCTGCGCAATTGCTGCGAACAAATATGGCAAGGTAATGGTCGCCTTCAGCGCCAACACCGAGGGGCGGTACGAAGTATTTGCGCGGGCCCTGACTTCGGAAGACACTAAGCCTGGCCCGGAAGGATGGATAACCGGGCGCATTAAGCGGGATGAAGTGTACAGTTACCTCAGCCCGGTTATGGCCACTGATCAAGCGGGTCAAGTTCATCTCGCGTGCCAAACATGGGGCAAGAATGGGATGTCTGGCGTTATGCAGGTAACAAACTTTGCGGTGCAGGAGACTGGCAGGGTCGTCGGCGACTCAATGGCCTACGCTGGAGAAGGCGGAGCACAATGGAATCTTGCAACTGCAACGTCGGCGGATGGCAAATGGCTCACAGCCTGCGATGCCTACACAGCTGACTATGACATCGAGATGCCATTTGAGGGGCCCCAAAACAAAGTGTATGGTGGGAGGCCGATCATTCAAACGTCTCGCTTCGAAGCCCGCCCCTCCATCGCCTACGACCCCGCCGGCCGACTCTGGATCGCTTACGAAGAAGGCCCGGAGCTCTGGGGCAAGGACTCCGGCGCCCTCGTCCGCGACAAGGGCAATCCGCTGTACAACGAGCGCTCGGTGAAGGTCGTTTGTCTACAGGACGGCAAGCTGTTTCGGCCAGTGGCCGAGCTGCCGGTTTCGAGCTTCAAGAATCCCGGCGCTCAATTCGGCGCCGAACTCGTCCAGCGCTACGAGAAGGCCAAGCGCTATGCGTATCCCAAGATCGGCATCGACGGCAAAGGGCGGGTGTGGGTCACTTACCGCGAATCGTTCAGCTCGCGCTACAGTTCCATTCCCGGCTCGTACTGGATCACGGTGGCGCGGCGGCTTGACGGCGACCACTGGAGCGAGCCGATTGAGCTTCATCATTCCGACGGCCTGCTCGACAGCCGGCCGGTGCTGCTGCCGCACAAAGCCGGCGGCCTGCTGGTCATCCACAATACCGATGGCCGCTACACCACGCCCGAAACCATCGACAACGACATCTTTATGAGCTACGTCGATCTGCCCGGCGAACCGCAAGAGCCGAAGCTCGTGCCGCATGAACCCGAAACGAAGAAGCCGGAACTGGTGCAACGTGCCAAGGAAGAAGCCGAAGCGGTGAAAGCCATTCGCGCCTATCGCATCGAAAACGAGGGCAAGGAATACCGGCTGTTGCGCGGCGAGTTCCACCGGCACACGGAGCTGAGTTGGGACGGCGGCGCGGACGGCTCGCTGGAAGACATGTTCCGCTACGCCATCGACGCGGCCCAACTCGACTGGATCGGCAACGGCGACCACGACAACGGCGCCGGCCGCGAATACTCCTGGTGGCTGGTGCAGAAATTCACCGATGCGTACAACGTGCCGGGCCGCTTCACGCCCATGTTCTGCTATGAGCGCAGCGTGAGCTACCCACACGGCCACCGGAATTGCGTCTTCGCCAAGCGCGGCGTACGCACCCTGCCGCGGCTGGCCGCACCGAATGCCGAAGAGGCCGTGGCCGGCATCAGCCCCGACGACACCAAGATGCTGTACAAGTACCTGCACGAAATGGGCGGCATCTGCGCCAGCCATACCAGCGCCACGGGCATGGGCACGGACTGGCGCGACAACGATCCGGAAGTCGAGCCGCTGGTTGAGATTTATCAAGGCGACCGCATGAGCTACGAGATGGAGGAAGCCCCGCGGGCCGGCTACGACCCCAAGAGCGGCAAGCAGCCCGCGAATATCGCCGGCTGGTATCCCAAGGGCTACGTCAACTTGGCTCTGGGCGAAAAGGGCTACAAACTTGGCTTCGAATCCAGCAGCGACCACTGGTCCACGCATATTTCTTTTTGCATCGTGCTGGCCGAGAAACACGACCGCGAAAGCATTCTCGATGGCATGAAAAAGCGCCATGTTTACGGCGCCACCGACAACATCATCTGCGACGTGAAGAGCGGCAAGCATCTGATGGGCGACGAGTTCACCACCGATGCCGCCCCAGCCCTGCAAGTGCACATCATCGGCACCAAGGACTTGGCGAAGGTGGAAGTGCTACGCGACAGCAAGGTGATCGCTTCGCTCGACTGCAAAGGCAAGCAGTGCAAGGAGGAATGGAAGGACGCCACGCCGTTGCCGGGCAAGCATTACTACTACATACGCGTGCAGCAGAAAGACGGCGAGCTGGCCTGGACGTCGCCGATGTGGATCGAGAAAAAATAGAACCTCCAAAGGCACGAAAAACACGAACAAGGAGTGCGTTATCCTTTTCGTGTTTTTCGTGTCTTTCGTGGTTGATAAATTGATTTTATGAGACGCATCGTGAAGCCGATTCTGCTTTCATCAGTATTGGCGTTATCTCCTTTAATTGGATGCCAGCCGCCGACCACACCGCGCACCGCGGCCACCAACGCCACCGCCCCCGCGAAGTCGCAAGCGATCGCCGACCCATTCGATCTCTTCTCCGAATGCCTCGAAAACCTCGCCGCCATGGAGCAGCAGCCCGCTTCGCCACCCGAAGGCATGGTCTGGATTCCCGGCGGCGTTTTCTGGATGGGTTCTGATGATGGGCCGGAAGACGAACGCCCCCGGCATCGCGTTCATGTCTCCGGCTTCTGGATGGACCGCACGGAAGTGACGAATGCCCAATTCGGCAAGTTCGTGGAAGCAACCAGCTACATTACCGTGGCCGAGCGGCAGCCCGATCCGAAGAAATACCCCGATGCCGATCCGAAGAATCTCGTTCCTGGCTCGGCTGTATTCGTGCCGCCGAATGGACCGGTCGATCTAAATGGCCCGCCAGTGTGGTGGCAATATGTGCCGGGGGCCAACTGGAGGCACCCGGACGGGCCTAGCAGTACGATCTCTGGCAAGGCGAATCATCCGGTGGTGCAGATTTGCTGGGAAGATGCGGTTGAGTATTGCAAGTGGGCGAAGAGACGCCTGCCCACGGAGGCCGAGTGGGAATTCGCCGCACGCGGCGGGCTAGACCGCTGCGAATACTGCTGGGGCAATGAGAAGCACCCCGGCGGCAAGTTCATGGCCAACACCTGGCAGGGGCGGTTTCCGGCGAAGAATACCGGTGACGATGGCTTCTTGACCACTGCCCCAGTCGGTTCCTTCCCACCCAACGGCTATGGCCTCGTCGATATGGCCGGCAATGCCTGGGAATGGTGCTCCGACTGGTATGACCCGAATTACTATTCGCGCAGTCCGAGAGACAATCCGAAAGGTCCCGATGCCGGCGCCGGTGCTCGCGATTTCGATGAAGCGAGCCGAGTGCGCCGCGGGGGGTCATTTCTGTGTGCTGACAATTATTGCCGGCGCTACCTTCCGTCTGCCCGCGATTGCAATCCGCCGGATAGCTCGGCGAACCACACGGGTTTTCGTTGCGCCCGGGACTAGTAGCAGCTACTGCGCTGCCATTTTCATACGCTACTTTGATGGGAATTTCGCTCGTTTGTTGAAGGAAAGCGCTGCTGTGTCGAAGCCGTTTCGTATCGTCATCACCGATTTCATTACCGATGCCCTGGAACCAGAGCGCAGAATTCTTGGCGAAATCGCCGAGATTCAAGCCGTCGCCGCGGATTGCGAATCGGCCCTTGCCGGCAAGGTCGAGCAGGCCGACGCGCTTATGATGTACCATTGCCTGGCAATCACCGGCAGCACCATCAATCATCTCGAGAAGTGCAAAATCATCGTCCGTTGCGGCGTGGGCTACGACAACGTCGACTACCGCCTGGCTCGCAGCCGCGGCATCGCCGTGGCCAACGTGCCCGACTACGGCACCGAAGAAGTGGCCGACAGCGCCATCGGCATGATGCTCGCGCTCACACGTGGCATTAATTTCTTCAACTCGCGCTTGCGGGCGAAGCAAGGGCCGTGGATGTTTTCGCAAGCCGCGCCGTTGCACCGCATTCGCGGCCGCGTCTTCGGCATCGTGGGCTTGGGCCGCATTGGCACCGCCGCCGCCATGCGCGCGAAAGCGCTCGGCATGCAGGTGCTCTTTTACGATCCCTACAAACCGGATGGGTACGATAAGTCCCTCGGCATTCGCCGCGTGGAGACATTGCGGGAGTTGTTGCAGCAATCCTTCGTGCTAAGCATTCACTGCCCGTGCACGCCGGAAACCACGGCGATGATCAATGCCGAGGCGATTCGCCAGATGCCGAAGGGCTCATGTCTGGTAAACACGGCCCGCGGGGCGATTGTCGATACAGCGGCGATTCCGCCAGCGATTGCATCCGGCCAACTCGCCGGGGCCGGCATCGACGTGCTGGCAACCGAGCCACCCGGCGACGACGATCCGCTCATCCAAGCCTGGCGCGATCCGCAGCACCCCGCCCACGACCGGCTCATCGTGAACCCGCATGCCGCCTTTTATTCGGAGGAAGGCTTGCTGGACATGCGCACAAAGGGAGCCGAGACCTGCCGGCGCGCGCTGCTAGGCCTACCGGTGCGGAATATTGTGAATTGAGGTTGGGCAGAATAAAGTAAATAAGAGGAAAGACCGCACTTGATTGATGAGATCATGCAAATGGCCGCTAAACAGTTTCAGACTAACTACCGGATTTTGACGCTATTAGCCATTCTCCTTTTTGTTGGCCTGGGCTTTGTCGATCCTGTAGCGGGAGTGGCTAAAGGCGACTGTAGCCTGTGGTCTTATGTCGGAATCATTTTCCGCACTAACCGAGCTGTTGCCGAGGAGATAGGTCCGAAAATTGTCTACATGGCGCTTTTGACTGCAATGGTCGCGGTCGTAATTGCTTGGGTGCTGCAAGCGTTGATAGTGGTCCTTTATTCGAGGCTTCGCGGTGGCCGGCATCAATCGCCAAAGCCACAAGCGTAGATGAACGCATACATTTATGCACGAACCATCCTTCGCATTCCTTCAACAGCTTCTCGAAACTCCAAGCGCCTCCGGGTCGGAGCAGGCAATTCAAGAGATCGTTCGCCGCTGGGCGCGGCAATATGCCGACGAGGTGCGCACCGACCGGCATGGCAATGTCATCGCGGTCCGGCATCCGGCGCAGCGGACCAGCGCCACGCCGCGCGTCATGCTGGCCGGGCATTGCGACCAAATTGCGCTCATGGTCATGCACATCGATTCCGATGGCTTCCTCAATATCCAGCCGATCGGCGGCTGGGACATGCAGATTCTGCTGGGGCAATACCTGACCGTGTGCGGGCGCAACGGCCCTATTACCGGCGTGGTTTCGCGACGGGCGCCGCACCTACTCACGAACGAAGAGAAAAACAAGGTGCCGCAGTTTCAAGACGTGTGGGTCGATATCGGCGCGAAGGACAAGAAAGAAGCTGAGGAACTAGTGAAGATCGGCGATCCCGTAGTTTTCGCCCTTGGCGTGCGAAAACTGCGGAACAAATTTGCCGCGTCGCCGGGGATGGACGACAAGGTCGGCGTCTGGACCGTCATGGAAACGCTTCGGCTACTGCATGGCAGGCCGGTGCAGGCTTCGATTTTTGCTGTGTCCACCGTACAAGAAGAGATCGGCTTGCGGGGGGCGACGACTAGTTCCTACGGCATCGATCCGCACGTGGGCATCGCCGTGGACGTAACCCACGCGACCGATACGCCAGGCAACGACAAAAAGCAGATTGGCGAGGTGAAATTAGGCGGCGGACCAGTGCTGTACCGAGGCCCGAACATCAATCCCAAGGTGCTGGCTGGCCTGGAAGCGGCGGCAACGCGGCTCGACATCAAGGTGCAGATGCGCGGCGCTCCGAAGGCCACCGGAACTGATGCCAATGCCATTCAACTCACGCGCGACGGCGTGGCCACGGGCCTGATCGGCCTGCCGAATCGCTACATGCACAGCCCGGTGGAAACCGTGAGCCTCGATGACATTGACCAAGCCGCACGGATGCTTGCGGAATTCTGCGCCCATGTAACGCCGGACGCCGATTGGACACCGTAAATTTACGTGGGCCACGTTTTCAACGTGCCAGTATCTTGGCAATGTTGAAAAACGTGCCCCAACAAGTCAGCCCCTCACAATCTGGTTTCGCGACCATAGCGTCGGCAGAATCTCATGTCCAATGGCCATCCCCAGCAACATACCCAAATTCATCCCTACGAAATGGCCGACTGGAGTTGACGTGATCAGGCTACCGCCTGCAAGCATTCCCAGCCCCATGCCGATATTACAGCCGAGCCATTGCGGCCAGGACCATGAATGCCTTGTGCGTGACAGCAATGGCATCGCTAGATTTCCCGCCAGAAACATCCCGCACCACATCCCCCAGCTCCCAGTCAGGTTCGC
>DATGHS010000159.1:0-13269 GCA_035307785.1 Gemmataceae bacterium
CTAGGCGACCGCCGGCAACTGCTTTCTGGCTTCGATCACGTTCGCCGCGACATCGACGCCAGCGGCCAGATGGACGCGCTCGACCGCTTCAATCAGCGTGCCTGGGACATTCTCACCAGCCCTGCGGCCCGCGATGCTTTCGACCTCGACAAGGAGCCGGCCGCAGTGCGCGAGCGCTACGGTTTCATGCCGGCCTTCGATCCCAAGGCGTCGAACCGCTGTGGCGCTCCGGCCTGGTCGCAGCGTATTCTCCTGGCACGAAGATTGGTGGAAGCGGGCGTGCGGCTGGTCACGGTCGATCTGCGTTGGTGGGATACGCACGTCAAGGGCTTCGAGTCGCTGAAGCTCGGCTTCCTGCCGCGCTTCGATCGTGCTTATTCCGCCTTGATCGAAGACCTGGAAGCGCGGGGATTGCTCGAACGCACGCTGGTGATCGCCTGGGGCGAATTTGGCCGCACGCCGCGAGTCAACAACGACGCCGGGCGCGATCATTATCCAAATGTCTTCAGTGCCGCCCTGGCCGGCGGTCCGGTAAAGGGTGGTCGTGTCGTGGGCGAGTCCGATTCCAAAGGTGCATTTCCGAAGGCCAATCCCAAGTCGCCGCAAGACGTGCTCGCGCTGTTGTACCGGCACCTCGGCATCGATACAGCGGTCAACTACGCCGACGGCTCCGGCCGCCCGCATCCCGTGCTGCCTCACGGTGTGCCGGTTGAGGAATTGTGCTGAGACTCCGCCGCTTGCCGCTTAGCCCGCTTCACCGAATCGCCTTTGGCCGATCTCCTTCCTTGACAAACACGCTATGCGGCTTGCGCGCCTCGGCCAGCGCGTGCATAGCGAACGGCGTGGCTACCAGCGGTTCATCTTCCCGGTAGGCATGGGCAGGATTGGCCCACGAGCCGTCAGCCCGTTGCCGTTCGAGCAGAGCATCTCCCAGCGCTTCAATCCACATGCGAACCAGCTTCTTCCCGTTTTCGATCAGGAATTGCTCGAGCGGAGCGCGCGTCATCGACGCCGCGTAATAGTAGTATGTGCCCTCCCGGTCGAGTTCGCGCTTCGGATCATAATGGCCGGGATGGGTGTTGGCCTCGAAGTTGTTTCGGAGCCACGTGCGGGCAGCCTGCACGCGCGACGAGCTGTCCTTTTCGCCGCACAGCACGAGGCAGCGCAAGCCGTCGGCCGTCGTGCTGCCATAAGAATTGAAGCGCTGTCTGCCGCCGCGATCATTCTCCGAGCCGCCGGCCTTGTTGCGCGCCAGGTCATCGTAGATGAAGAAGAAACCGCCGTCGTCCAGTTTCTCATCGCGCTTGTTGGCGTCGTCGTTCCAGTTCTGACAGCGCTTCACGAACACGAGCGCTTTCTGCCAGGCGGGGTCGCCGGCCGGCACGCCGCCTGCTTTCAAGGCTTCGAGGGCAAACGTCGTGGCCGAGAGATTCGATTCCAAGAGGGGCGGGATGAGTTCATTGCCCTTCGCCTTGCGCGGGATGGTCCGGCAATAACCCCAGCCGCCGTAAGGTTTGTCTACCGGCTTCCAGCCCAGTGCTTCAGTAAGCTGACGCTCGCGGAGATATCTCAACCACGCATCGCGCTGCGGAAGATACTTACCATTCCAAACGGTGTGGCTGAAAATCGGGACCGACAAGGCCGAAGTGTAAAGCGAAAAATCGAATCCATAGGATGGCGGCTGAATCGAGCCATCGGCTCTCACGAAATCTGCCAGCCAATGAGCCGCTTTTGCTGCTGCCGTATGTTCCGGCTCGACGGCCAAGAGCGCGCTCAGCACGAGAGGCGTAAGCGCAGTACCATCTTTGAAGACGCCATAAGTATCGGATTTCCACGAGCCGTCCGGCGATTGCTTCTGAACCAGAAACTGAATCGCTCGCTTCTGGGCGGCATCAATGAGCAGCTGGGGCGGGGGCGGCAGCATGTTTTGCGCGCTGGTGGCGAAGGATGTGCTGCCAATCCTGGGCCCGGTCGCTGAATTGCGCTGGCAGCCCAGCATCGCTGCGCTGGCCGAAGTGACCAAGCATTGTTTCAGGAACATCCGCCGGCTGAAATGCATATTGGACTCCGAAAGAATAATCCGCAGATTTCGCAGATCGAACAGATTAGATTCACTTGTGTTTCCAAATCTGTGAAATCGGCGTAATCTGCGGATCGTTCTTTCTTTTCCTCTGTTATTTACTCTCGCAGCAGCCTTGCTCTGGCTGAATCGGGGCGCGATCGGCCATGAGCACCAGCAGCGCGGTAGCGGTGCAGAAGGTCTTGCCGGTAATGCAGTGGTGGCCCGACCAGCTGCCGTCCTTATCCTGCACGCGGACCAGATTGTCGGTCATCTTTTGATCCCACTTCTTCCAGTCCGCGCCGCCCTTGAGCAGGAGCGCTTCGCTGATGTTCATGTAGCTAAGGAACTCCTCACCGCCGTTGGAGCCGAAGCCGTTTACAAACTGGGCCTGGTCCAGTTGCTTCACGACCCCCTTGGTGGCTTCCTCGCGGAGCTTTTCATTTCTTTCCACAAGCTTGATTGTCTCCTCCGCCTCTTTCTTCTCCTTGTCGGTAGCGTCCTTCCGGTTGAGTGTTTCCTTGGCCTTCTCTGCCTTCGTCTTGAGGGCGGCGGAGACATCGGCGCTGTTAGTCAGGTTCTGGCCGGCGCCATAGATTGGGACGCCGGCATCACTCGGCCCACCGATTCCGCCCGCGCCTGCGCCGAGCGAACTGGAGCGGCCGGACACCGCGCCGCGGCCCAAGCCGTCCCCGCCCGCGCCGCCGCCGGCCATTCGGAACGTGCCCGAGTTGCCGTCAAAATTGGACGCGACTTGATTCTGCACCCGCCGCAACGATTCGCCGTCGACTGCCGCGCCGTTCTGCGCCGCCCGGGCCAGGCTCTTGTTTGCTAACCCTTGTGATAGGACCGATGCCCAGCCATTGTTGCCCTTGAAGGTGCCGTCTTTCTCCTGATTCTTTTCAATCTTGCTGATCGTCTTGGTGAGCGCGGCCACCAGGCGTTTCTCGCTCTTCTCGTCGGCTTTTTTGCCCTTCAATTCGGCCAGCACCATGTTGACCAGGAAGGTATCCACGTACGGCCCAATCTTGCTTTGAATTTGCGTGCCTTTCACATTCGTCACGTACAGCGATTTTTCGTCGGACTTCTCGATAAAATCGCACAGGAAATCGACGGCGTTTTTCACCTGCTTCGCGTACGGCCCTTCGGTGAGCGTGTTACCCGCGCGGATAAGGGCGAGCGAGGCGATCGCGGTGTTGCCGACGTCGGCCGGATCTTCCACATTGGCGCCTTCAATGCGGCCGCCTTGTTGCTTCGGGTCGAGGTTCACGCGCCAGCCGCCGCCCTGGCCCCAGCCGCCGTTCTCATGCTGCTGCTTAATGAGATACTCCAGGCCTTTTTTCACTGCATCGCTGAGCGGCTTCGGATCGACGCGCTCAGTCTTCGTGGTTTCTTTTTTCTCAGCCGGGTTGGCTGGTTCCTTCGGTTTGTCTTCGGCCTTGCTTACGGCCAACACCAGCAGGCCGCTGGTCACGGCAACCAGCGCCGCCAGTCGAATTCGCACTTGCAGGTTCATGGGAAATCCTCACGCGGGAAGGGTTCTGCCAGGCAAACTAGCCCGGCAGACGGAACGGCATCAATTTATCAGGATCGCGATGCAAATACCGTAACGGTTCAGTAACTGCCTCGCCGATGGTGTCGCCGTACGACGAGCGTCATTTCTAAGACGAACGTGGCTGGCCCGAAGATTCCCTGCTTAGGATTAGACGATAAACTTCGTGCGTGCAATGACTTGGATTATGATTCGGCAGAAAGCATGTTTTTGAACACTTCGGCCTTGGCAGGATCGCGATTTTGATAGTATTTGACAAGCGTCTCCAGCGCGAAACGATGATGAGGATTCAGTTTCAACGCCCGGTCAAGCCAGACGAGTCCCCGATCGGCCTGCCCGACCTCGATCAAATCGGCGCCAAATTCCGCCATTTTGTCCGCGTTATTCAGATATTGATCGATCTCCAAGGCAATGGTGTGGACGCGGTCCAGGGCATCGCGGAAATGCTTGAAATGGGTTTCTTGCTCCTTAGCCTCCGCCTCGCGGCCGCTTTGCCCTTGCAAGCTAAGGTAAAGTGTGTAATTCGCCTGAAAATCGACCGGATCTTTGGCGAGAAGTTTGCGAGACAGTTGTTCCGCATTGCGGTACTCGCCGGTCGCCACTTCCAATTTGGCGAGCGCGCGCAGGGCCGAATCGTGATCGGGATCTCGCGTCAATACCTCATGATAAATTCGCCGCGCTTCGTCCGCCTGGCCAAGAAGAAACTTGGCACGGCCAATACCCACGTAATAATCGAGGTTGTCAGGCTCACTGGCGTGCAGATATTCGTATTCTTTGAGCGCTTCGGTGGCCGCGGCACTATCGAGAAGCAAATGGGCAACCCGCGCGCGCGTCATATTGCGCTCGGGGGCGAGCGCCAGGGCCGCGCGGTAATCGTCGAGAGCCGCCTCCGAGCGCCCCAGTCGCTCTTTCAGCCAGGCGCGCCATTCCAGAGCGCGAATTGCTTGTGGGTCCATCTGCAGCCAGCGCTCGAGACAGGCGCTGGCGTCTCGATAACGAATGTCGTTCAGGTATACGGCCGTCATGGTCTTCAGAATTTCGACCGAATGGGGGTAGTCGTCGCTTACGGTAAACCAAAGCCCTGCCCAGAGTTGATCGATTTCGCCCCTCACAAAGCGCAACAAGAGCCATTCCAGTTGAACTTCTTCCGTGTTATAGCCCAAACGACGGCACTCTTTTAGTTGCGTTTCCGCCTCCTGCAGATCGCCTTGCCACCGCGCGGCGCGCGCTTGCCACAAATGAAGTACGCCGCGGCGGCCCCAAATATGCCGGCAGGAGCGGAAATGGCGCTGGGCCTCGTCGTAATCCTCAGCCTGATAGGCTTTTTTGCCCTTGCGGAACTCGGTCGATGCCCAGCCGTTGGCGAGCAGTAATCCGGCCAAAAGGGCGCACACCGCCAGGAGCAAAATCTTGTACGGGCGCAAAATGCCGCGCAGAAATGGAGCCATAGGCGCGCCCCAGAGCAAACCGTCGTCGACCTGTCTTGATGGACGAAAACCGCCAGGCGGGTCACGCGACTCCACACTGGCGGTATCTGCCAAACGTGTCAACAATCGTTAATCGGGTAAATCAAAATCCTTCGTCTGTTTTCCTTCTGTCACGTCATAGGTCAGGGGAGTAGACTTCACATCACGATACTTGGCCGGGATTTGCACATAAGTGCCGCCGGTCTTCGTGCCGCCCAACTTTTGGCCCATTTCCTGACCTTCTTTCATCATTTTCTTCTGCTCCGGTGTCGCGTTGGACGGAAGCGCCGATTCCGTCTTGAGCGATTCGGTATCCACTACCACCTTGTTGGGACCTGGCGCGGCATCGTTCATCACGAACGTACCATCGGCGTTGATCGTGCACGTAGACATTTGATTAAAGCCGGACCCACCGTACATGCTTAGGGTTCCACCGGTGACCGGCGCGCCCTTGTAAGTAACTTTTCCACGGATCTCATTCTTTTTTGCTACACTGGGGTTGCAGCCGAACGAAAAAACCAGCGCCGCACATAAGAACGACCAACACGCAATCTTTGCGGACTTGAGCCAGAAAATGTTCGTCATTGTGATACCTTGTGAACGTGAGGGGTGAACGAGAGCATTCGAAACGTTATTAAGTAATCATGCCAAATCGAGGCCGAATCTGCCCCTACCGGAGTACCGTATTGGTGTGCGCGTACATGGCCAGTCTGGTTCATTGCCAAAAGAAAACCCATCGCACCCCAGAGTGAGAGGTACGATGGGTTTATCATACATGGTGTTACCAATCGCTGCCGAGCACCTGACCATCGTTCGGCCAAAGAGCAAGGCTCCAGGTGACCTGGCCGACCCCACTGCTTACCAAACGCACGCTGCCATCCCCCAAACCAACCATGATGCCGCCCGACGAGAAACCGTGAACTTTCGAAGGATCGCACGGGTTTGGTGCGGTGTTTGAAAGAGCCGGTTTGATTTGGGGAACGGGGTACTGCTGATTGTTGTATGCCGGGGGCAGCGTTAAGTAGCCATAACTGCCGGCACCCATGTTCGGATACCACACATCGTATTGTTGGCCATTCCAGCTGGCGCCTGGCCAGGTGTGGTAATAGTTTCCATTATTCGGGCAAACGTGGTAACGTTCCATGAACATGATGGTGTTGGAAGTACCATCGATAAACGTGGCCGGAATGCGGGCATACCCGCCGTCTGCTCCGTTTGGCCCCGTGCTGCTGCCCACCCACGAACCGGTCCCGAAGACCAAGAAATTCGAGGTGTAACTGATCACTCCCCAGGGGCCCCAATTCGATTGAATGCCATTCGATGGAGCACTCGGATCGCCCGGCGCTTGGAATGTTTTGACCGGGCCGCCACCCGAAACGCTGGATGGATTCGGGTTATAGCAGTTCCCTCGGAACTGCTTGTAGAGGTTGTCTTGCTCAATGAACGGCATCAAGAAGTAAAAGATCGTTCCGGAAATTGCCGGGGCAGTCTGGTTCGCGGTGTTCCAGTTCACGCCCGAGCCAGTAGCGGGGAAATTGCCGACACAGGGCGGCAACTTCTGATACGTATCATTGCAATTGTGCGTCGCCAAACCTAGCTGCTTCAGGTTGTTGGCCGATTGCGTGCGAGCAGCCGCTTCGCGTACTTTTTGGACTGCGGGCAACAGGAGGCCGATAAGAATAGCAATAATCGCGATCACCACCAGCAGCTCAATCAGCGTGAAACCACGCCACCTCCGCCAAGAAAGAATTCTAGGCATGAACAAAATCCTCCAAGAGAGCGATAAGGAAGAACAGACCGGGTCAAAGGATGAGAATCAGTTGACCTAATAGCGTAGACAATAACTCGAGGAATTCGGGGAGAGCAAGAGTCTTTGCAAACTTACCTTATCTTCCAAGATTTTGGGCGCTCGTCAAGAAGAAAAGACGAAAAATACCAACTTTTTGACGCACGCGGCAGCCGTTTTCAGGTAACGGAGCTGTCTCGGATTCTTGGGCGATTATCTTGGCGTTCGCTTTTCATCAAACGACCGTACCCACGTCGCTTTTCCAGGCTGAGCAAATCATGGGTGAGGAAAATGATCCCATTCCTGGATATGCAATACCTGCCAAAAAAGGACTCAATTTCATGATCAGAACTTGAATTGGTTAACTCGTACTTTCGCACTCATTTGGAAGAGGGAGCATCCGAAATGATTTTGCCTGGGCAAGAGGAAACAACCAGTCCTTTTGTTTCGTAACCATAGTATAAATACGCAAGATTTAGTTCACGAAGATCTTTCGTTTTCAGCTGCCAGGAAATCCGATGGCCATCAGCAACGATCCCGTGCCGCTAGCCCCTCCGCAAGCGCCGCCGGAAATCCGTTCTATTCAGGATAACTATTTCTTTCCCGAAGATTGGACCGGCGTTGTCGGTGTGATGCGCAAGATAGATTGGCTCGCTGCCGGGATCCTCTTAGTGCTGGCGTTCCTTCTTGCGCTTACGCCGGCACACAATAGCGATTTATGGTTGCACTTGGCCAGCGGACGGGCGCTGATGGACGGTAGCTACCGTTTGGGCCAAGACCCGTTCGCGCCGGCCGGCGAGCAGCGCGCCTGGGTGAACCATAATTGGCTCCTGGACGTCGTCACCTACCAATCGTACCAGCATTTCGGGGCGTCCAGTCTGGTGTTCGTCAAGGCGGGATTGGCGGTGGTGCTGGGGCTATTGCTGCTGCAGCTTGGCCGGTTGCGACAGATGGGCTGGCACCAGGTCATTGGCGCTGGCCTGGCACTGTTGACCATCAGCCCGCGCTTTAGTCTTCAGCCGGCCTTTATCTCCTACTTGCTG
Organism: Gemmataceae bacterium; assembly: GCA_035307785.1. Classification (GTDB taxonomy): domain Bacteria; phylum Planctomycetota; class Planctomycetia; order Gemmatales; family Gemmataceae; genus DATGHS01. The sequence goes on from DATGHS010000159.1 coordinate 7,907, forward strand.
TTTGCACTTGTGTGGCTGTTCTTGGAGCGGCCGATCCGTCAAGCGGTTCAAGACCACGTCCCTCTGCGATTTCAATCCCTTTGGCCGGTCCCGGTGCTCATGCTCTTATGGGCCAATGTGGATGTATGGTTTGTACTTGGCCTGGTCGCCATCGTGGCGACCATCCTGGGTGAAGTGATCCGCACCCGGGTTCAAAATGCGCCGCTGCGACTGGCGCCCCTGGGCTTGGTGCTGATTGCATCGGTAGGGGCGTGCCTGGTTAACCCGCATCACGTACATGTGTTTGCGCTGCCGCCGGAAATTCGCGCCCTATGGGAATCACCAGGGTACCCGTTTGAAGCACTGAATCTTTCGTTGCTGCAAGATCGATACTACGGCACTACGCTGGCGCATAGCGTGGGCGGCATGACCTGCTTTGTGTTGGCAGGTTTGAGCGGCGCCTTGCTGATCTTAAACCGGCGCAGCGCCAGCAGCCTTCGGCTATGGCCGCTTTGGCTGATTTTCTTTACGCTGGCAATCCTCCTGATCCGCGCCATTCCTTTCTTTGCAATTGTGGCCGGCCCATTGCTGGCACTCAACTGGCAGGATTTCGCCGAACGAAACTGGAGCGACGATTTTCGCAGCGACACCGCCATTCGAGCTTCATTCAGCGTCCGGGTTATGACCCTGCTCGTCTTTCTTGCGCTGCCGGTCGTGGCCTGGGCGGGTTGGCTGCAACCGCAGCCCTATGAACCGCGCGGTTGGACCGTCGAAGCAGATCCTTCGCTCCGCCTAGCTGCCGAGCAATGGCGCCAGTGGCGTGTCACCAGTCAGATTCGCTCTGATGAGGTGTGTTGGAATTCGTCACCGGATGTGGCTCACTACCTGTCTTGGTTTGGTAACGGGGATGGAGCTTTTCTCGACTCTCGATTCCCAGTGACCGACCAACAGACCAAGGCCGACTACGAGGCATTACATACGGCCTTGTTGGCGCCGCCTAAAAACGATGCGCTGCTGAAGGCCCTGGAGGACCGAAAGATTCGTTTCTTGATGGTTCACAACGATCCGGTGCTTGCCATCAATCTATATCAGTACGCGCAAAACTTCCCCGAGCAGTGGTCGATCGTCTTTCAAAATGGCGGCACGACCATCGGCTATTGGAACGGCGGAAATCGAAGGGACAATACCCCGGCTCCCTTGCGTTCGCCAGTGCCTGCTTGGGAACCGACTGCCCAGGCCTTTCAGCAACGGTTAGCGTCGGCTCGCCCCGCGACGTTGCCGGCCCCGAAGCCGCGCCTACCGGATTGGAAGAGCCCGTTTGTCGACCCGCCGGCGCTGGTAAATCCCGATCGTGACGAAGCGTTCTTGATGCTGCGCTGCTTTGAACTCGAACGTCCCCGTCGAGCCCAACAATACCAGCCTATCTGGAAAGTGGGTCTGGCGGCAGCCCTGGTGGCCCCGAGTGGTATTGGCACGGGCTCAACGGCCGTCGTGACCGACACCGCGCTGCGCTTTTCTTTACTCACTTTGGAAGCACCGAAATCGGAACCCGCTTATTCGCCGGTGTTGGCCCTGGCCCACCAAATGGGTGAAGCCCAGATGAGTAGCATGGACCAGGCGGCGCCGGCCTGGCTGTTTCTGGCCATACGAGCAGCGCGGCGCGCCATTCAGGCCCACCCCGAGGACGCACGGGCTTGGCAAGCGCTGGGCAATGCTTATGCAATGTTGCATCAAAACACATCGGAACAGACCGAGTTCAAGCAGTGGTACGATTTCCAACAACTGTGCACAGCGCAAACGATCGCCGCCTGGACGCAAGCCATTCAATTGAATCCCGAGCTGGATAAGACGACGCTGGCCCTGGCCGACTATTACCGTCTCTTGAATCAACCAGAGTTGGCGTTGCCGTTTTACCGCCGGCTGGTGGCCCGGCAGCGCGCCGCCGGACCCGGCCGTGGCGAATCAGCCGAACAATTCCGGGCACGAATAAGCGGTATGACCGAGAGTCTCAATGTCCTGCAAACGGGGGTCGATCATCAACGCGATCTCTACGAGGCCAATTCGGCCAATCTCAAGGCCGAGGATCGATGCGCGCAAGCCGAGCAACTAGGCCTGTCACAAACAGCGCTGGACACCATTCTCGATGCGGACGTCGCCGCTTTTGGACGCCCAGGGTTGAAGCTCGAAATGGAGCTGTTGTTGCGCACCGGTCGCGCCTACGACGTACGTGATTGGCTGACCGATGAGTATGAGTCGCTGTTGACCGAACTCGATTTTCACTGGGTCAAGGCTCGCATGTTTGCGGTTCTCGGCGATTACCAACATGCCGATGCGGAGATTCAGCGCATGGCGGAGATATCGATCGGCACCGCCGCCAGCAGAGGCAATTTACCCTTGCGCGTACAAGCGAGCGTCCAGGTGGCCGCGGTGGTACTGGAGTCGATGGAGCTCTATAAGTCACCGGTGGACGTGCTTTGGAAACTAGCGAACCGCGGCCGGGCGTTCAACAATCTCAACGAAATGGCCGGCTTTTTGGGTCAACATGCCGACTTGCAAGTCTTGCGCGGCCTGCTGGCGCTCGAAGCTGGCAATATCTCCTTAGCGCGGCAGTGCTTTCTAACTGGCCTGGCCGCGTGGGGCAGCGACGAGGCGGTCCGTAGCGGTTCCGGCATCGACTTTAATGGCCGCCGGCTGGCCCAGCATTATCTGCACATGATTGAAGCGGCAGGCCCTTGAAGGGGAGAACGAAGATGGCGCTTTCGTCGCCGGCCCGCCTCGGACTGATCGCGGTGGCGGGTGTGCTCGCGGTCGCCGGCGGGATTGCGTATTTCTGGCGTCCTTGGCATTCCCCGCAGGCCCTACCGTCCCCGCCCACCCCCCGCATGACTCCCGATCCACGTCTGACCTACTCTGGGCCGTATCAGAATATTCGCCCCGATGTAAAGTATGTGGGCGATGCCGTCTGTGCCGAGTGTCATGCCGACATCTCGAAGTCGTATCATCACCATCCCATGGGGCGTTCCTTGCAGCCGATTGCGGAAGTGATCGGCCCGCCGCCCGAAGACGCCAAGCACCATAATCCATTTACGGCACTGGGCCGGGAATTTGAAATCCGGCATGAAGGCAATCGGGTCTGGCAATGCGAAACGCGCCGCGACGCATCGGGCAAGATCATTTACGAAAAGAAAACCGAGGTGGATTACGCCATCGGCTCCGGCAACCACGGACATTCGTATTTGACCAACCGGGACGGCTTCATTTACGAAACGCCGATGAGTTGGTTCACCCAAAAAGGTGTCTGGGACATTTCACCCGGTTGGAGCGAGGAAATCCTGACTAAAAGCCGCGCCGTGACGGTCAATTGCTTGTTCTGCCACGCTAACACGCTCAGCCCCAAACCGGGTACGCAGAACGGCTACGAGCAGCCGCTCTTCCCGACTGGCTCGTCGATTGGTTGCGAGCGGTGTCATGGGCCGGGGCAATTGCACGTGCATTCCGGCTCTCGGCCGGAACCCGGCAAGCCGGACTACACCATCGTGAACCCCGGCAAATTGCCGCACGCGCTCCGGGAGGCGGTTTGCCAACAATGCCACCTGGAAGGACAGGAGCGCGTGGTTCATCGCGGCCTGTCTCCCTATGATTTTCGTCCCGGCTTACCGCTGGATTCGGTCTTTTCGGTATTCGTGCGCACGGCCAGCGACGAAGACATGAAGGCCGTAAACCACGTCGAGCAGATGTACTTGAGCCGCTGTTTCGAGGCGAGCCGGCACCGGTCCAAGCAACTGGGCTGCACTTCCTGCCATGATCCGCATGTCCAAGTCCAACCCGAGAAACGGGTGGCCTATTATCGGCAGAGTTGCCTTCAATGTCACGAACCGTCCGCCTGCCCGATTCCTGTGGAAGAACGCCGCAAGACGACCAAGGAAGATAGCTGCATGGATTGTCACATGCCGCGTTATGCCACCACCGACATAGCGCACACGGCATCCACCAACCACCGCATCATCCGCGATCCGCGCAATCCGAACGCGGCGCCGGCGCCGTCGCCTCGGCCACCCACAGCCGACATGCGCCGAATCCCCATCCGCCTGTTCCAAAAAAAGGACCGTGATAGTTACACAGCCGAGGAACGCCGCGACGAAGCCCTGGCGCTGGGAATACTCCTGGGCAAGGCCCCGCATTTCGCGTCGGAATTCCTGCCCATGCTGGAGGAATCGATTCAGGAAGATCCCACCGACTTCGAGTTATGGGAAATCAAAGGCATCACGCTCGCGCAATTGAATCGATTTGACGAAGCCCTGGCGGCTTTCCGGACCGGCATGTTGTACGCCCCCAATCGTGAATCGCTGATAATCGCTGCGGCGATGGCGGCCCGAGACTGTAATCTCCCAGACGATGCCTTGAAGTTCTGGCGCCGCGCCGCGGAGATCAATCCGACCAACGTCTTGTGCCAAGCCAATATTACCCGGCTCGCCGGGTTCCGCAACGACTGGCCGCTTTTGAAAAAGCATGCGGACATCTGGCTGAGCCTGGACCCCGGCAGCACCGATGCGCGGCAGGCGCGCGTTTCATATTTGTTGCATGAAGGCAATCGCGAAGAGGCCAAGGCCGAATTCGCCAAGATTGAAGCATTGCAACCCAAAAACCTCGGCCAATTGCAAATCTGGTTTCGCAATCAGATGCGCTGACATCGGTCTTGTCGAAAGGGCTTGCCGCTGCGACAATACGATTTCCAAAGTAGGTGTGAAATGGACGGAGACCAACCATGGCGAAGAAAAGCAAAGACGCCCGCAATTACGTGAAAATGCAAAGCAGCGAAAGCGCGCACTGCTATTACTTGCAAAAGAACCGCAATAATTCAAAAGAGCGCATGCAGCTAAAGAAGTATGATCCGATCGTACGCAAGCACGTGATGTACAAAGAAGGGAAGATGTGAGATGTGAAAGCCGCTTGCGGCGTTGCAACGCCGCAAGCGGCAGTTAAATTTATTTCTTCTTCTTGATCACTTCCACCGCGGTCACTTCGCCCTTGTCGTTCAGCGTCAACTTCACGTTGGCGCCTTCCTTGAGATGATCCGACTTTAGCGCTTCTTTCGCGGCCACTTCCTTCTTGTCGTCGCCTTCCGTGAACGTGAACTTCACATCGTCGCCGATTTTGTATTCCTTGTCTTCGGTCATGCCCTTCTTGCCGGTGGTCACGGTGATCGTCGAGCCGTCCACCTTCTTGATCTTCCCGCTGACCGGCTTTTCCTTCGCCGCGGCCACGCCCACGCACAAAACCACGACCACTGCTGCCATCACGAACTTACGCAACATGAGAGGTTACCTTGGTTGAAACAGAACCTGAAACAGGAAGTCGCCGGCCCGGCGCCGGAGATTCGTTCC
>DATGHS010000160.1:0-10951 GCA_035307785.1 Gemmataceae bacterium
CATGCTTGAGCGTGAAAATGAAGCCCAGGTCCGGATCGCTCCAATCGACCGCGCACCAATCAACGTGGCTGCACTTCGCGGCCAGCGGTGTCCACGATTCACCGAGGTCGGGGCTGATGATAATCGGCGACCCGTACACGAATGCCGAGACGAGGCGCTTGTGCCCGATGGGATCGATCATCAGGCAGCCCGGCGTTTCCGTCCGCCCTTTCAGTTGCGTAGTTCCGAGCCGCTCCCAGGTTTTGCATTGATCCTTGGAGCGGAACAGGCCGCAGTCGCTCAAGTTCACGATCACGTCGCCGGTTGGCGGATGAACGGCAACCCCACACAGGCCGCCGAAGCCGGTCTTTTGCGCCTTCAGCAACTCGGTGGTGACGGGCTGCCATTGTTGAGCGTGGGCGCTGGCAACGACTAAGAGGCAAATGCAGGCAACTGAGCACAAACGACTCATTGTGAGAACCTCAGATATCGAAACTGTCTTACGGTCGCCGACAAGCGCATTATCGTGGGACAAGCTTCCAATCTTGTCCCACGGAAGTCATTTCCCGCCATACCGCTTCGCCACGCCATCAATGTACGCGCAATACTGCGCCGCGAGTCCTGCGTCGTCGATGATTACTATGTTCTCCGCATTCTCCTCGGCGCTGTGCGAGAGGTTGTAGCTTCCCGTGATCACCGTATCATCCGCCACCACAATCTTATTGTGCATGAAATCATGTCGGCCGCCGGGGGTGTAGTGCGTCGAGTGTTTGCCGACGAGCGGGCCGGCCACTTTTTCGAATAGGGGTAATTTCCATTCGGCCGGCGAGCCTTTCCATTGGTTGAAAACTTCTTCCATCTGGGTCCGGTCATACACGCCGGAGTAATCGGTCAGCCGGCCGCGGTCGAGCAAATCGCCCAGGGCTCCGAGGATAGCCCCGGAAGTGATGAGCATAGAACAGATCTTGAGCCGGCAGCGCGCGGCGCTGATGCGGTGCGCCACGTCGTGATCTATGGCCCGGCCCGACCCGGGAGCGAAGGCGACGTGAACCGGAATATTGCCGACGCGGGTCGAGCCGGTGTCGTGCGTTCCCGAAGTGCCGATGTCGCCGCGATCCCATAACTCCGCGAAGTCGGCCTCGTAATACGCCGCCAATTCGGGTGACGCAATCTGGACAATGTTGTTTTCCATCAGCGTCCACGAATCCTCCGTCCAGTTTACGGAACCCGTCCAGATCGCAGCGTCCGGGGTGCGGCCATCGCGAATGACGTACTTATGATGCATCAACTTGGGCATCTTAGGGTCGCCGCCGGTGATCGGCTTCGACGCAATCGACGATCCCAGGCTCTGCACGAATTTGGCCGTCCCTGGCGGCGCTGGGTCGCAACCGGCAGCGGGAAAATGTGCATTGGGTTTGCCGGCATCGTAGGCGATTCGCACGTCTACGCCGGCTGCGGCTCGATCTCGCAAAGCGCGCGCGATCATGTCAGCAACGCCATCACTGAGGCGGAAGTCGTAAATCGCAATGTGCAGCGATTTGCGCGCGCCGGCAAGGAACTCGGCGAGCACCGCGGCGATCTGCTCGGCCGACTGACCTCCCTGTTGTAAAAAAGTCACGTTAATTGGCTGCATGGTTGAGTTTCCGTGAGGCACAACTCCGATTGTGCCCGATGCCGCACGGGCACAATCGAAATCGTGCCCCATAAGTCGGCCGTGCTCGCTCGACGTTCCGCTTAAAGGCGGAACATCGAGCCGGTCATTTCCCCAGCCGCTCCAATGCTTCGCGTGCCGCCCGCGTCTCCAGCGCGCGCGGATCGCCTTCCGAAAGTTTTACCAATAGTTGCCGCGCTTCCGGCGTGCCGATGCGCTCCAGGACCTCGATAGCCCGCAGGAAGCGCACGGTGTCGATTGCGAGCGGAACGAAACGGCGGTTCAGCAAGCGGTCAATTCGCCATTCTGATTCCTTCGAGAGCCGCCCGTTTTTGGCAGCGCGCAACGCGGGTAGCGCCCGGTCGCCAAGCCCTGACAATTCCTTCGAGGCGGCTTCCCGCGTAGCGAAGCGGTTGGAATCCAGGTCGCTGATGAGCTTGCGGAGATGCTCATCGCTTACCGATACGATTGATTTGAGTTGTGTGGTTAGCAAGGTCGTTGCCTGGTCCCGCGCTGCGGCTAGCTGCCACAGCGCCTGGTGGGCGCGACCTGCATCGTCCCCTGTCAGATTGGACCAGGCCACGCGCAACTCGGCGTCAGAAAGTCTGCCACTCGTCTGAGGTTTGGTAGGCGCCACGTCCCAAATTGTCACGGTCCCGTTGGCCAGACCAGTAGCGAGTGTTCGACTGTCCGGCGCAAAGGCAAGCGAGCGAACGCCGGCCTGTGGGAAAGACAAAACGCACCTGCCGCTGTTCGTCTCCCATATTCCCACTCCTTGCGACCCGGCCATTGCCAGCCAGCGGCCATTTGGCGACACTTCGAATCGGCCGACGCTGTCCGTCTGAATAGTTTGCACCACGCGGCCGATTTCGGTGTCGATCACCCACAAGGTCGGCAAGGGCGTGGCCTGCACCTGTGCGCCAAACTGGACCTCCTCGGTGCTTGTACTTGGCAACGATGCACAGACCGCGATGCCTGCCGATTGCGCCGCTTTTACCGCTCCGATCCAATGATGCGGTGCAGAGTCTGGCGGCGGTCTTAACAGGACGACGGGTTGACCAGTCTGTGTGTCGTAGATGCAGCCGTCAGGAGTGAAGAGGCGGCGGCCCCTGTCAAAAAACGCCCGAGGCGTCCGGTCGTCTGGCAATTGTGTACCCGCAGAAGCTGAACCGGCCCGCGCGTTCAATTCCATTAAACTTTCTGACGAAACGGAGCGCTGCGAAGTGCGCTCGAAAGCAGCTACGTTCCAGCACTGCAATAAGTAGTGACCCTTTCCATGATCGATCAACACCTGGCAATCCAGCCCGGTGCCATAAACTGCCAGGCCAACCACTGTGTGATCCGGACTATCGGAACCATCCGACCAGCAACGTTGGCGTTTGAATTGATTTGTGATGGCGTCTAAGAGATAGATTTCACCGCGGGTGGTGAGAACCACGGAGTGCCCATCGGGCGTGAATGCCGCCAGACTGGCCGCAGCCACCGGAACCTTGCACCGCACGCCTCGCGACGCCACGTCCCATAGGCGTGCTTCACCGTCGGCGCCAATCGAAATCAACAAGCGGCCATTCGGTGAATAAACGACACGGTTGACACCGCCCATGTGCGCCCGGTCGGGAATCTCGGGCCAGAGCGCTTTGCCGGTCTCGGTGTCCCAACATTGGGGCACTCCGCCGGAAAGCCAGCCGGCGCAAAAACGGCCGTCGGGTGACAGGCCAAGCACGCCTTCGACATTATTGATCTCCTTTTGTACGTGTCCATTCTTGCTGTCGCGCACCTGGATCTTTTGGCCGTCTCCAACGGTAATAATCGTGCGGCCGCTGGCTGAGAAAATTGGCAAGCGTGTGAGGGGTCCCAGATCAATCGGAATCTCTTTAGCTGGGACCAACTTCCCGGTGTGTGCGTTCCACCAGATCGGCGAAGCGCCGGGCGCGCTCGAGCGAGCCAAGAAGTATTCGCCATCCGGCGTGAAGCAAAACGTTGTGGGATCAACGTCTTTTGCCCGTTCGCCTGTCCAAACGGGAGTTCCGCTGTTGGCGTTCCAGGATCTCGGAGTGTCGTCGACGAATGCCACCACCAGTTTGCCAGTAGGTGCAAATCGTGGCGGTTGGATGTAACTCTTTTCTGTATGCAGCGAAATCGGATCCTTGCTAGCTCGGTTCCACAGATAAGCCGCCAATGCTTTTTTCGTGTGGGCAATCGCGGCGACTGACGTGCCGCCGGGACAAACATCGAATTCCCAGAGCGAGTCGACGTCTGGAATTGTCAGTTCGCGGCCAAAGGTGTAGCCATCATCCGGATCGAAACGGCGAATGATCTTGCCGCCCCAATCGCGGGCTGCCAGGAGCTTGCCGTCGGAAGAAAACTTCGGCCACGCCGTATCGGCACAAGGAAACTGCCGGTGCCGCAGGATGCGGCCCGTCGCCAGGTCCCAGTAGTACACATTCAAGGTGTCGTCGGCCGTTATGAGCGTGGTCGGCGTGGGAAAGGCATGGGCGGTAACGTAATTCCAGCGCGGCCGCATGACGCCGAGCCGGGCGATGGCGCGATCGGGAAGGGCGTCCTCTAAAGGAGCAGGTTCGCCAGCGTGGGTAGCAGCGGATCCGAATGCGAGCAAGCACAGGGCCGGTGCATGCCAAGGGCATCTCATGACAGCGCTCCGCGTGGCAGCTTTTTCCCCCTAGCGGCACAACGCCCACCATACCCGCAGCGTTGGCGGATGGCAATGAAAATGTAGCGGAACTCGCAAGAGTTCCGATTGGGGCACAATAAAAATGTAGCGGAACTCGCAAGAGTTCCGATTGGGGCACGAACGGAATTCTTGCGAATTCCGCTACAAGCGCTGGCACTTTTTTAGTGCTTGTTTAGCATGATCATGCCCACCGCGACGAGAATCAGTGCGAGCAGCACGAGAACGCCCCCGGCGGCGCAGGCGACGATCAGCAACGTGCGCTGGCTCATGCCGGCGAAGCCTTTTCCCGATTCCTTTTTGGTGGACTTGAATTCGCGGCGCGGCGCGGCGCTGTCCACTTGGGAAGGAACGAAAATAGTTCCCGGCATCGATTCCCAGAAGGAACCTTCCTGCATCTGGTCGGTTTCCAGGTCAAAGATTTCGCGCGGGTTGGCATTATCGGCGGCGGTGTCCATCGGCAGCGCCGGTTCGTCGCCGACCCAGTGCAGGAGCTGCTTGCGCACTTCATCCGCCGAGCGCGGCCGCTGGGCCGGCTGCTTCGACATCAGATGCTCGATGACGGCCGCGAAGCCGGCCGGCACCGTGGGGTTGATCTCCGTAATCAGGGTTGGCCATTCGTTCAAATGGCGCTTGATCTTCTGCTGCGAGGTGCCGCCGGGAAAAGGCGGCTGGCCGGTGAGCGTGAAGTAAAGCGAGCAACCGAGCGAATAGAGATCCGCCCGGAAATCGACGCCGGTCGGGTCGGCCACCTGCTCCGGGGCTATGTAATCCATGGTGCCAACAATGTAGCCCTGGCCGCCGAGAATGCTTTTGTCTTCCGGCAGATCCTCACCTTCCATGAGGGCCAGGCCCAGGTCCAGCACCTTGGCGTGGCCGTTAGGCGTGATCATGATGTTCGACGGCTTCAAGTCGCGGTGGATCAGGCCCTGCTGGTGCGCATGGTGCATGGCCGAGCAGACCTGGGCGAATATGCGCGCAGTGCGATGGACAGGCAGGGGGCCATCGCTGGCCACTTTTTGAGAGAGGCTTTTGCCCGGAATGAACTCCATGGCAATGAAATAGATGCTGTGATATACGTTCGACTCAAAGGCGCGGGCCAGGTGCGGATGCGAAACCTTTTGCGACAACTCCATTTCGCGGCGAAAGCGTGTCAACACGCGCTCTTCTTCGCGATATTTCTGCGGCGGCAATACTTTGAGTGCTAATAAGCGCTGATCGCGCGTGTCGCGGGCCAGGAATACCGTTCCGCCCATGCCGCCCCTACCAACCGGCGCCAGCACATGGTACGGGCCCAGCACTAACCCTTTTTCGACACCTTGCAACAGCTTTTGCGATTGGAACTGCGACAGCATGCCAGTACGGACGAAATACTCGGCCAGCAGTTCAGGCTTTTTGCGGGCGGCCGCGGGTGCGGTCTGGTACGCCTTTTCGATTTGCTGATCGGTCAGCAGCCCGCTGCGCGCAAGCGCCTTCAGAAATGGCTCAACAGGCTGAGGCTTCACGGCAGGCTGCATGGAGGCCAATCTCGTTGCAAGGAGCAGAGACTTGGATGATACCCGGAAACATTGACGGCGTCCAGCTTCCAAAAGCCCAGGGACGGAAGTCCCTGGGCTTCTTGCCTGATATTGGCAAGGGAGATAGACCATCCTCACTCCCATGTCGCCTTGCCGGAGATGGCTTTGCGTTATCGACCGTCGTTTGCTGAATTCGTGGAACTGGCCCAGGGCGTTTCGCTGGTGCCCGTATATCGCCAGCTGTTGAGCGACAATCTCACGCCCGTGAGCGCCTTTTGCAAAATTCAGGAAGGCGACTGGTCCTTTCTCTTCGAAAGCGTGGTCGGTGGCGAACGTGTTGGGCGGTACAGCTTTCTCGGCGCCGGGCCATTCTTGCGTTTTGAAGCGCATGCGGATTGCGTGAAAACATACGACTCGGCGACCCGCAAGACCAAGGAACAGAGCCATCGCGACCCGCTCGCGTTGCTGGAAGAAACACTCAAGAGATATCAGGCTCCGAAGAACGTGCCGGGCTTGCCGCGCTTCTGCGGCGGCGCCGTGGGCTTTGCCGGCTACGACACCGTGCGCTACGTCGAAGGCGCAAAGCTGCTGAATCCGCCACCGGATGATCGCGGTCTGCCCGATCTGGCGTTCGCCTTTTATGACCGCATGGTGATTTACGATCACATTAACAAGACGGTCGCGGCGGTCGCGCATGCGCATGTCGATTCGAAGGACCTGGAAGGCAGTTATCGCCGGGCGTGCCAGCGCGTGGATCAACTCGTCGAGCGTTTGCAGCAAGGCGTTGCGGATATTCAGCTTACCGATATCGATCTTCCGACCGATCCTAAACCTTCGCTTGTTGCCATGCCGTCGAGTTTTGCGCCGGGAGGTTACGAGGCGGCCGTCGAAAAATGCCGCGAATACATCAAGGCCGGCGACATCTTCCAGGTGGTGCTCAGCCAGCGCTTTCAGCGCGAAACGCAGGCCCGGCCCTTCGACATCTATCGCACGCTTCGAGTGGTGAACCCAAGCCCGTTCATGTTCTACTTGAAGATGGGAAACCTGACGCTCGTGGGTAGTTCGCCGGAGATCATGGTGCGCGTAGAAGGCGACCTGGTCACGGTGCGGCCGCTGGCGGGCACCCGCCGTCGCGGCAAGGATGAGGAAGAAGACAAGAAACTGGCAGCAGAGCTGGTGGCCGACCCGAAGGAGCGAGCCGAGCACATCATGCTCGTCGATTTGGCTCGTAACGATGTGGGCAGGGTCGCCCGCTATGGCACGGTTGAATGCAGCGATTTGCTTACCGTCGAGCGCTATAGCCATGTGATGCACCTGAGCAGCACCGTGACCGGCCGGCTGCAAGAAGGAAAATCGGCCTTCGATGCGCTGCGTTCGAGCCTACCGGCGGGAACACTCAGCGGTGCGCCGAAGGTGCGGGCCATGCAGATTATCGATGAACTGGAGCCGCACCGCCGCGGGCCCTACGGCGGGGCAGTGGGCTACGTCGATTTCTCCGGCAACATGGACACGTGCATCACGCTCAGAACCCTGGTGATTAAGGGCCAGACCGCGTATTTGCAAGCCGGCGCCGGCATTGTGATGGACAGCGTACCCGCTGAAGAGCGCGTTGAAAGCGAGAATAAGGCAATGGGCTTGCTCAGGGCGCTGGAAATGGCGGAGACACAGTTGTGAATACGAGCCGGAAGCGGAAGCGACGGATCGCCGCCATCCGTGGCTTACCTTACGCTTCCGGCTCGTAAGGAATCTGAATGCGCGCCGTAATCCAACGCGTGACTCGCGCCAAAGTGGTCGTCGCCGGCCAAACCGTAGGTGAGATTGGCCGGGGCCTGCTCGTCCTGCTTGGCATCGCCCCGACCGACACGCCGGAGATTGTGCGCTGGATGGCCGACAAGATTGTCGGCCTGCGTATCTTCGAAGATGCCGACGGGAAGATGAACGTGGATCTCGGCTCCGTGGATGGTTCGGTTCTTGTCGTGAGTCAGTTCACCCTGTATGGCGATTGCCGGCAAGGGCGCAGGCCCAGCTTCATCGGCGCCGCCCGGCCGGAAGTGGCGATTCCGTTATATGAATCGTTTCTGAATGCGATTCGCGTTTTGGGAATTCCCCTGCAGGCTGGTGTGTTCGGCGCGGAGATGGCTGTAGAACTCGTGAACGATGGGCCGGTGACGTTGATCGTCGAAAAAGAGTAAGCGAACAGGTAGGTTGCGCTGCGCTCCACCCACCCTACAACTTTAGCGTTGAGTGCATTTCATGGATAAACCAACGCCCGGATTTCAGCAGCGCCTCGGTCTGTTCGATTCCGCGATGCTCGTGGCCGGGGCGATGATCGGCTCCGGCATTTTTATAGTCTCGGCCGATATTGCACGAGATGTGGGCTCGTCGGGCTGGCTGCTGGCCGTGTGGGCGATTGCCGGTTTGATGACTGTTCTCGGCGCGCTGGCCTACGCCGAGCTGGCTGCCATGATGCCGCAAGCCGGCGGACAATACATCTATCTCCGAGAAGCGTTCGGCCCACTGCCGGGATTTCTTTACGGTTGGACTTCCTTTACCGTTATTCAAACCGGCACGATCGCTGCCGTCGGTGTTGCCTTTGCCAAATTCGCCGGCGTGTTTGTTCCTGCACTTGGAGCGCGCGATTCCAGCATGTCGTTTGATACCGACCCGGCGGTGATTTGGGGAATACATTTTTCCCATCCGCTGGTGATCCAGTTACCGCTGCCGTGGCTGAAGGAATCGCTGGTTGTATTTAAGCGCGAAGAATTCACGGTTCTTTACGGGCAAGTGCTGGCCGTCGTTGTGATCCTTAGCCTCACCGCGTGGAATACGTTTGGCGTGCAGCAAGGCAAATGGCTGCAGAACATCTTCACCGTGGCGAAGATCGGCGCGCTGGCGGTCCTGATCATCATTGGCCTTACCATTACCTGGAACTCGCATGCGGTCGAGCGAAATTTCGCCCATCTCTGGCAGGGAATCGAAGCGACCGAGCGATCGAATGAGTTACGAAAGACCATGCCGGTTGGCCCGGAGCTGCTCGCCTGGATGATCGTCGGCGGAGCACTGGTCGGCGCCCTGTTTTCGGCAGATGCCTGGCACAACGTGGCCTTCACCGCGGGCGAAGTCCGCAACCCACGCCGCAATTTGCCGCTGAGCCTGATTCTGGGCACGGGTCTGGTGATTGCGCTGTATCTTCTGGCGAACGTGGCGTACCTGGTTAGCTTGCCATTACATGGAACGAAAGGGACAGCGACCGTATTCGAGCAAGGCATTTCACAAGCGGGGAATGGAAACGACCGCGTGGGTACGGCGTTGATGTCTCTTGCCTTCCCAAGTCATCCCAAATTGGGCGCTTGGCTCATGGCCATTGCGATCATGATTTCTACCTTTGGGTGCATGAACGGGCTGATTCTCATGGGCGCCCGCTTGTATTATGCGATGGCTCGCGACGGGCTCTTTTTCGCGGGCGTTGGCACGCTGAACCGTCATGGCGTGCCCGCGGTTGGACTCTGGACCTTGAGCATTTGGTCATGCCTGTTGGTCTTTTCCGGCACCTATAGCGAGTTGCTGGATTATGTGATCTTCGCGGCCGTTTTGTTCTATGGCCTTACGGTTACGGGACTGTTCGTTTTGCGCCTTCGCCAGCCCAATGCTGAGCGGCCCTACCGGGCGCTAGGTTATCCAATCCTTCCCGGCCTCTATGTGGTATTGTGCGCGGCCGTGATGTTCGATTTGTTGCTGGTCAAGCCAATTTACACTTGGCCGGGTTTATTGCTGGTAATTGCGGGCATTCCCGTATATCTTCTCTGGCGGGCGATTAATAAGCAGGTGACGCCGCAGGGTTCGAAGACTCGCCCCGCGGCTTAAATTCCTCTCTGGAATTGAGGACAGCATGCTTTGGAAACGACTGTTTGCAACGAAGTCGATTGAACAACTGCACAAGGAAATGGCCGAGGACGAAGGCCGGCTGCGCCGAGCCCTCGGCCCTGTGGCACTTACATCGCTGGGCATTGGCGCCATCATCGGCGCCGGTATCTTTGTGATGACGGGCCGCGTGGCGGCCAACAACGCCGGCCCCGGGATTCTGCTTTCGTACACGATTGCCGGCATCGGCTGTGCGCTGGCCGCGTTTTGCTACGCCGAGTTCGCGTCGATGGCGCCAGTCGCGGGTAGCGCCTACACATACGCCTATGCCACCCTCGGCGAGTTGCTGGCCTGGATCATCGGCTGGGATTTGATTCTCGAATACGCGATGAGCTGCGCGACGGTCGCTTCCGCATGGTCGGAGTATTTCAATAAGTTCACCGAAATCGTTTTTCATTGGAAAGTTCCCGACAATCTCAGCAATGATCCATTCTCGTTTGCCGGGGCGTACCTTAACCTGCCGGCGGTTCTTATTCTGGTCGTCATTACGGCAATTCTGGTGATCGGCATTCGCGAAAGCGCAATTTCGAATACTGTACTCGTGATTGTGAAGCTCGGAGTGGTCTTGTTCGTGATCTGTGTGGGCCTCAGTTACGTTTCCTCGCGCAACTGGACCAGCATCTTTGTCGAAGATCGCAAAATGTCCGAGCAAACTGCAATTCCAGATGCATCGGAAAAGATCGTGAAGGCGGAAGATCAGTTGCTCAATGAAGCGGAAACATTGTCGCCATTGGAAATAAAGAAGTCCGTGCGAAAAGTGTTGATTGAACTAGAAAACGGACAAACCGAAGGCATTGCACCGCCCAACCAACCCGACCGAGATGAACGGATTCGGGAATTGAGCGCCAAGACTTTGGCCATTTACTTACGCAACCGGATCAAACAAGTCAACGAGGAGCTGTTGGCCAAAAAGGAAATCAACGCTGATCAAGCCAAGGAGCGCGCTCAGAGAATTGAAGAAGAAATCCAAAAAATGTTTCGGCACGTTGACAAGGACGACAAACTTCACCTCAACAACATTACGCCGGAAGACGAACGCCGTGCCGCGATTGTCTTGAAGTCGGCCAAGGAAGAAGCGGCGAAAGCCGAGCTGGAAAACTGGGGCCTGCTCGGGATAGTGGGCCTAAACAAGTCGTTGGCCAAGCTCGACAACTCGACACGCACCAAGTTTACGCCCTATGGGTTGTCTGGCGT
>DATGHS010000161.1:0-10362 GCA_035307785.1 Gemmataceae bacterium
GGCCGCTTTCGTTTCGGCCGAACGAACCCCGATCAGTCAATCAGTGGTTTGATGTCGCTGCTCTTGACCGCATGCGAATTCAATCACGAACGGCCCGTCTCATTCGCCGACGTTACCGACCCAGGTTTTCAATCCTGGCTGGCTAACTTCAAGCGCGGCCTGGCCGGCACCTCCAACAGCAGCGGCAGCCTGATGAAAGACATGATAGCCGAAGGGCCCAGTGCTTTCGACGCAGTAGTGATCTTCGAAAACCTGGCCATCGATTATCTGAAGGCGGCCCAGGGCCGCTGGGGCGATCTGCACGTGGCCTATCTGCGCCGGAACATGTGGAGCGAGAACCCGTATTACATTCTGGATGTGCCGTGGAGCAGCCCGGAGCAGCGCCGGGCTGCTCAAGCATTTCTCAGTTTTCTGTTGAGCGAGCCGTTGCAGCGAAAAGCGCTTAGCCATGGGTTCCGCCCGGCGAACATCAATATCCCCATTCGCGAAGATATGGAAGGTCCTTTTGTTCGGCACAAGGATCGCGGGCTACAGATTGAATTCGGCAGCATTTACGATCCCGCCGACGCTACGGCAACTAAGGAATTGCTGAAACTCTGGGAGCGGATTAAGTAGGGATAGAATCCGCCTTTGATTCAGCCTGCTCGAACCAAGACAACCTGGCAGCCCATCCACGCTAATGTTGTGGGTCAAGATTCCAATCTTGGCCAACATGGGGATCATGTACACCGACCCCATTTACGCCCCCGCCGGCGCAAATGCCAATGTTTATTCCCGGCCTGTGGGCGCACTGTGTAAAGGTCTGGTTCGAGAAGTACTACAATTGGAAGATGCGCACCGGCTACGTGAACCGGCCGTGGTAACGGCTCCGCTCAACAGGTTGCATTCAGCAGAATGCGAGATTATTTCTTCTTCGCATCCGCCGTTGCTTTTGCGCGCTCCAGCGCAATCTCGGCCTGGAGTCGCTCCATTCTGGCCTTCAGTTCGGTACTGGTTAACGCTTGCCCGCTGCGCACGAGCTGGGCCGCGCGCTTCTCGGTCTCCTTTGTTGTGGCTACGAATCTTTCAAGAACAGCGATCTTGTCCTTGTCCGAATCGCAAAGGTCGAGTTCCGCATCGGCCAGCATTCGATTGGCCTCCACTAGCTGGTCGATTGTCCCTTGCAGGTTATCGAAACGCATCTTGACCTGTTTGGCGAATTCTTTGGCGGTCGCCAACCGCTCGTTCAACAGATCCTTGAGCTTGGCATTCTTAACTTCTGTGCGATTCGGCTCCTGCGCAACGGCGAGCGATGAAGCCGCCAATGCAACGACGATTGCCATGATCACCATAGCGATTGATCGAATCTTCGATGCAACAACGCAAGCATTGGAAACGACCATGGGGGGGCTCCATAATGGAATGGACAACGTTTGGGTAAACCTTGGAATTCATTTCTCAATCGTCAACGTGACGGCGCCATACATTCCCGGCAGAATCTTGCCATCGGGATTGGGGAGATCGATTTCGGCTCGCAAGGTTCGATGTTCCCGGTCGATGGAACCCGCGATTCGTGAGACTTTGCCCTTGAACTCCTTTCCCGTCAGTGCGTCGAGACGGATGACTGCAGGAGTGCCCACTTTAATTCGCGTCGCATCGTTCTCTGAAGCATGAATAATCACCCGAAGGGCATCGGTGCGCGCCACGACCAACAGCGGTTGCATTTTGCCGCTGCCGGGCGCCGGGGCGTAGTCGCCGACGAAGAAGTTGCGGCGCGTGACAATGCCGTCGAAGGGCGCCCGCACCTTGGCGAATTGCAGCAGTGCGGCGCCGCGCTGCGCGTCGGCCTGGGCAACGGCGAGTTTCGCTTCGGCAACCTTGACCCCTGCTTCCGCCTTGGCGAAATGGGCTTGGGCTTCATCCACCACGGATTTGACGGCCCGCGCCTTGGCCTCAGCCGCGTCGAGCGCCGTCTTGGCTGCTTCGAGCTTGTTGGCCGCTTCGTCTAGAACTGACTGTTCGATTGCCTTCGATTGCAGCAAGCTCATCATGCGCTCATATTGCGTCTTGCGGAAGGCGAGGTTGGCTTGGGCATTCTTGATTGCCGCTTCGGCCTCCTGCACTTGGAGCTTCGCCGTGTCAACTCCTACGCGCACAGTTTGGGCCGCGCGGTGAGCTACCTCCACCTCGGCTTTGGCCTGTGTAACGACGGCCAGTTTTTGCTGGTAATCCGCCTCAAGGTCCGGAACTTCCAGTTCGGCCAGGATATCGCCTTTCTTGACCTTGTCGCCGATGTCTACATTGAGCCTCTTGATGAAGCCGGCGACCCCGGAATAGAGACTTACTTGCTCGAACGCCTCCACCTCGCCCGGCGTGGTCGTGATCTGGGCCACCGGCGTGGTGCTGTTCGGATCGAAGGGTAAAACGACCGCTGGCAACGTGCCCTTCGGGAGCGCGGGGATAAACGCACCGGCCGGCGCTTTGAGAGGAATCCGCTCGTCCGCCTTTTTTCCCGCCGGCGCCGAATTCTTTTTCGTTTCATCGGGATATTGCGCTCCGACGAAATACTGGTTCTTGGTGACGGGATCAATCCAAAAGTTCTGCTTGTTCACGTCGGCACTCTGCGCTTTAGCCGTGCTAGCTGGCTTAGTATCTTGGGCATATAGGCCGAGGATCATCGCCGAGCCGATCACCAAAGCCAGCGCGAAAGCCAGAGTTTTGGGGCAGAATCTCATCGTTTGGTCCTCCAAATTTAGAATGTAGCGGATGCGCGTCACTAAGTGGTTTTCGGACATAGCCAGTGCCGTGGCAGGAAAGGTCGAAGTTGGTAAAGCGAGGGCGGCGAGGAGGTTGGCATAAGCCTGCGGCCGGCCGGTTTGCAAAGTAACCATTTGATCGCAGCACAGTTCGCGCTCCAAACGCAGCCAGGCGGATAGCCACCAGATGACCGGGTGAAAGAACAGGAGCGCTTCCACGGTGCGTTGCAGAAGATTCACCAACGTGTCCCAACGGCGCACGTGAATCAATTCGTGAAGTAGGACCATCTCTACTTCTTCGGCACTCCATCCGGCCAAAGCGGCTGGAGGCAAGAGAATCAACGGCCGGACGACGCCGACGAGAATGGGCGTGGTCAGTCGTTCGCACACGGCGACGGCCACGTGCCGGGCAATCCCCAACGATGCGGCGAGCCGGCGGCAATGCTCCTGAAGCGCGCCGGCATCGATGATCTGGCTGCGGCGCTTCATGCGCTCGACGCCGATTAAGCCGGTGGACAGCGCCAGCAGCGTCAATGACGCGCCGGTAATCCAAAGCCAGGGCAAGCAACGAACGGTTTGGACCGCAAATGAATGCGTTTCCTCTTTGTTGTCTGAATCTTGCGGCGGCGCGATTACTGCCGGCGACGGCAAGTCGTCGCTGGGAAAACTTTCCGCGGCCCCGACCGGAACCTCATCAGCCCCGGCCGGGATCGGCTCATTCTTTACGACGGAATGCTCGGTCACCGTTGCCGCCGGGAGGTTGCGAGCCAGCCAGCCGGCAATGACCACGGGAGAAATGGCGAGCGCGATGAAACATGCCAGAGCGAACGCATAGCGGTATTCCGGTCGGGCCGATCGGAGCAGCCACCGGCCGGTTACGGCGACAAGACCGATTGCGCTGCCCACCCAACAAAAATGCAGCATCGTCCAGCCGGCAGCCAGCCAAAGCGGCGACTGCGTGAATGTCGAGATCGTCATGGCGAAGCCTTTTTGTTGGTGGGTGACCTGGCGTGATCGGACCGTTCCAGCATGCGCCGGATTTCCTCGCGGTCGTGTTGATTCAGGCTGCCCTCTTCCAGAAGATGAACGACCAGGCGCTGGGCTGATCCATCGAATACCCGATCCACCAGTTTGGTGAGTAAGCTGGTGGTCGCATTCTTCTGGCTGAGCTTGGCGGACCAGAGATTGCTGCGCGGACCGGCAGTGCGTTTCACCAATCTCTTGGTTTGCATCACCTTCAGCATGGTCGCCACGGTGGTGGCTGCCACCGGTCGCTGCTCTCGCAGGGCGGCACAAATCTGCCCCAGCTCCGCCGGGCCGGTGGACCAAAGGATCTTCAGGATCTCCAGTTCGCCATCAGTCGGTTGGGTGCTCGCGGGCCGAGCCATGGTTGCATTCCTCGCGGTTACGGTGATCTGGTTGCTAATTCTAAAGAATTAGTATATCCCTGTCAAGGTCTTATCGCAAATAAATAGGCCGTGCGGATGCAGAGTAAAAAAGGTGAGACGTTCCACCAACGCGGAGCCCCTCCGATGCCGTTTCCAGCCAGCACGTTTGCAAATCGGCCGCATACTTACTCCCTCTCCCCCCGCTTCGGGGGGAGAGGGCTGGGGTGAGGGAGGTGAGAACCCGACAAATGCCGGTCGCCCAACCCCCTCACCCCATCCCCTCTCCCCCGAAGCGGGGGAGAGGGGAGAAAGCGCGAAACTCACGCACTGAAAATGGCGCTAGCCAAAACCCGTTCCGCCTTGACCCAAATTGCTGCGGCCGTTATCCTTTGGGCGATTCGGAAACAGCACGTCACGCCCGCCGCTTGATGCTCCTTGCACCGCAGTTTTTTCCCAAGCGCTCCCATGGATGAGGAATAAGCCATGTTGCGAAAGGGTTTGCTTCTGCTCGCATGCATTTGCGGGCTTTCAGTTACTGGAGCGGCCACGGGCCAAACGCC
Organism: Gemmataceae bacterium; assembly: GCA_035307785.1. Taxonomy (GTDB): domain Bacteria; phylum Planctomycetota; class Planctomycetia; order Gemmatales; family Gemmataceae; genus DATGHS01. The sequence goes on from DATGHS010000161.1 coordinate 4,684, forward strand.
GCCGGCGAATGCCACTACAGCCGAAATCCTGAAGCAGGTGCTGCCGACGTGCCCCGGATACTTGGCTGCCGTGAACGGCGACCATGATCGGGTAATCGTCGACACCAGCCGGGCGTTGACGGCCGATCCCAACAACCTTGACGCCCGCTTCCTCCGCGCCTGGGCGTATTACTGGAAGGATGACTACGACCGGGCCATTGCGGATGTCAGCGAGGTGATTCGGCACCAGCCGAAAAACACGACTGCATACATGTTGAAAGCCGAAGTCTCCTACGACAAGGACGATTACTTCCAGGCCATCGAAGACTACACGCGGGTTATAGAAATTGACCCAAGAAACAGCCGGGCTTACGTAGGACGTGGCGTGGGTTACAAGGCGCTACTGGTTCCAGGCAAGGCGATCGCCGAATGCCGCAAGGCCCTTAAGCTTGACCCGAAGAATGTGGGCGCGCTCTTGTGTCGAGCGGAAGCCTACCTGCTGAAGAATGAAAATGCCGAGGCCTTGAGCGATCTGAATGAGGTCGTACACATCGATCCGAAGAATGCGTTCCCGCACTATTATCGGGCGCTGATCCATTTTGAAGAAGGTGAGTTCGATCAGGCATTGGCCGATGCGAACGAAGCCGCCCGACTCGATCCGGAGTCAAAAGGGGCGGCGATATCCTTGCGCGGCATGATTCATTTGGCAAAGGGAGAAAAGGCCAAGGGCATTTTGGAATTTGCCGCTGGAATGGCCGCCAACGCTAAAGACCTAAAGCTCCAGTGTCAGCTAGGCTCCCATTCCTTTTCGTTGGGCGTGGGCAATGGCCCCGTGCACAAGGACTTTGATCAAATCATTGCCGAATGCACGGAGAGGATTCGCAAAAATGCCGACGATTTGCCGGCCCATTACGCCAGGGCCTCGTGTCATTTCGGCGCCAAGCGCGATTACGTCCGGGCCATTGCCGATTACACGGAGGTTCTCCGACTCTGCCCCGGTGACGCCGAAGGCTACTGTGAACGGGGCCAGGCGTATGCAGCATACGGCGATTATGATAAGGCCATTGCGGATTTCAACGACGCCCTGCGACTCGATCCTGAGTGCGCCGACGCTTATCACGGGCGCGCCTGGATCAGTGGCACGAAGGAGCAGTATGACAGCGCGCTCGGCGACCTAATCAAGGCCCTGCGAATCGATTCGGAGATGGCAAAAGCGTACTCCACGCGTGCTTGGATTTATACGAAGCAGAAGGAGTACGATAAGGCCATCGCGGACTACAACGACGCGGTCCAACTCAACCCGAAAGATGCCGACTCGTTCGCCGCTCGTGCGAGTCTCTTTGTCGACAAGGAACAATTCGACAAGGCTCTTGCCGACTTCACAAAAGTAATAGAACTCAAGCCGAGCGACGCAGACTGCTACAGGTATCGCGGCTCGGTTTACGTGCGGCTGATGCAGTATGAAAAGGCCCTTGTTGATTACACAAAGGCGCTTGGAATCAAGCCGAACGACGACGAGTCCTTGCGCAACCGTGCAAGTGCCTTTTTTGAACTGAAAAAATACCCAGACGCAATTGTTGATTTTAGCAGGTTACTTGAGCTCAATCCGGGGGCTGCGGATTTGCACTTTTGGCGTGGTCGGCTGTACGCGATAACCAGGCATTACAACGAGGCTGTCGCCGACTTCACCGACGCACTTCGCCTCGACCCGAAAAAGGATACTAACGCGTTCGTACTGCTCGCTTCGCTCTTGGCCACCGACTCAGACCCGAAAACCCGCGATGGCAAGAAGGCAATCGAGTTTGCCCGCCAATCGTGTGAAATGAACTCTTGGAGGTCTCCTACCGATCTCGACACCCTCGCTGCCGCCTATGCCGAGAACGGCCAATTCGATGAGGCGGTGAAATGGCAGAAGAAAGCGCTGGAGCTTGCGGCGAAGGAAGCGGTCGCTGATATGCAGGCGCGGCTCAAGCTGTATGAGTCCGGCAAGCCGTATCACGAAAAATGATTTGCAATGTGCACTGGCGGTAATCGGCACGAATCCAAAGGAGTGGATCATGTTGTGGAACAAGCTATTTCTGGTCGCTCTCGCCAGCACGTTGGCACTGAACGCAAGCGCCGTCGCTGATGGAGACACGGCCAAGACCGCGGCCGCGGCCGGGGCCAAGGCGGCCAGCCCCAAATTGGATTACTACCTCACCCAGTTGCCGCCCACTTGCCCCGGATATGCGGCAGCGGTGAGGGGTGACTACGATCGAGTGGTCTTCGACGCGAGCCGGGCTCTGGCAAAGGACGACAACAATGTTGCTGCCCGCTCGATTCGCGCCTGGGCGTATTATCGAGAGAACGAGAAGGACCTAGCCATTGCCGACATTAGCGAAGTGATTCACCGACAGCCAAAGAATGCGGCCGCATACATGTTTCGGGCCGACGCTTGCTACGACAAAGATGATTACTTTCAGGCCATCAACGACTACTCCCAGGTTATCCAAATTGACCCAAAGAACAGCCGCGCATATGTCCGACGCGGCACCAGCTACACCGCACTAGGAGTTCTGGGGAAGGCGATCGCCGATTGTGGAAAGGCGCTGAAATTCGACCCGCATAATGTGGATGCAATTTTAACTCGCGCGGAAGCCCACCATCGCTGGGGGGAATACGCTGAGGCCCTCAGCGACCTGGATGAGTTCGTGCATGTTGATCCGAAAAATTCGTTGCCGCATTTCTGTCTAGCGTCGATTCACCTCGAGCTGGGAGATTACGATCAGGCGCTAAGCGAAGCGAACGAAGTGGCCCGACTAGACCCGGAATCAAAAGAGTTGGTCGCGTTATTCCAAGAAATGATCCACCTTCCCAAAGCGGAAAAAGCGAAGGGCCTTGTCCAGTGGGCCAATGCCCTGATCCAAAACGGTAAGTACTTTGATTTATGCTGTCACTGGGACTCGGAATCGCCCACAGTTGCCTTCTGGATCGGCCCAACGCCGATGCCTAAGCACGACGACCAGATTATTGCTGAGTGTACCGGGAGAATTGGAAAGAACGCGGACGATTTGCCGGCGCATTACGCGCGAGCCTGCTCTTATGCGCGCCAGAGCGATTACGAACGAGCCATTGCCGATTTCAACGAGGTTCTCCGCCTTTCTCCCAACAGCTCTGAGGCTTATTGCGAACGCGGTGAGGCATATGCGTCCAATGGTGACCTTGAAAAGGCAATGGCTGATTTCAACAGCGCTATTAGTTTCGATCCAAAAAGTGCCGAGGCCTATTTTCTGCGTGGCTGGTGGTACTCGGAGAAGCATCAACATGATAAGGCGCTCGGTGATCTTGCCAGAGTGCTCAAAATCGATCCTGTAATGGCGAGAGCATACTCTACGCGAGCCTCAATCCTTAAAGAGCAAAGGCAATACGATCAGGCGATTAACGATTACACTGAAGCGATCCGCCTTGACCCGACAGATACCCAGTCCTTGAGCGCTCGGAGTCACTTGTATGCGGATAGAGAGCAGTACGATAAGGCTCTTGCGGACTGTAGCAAACTATTGGAGTTGAACCCGCAAGACGGGGATAGCCGCAAGTTGTGCGGTTGTCTTCATACGGAATTGAAACAGTACGATAAGGCCATCGCAGATTACACCGAAGCCCTGCGAATTAAGCCAACCGATGCGGCGTCGTTCTTCAACCAGGGTGACCTCCATCTCGCGCGGGGGCGAGTCTACGCAAAAAGGAAGCAATATGACATGGCCGTCGCCGATTACACTGAGGCCCTAGCCTTAAGCCGGGGATTCGACCAAGCGAATATTTATGCGTCCCGGGCTTCTGCATACACGAAGCTGAAACAATACGAAAATGCCGTTGCGGATTACACGCAAGCACTTCGACTTGATCACGAGCAACTGGAAGGACTCCTTGAGTTGCCCTGGCTCCTCGCGACCTGTCCCGAATCGAATGTCCGTGACGGCGCGCGGGCAATCGATTATGCGCAGCAGGCTTATGATCTGAGTTTCTACAAAGATTTTGGCCGTTTCAATACACTCGCCGCCGCCTATGCCGAGAACGGTGTGCTCCCTACCCCTGCGATGTCACTTTCGGCCGCGTAATCGGTGGGAGAATTCGCCTCCTCCGGAACAAAAGAAGGTCGTGCGCCACGAGCGCACGACGGTACGCTACTCGATCCACACTCGCTTCCTGTTTCCGACTCAATGCGGCCTCGGCGGCCAGGCCACGCTGGGCGCGTTCCTCCGCGCGGCACCGCGCCACTGTCGCCTGGAACGCAGCGCGCTCTTCCGCCGTCACCACGCGTCGTGCTTCCCAGATTTGCTCGGGCATTTGGCCCTTCAGCCGCTTCGTCTGCGCCCCGTTGGCCGCGCGCCGAGCCGCATCGAGCGCGGCACTCGTCCACACATTCGGATGGCCCAGGAGCAGGCATTGAAGTTCCGTGCGCCGTTTCAAGGCGCCGATGCTGGCTTCGATCGCGCCATTGTACTCTGGGCAGTGGGGCGGCGAGAAGAGCGGACCCACCCCCCAACGCTGCAATTCCCAGCGCAGTACGTCGGCAATAAACGCAGAACCGTTATCGCTTTTCAGCACCAATGGCGCGCCGTGCAACATGAACAGCAGGCGCAACTCGCGGACCACCACCTTGGCTGTGAGCGTTTCGACCGGCTGCCAGAGCAGCGTCTGGCCGCTGGCCAGGTCGCGCACCGCCAGCACATAGCCGTAGCAGCCATCAATGAGCGAAGGCGCCTCGGCGAAGTCGATGGCCCAGACAGCACCCGCACGTTGCCAGTGCAATCGGTGCAGCAGCCGCGGGTTCGCGGCTCGCCATTGATGGCGGTAGTCCTTCAGCAGATCATCCAGTTCGGCGCGGGCCAGGTCGGGGAAGTAGGTGCGCAAGCTGGGCAGGCCCAGGCCGGGGCCAATCTCCTTCAGCACGTCGAATACCGCTTGTTGTTGGGTGGCATCGCAAGATTGCAGCGGGCGGCCGAGCGGCTGCGGTGCTTCCTCCGCGTCGAGCACATGCCAAGACCGCAGCGTCCGGTCCTGGATCGCCAGGCGTTGAGCGACTTCCGCCTGACTGGCGCCGCGTTCCTTCAGGCGCTGAGCGAAGCGCACGGCGCGCGCTCGGACCAGCCGCTCCAACGCCCGGCGTGGCGGTTGGCCGCACGCGCCCAAGCGGTCAGCGCGCGGTTCGGCCGTGAGCTTCAGAAGTTCGTGCAAGATGCTCATGTGCTCATCCGGTTGGGCCGCTACGGGGTGCTCCGATTCCGTCCGGATGGCTGGCGGCGTTTCCTGGTCCGCCGTCCTCGGTCCGCTCAGCGCGACTTCCGTATCTTCACACGCTGCGAGCGCATTTTTTTCCCCACCCTGTCCGCGGGTTCCCGTTCGCCACTTCTCGTCATCACGACCTGCGGCAACACCAGGGCGATCTCTTCACGCACCTGGGCTTCGTGCAATGCCAGTTCCAACTCTTCAATCCGCTCCTGCTGCATGCGCAGCTGTTCCGACTCCGACAACGCCGCCAGGCTGGGCCGGCCCGCCGGCTTGCGGGCGATCGCTTCCAGCGCCGCCTGCAGGGCGGTCTCGCGCAGTTGATGGAAGCGCGTCTCGCCAATGCCCAACTCCGCGCACACTTCCAGCATCCGCTTCTCTCCCGACATCGTCGCCAGGATCGCCTGGAGGCGTTCCTTCTCCTCCGGCGCG
>DATGHS010000162.1:0-3049 GCA_035307785.1 Gemmataceae bacterium
AATCCGCATCTGCACATTGGGAATGGGCTCCGCCTGTTCGCGCTTCAGGCCGATTTGCGTGCGCGCGATTTCCGCAAGGGCGACCTGGATTTCCGGACTCGCCTCCAGGATGTGCGCGAGCGATGCGTCGAATTCAGGCAAAGAAACCATCGCTTCCAAATCGCCATCCAGCCGGGACACCGCCAGTTCGGGGACGCCGACCAGCGCTACGAGCTGCCGCCACGCCGCTTCATACTGAACGCGCGCATTTTCCAGGGCGACGCGCTCTTGCCGCGCTTCGATGCGCGCTTGCAGGATGTCAGGCCTGTTGGCAGCGCCGACGTTTGCCAGTTCTTCGGTGGTCTGCACGGCATCCTCGGCCACCTTGAGCAGACTGGCCCGCACGTCCAAGAGTCGCTGCATCGCCAGCAATTGATAGTAGCGCACGTGCACGCTATTCAAGACGCGGTATTCCTGAGCCTGAGCCAGCGCGACCGTCTGAACCACCTCTTGCGTGAATTTGGCGCGGCTAAGTCTTAGTTTGCCGGCAGTCACAATGGTCTGGTCGATGAACAAACCCTGCATTTCCCCGGCCGTGCCGCCGGCCCCAATCCGTTCTCCCGAGTAACCGACGGTCGGGTTGGGATAGAGTCCGGCCTGCTGCGCACGGCCCTGCGCCGCCTCAATGTTTGCAGTCGCTTGGCGAAGAGTTGGATTGTGTTCGAGAGCCAGCTGTTCCAAGGCGGGGAGGGTCAGCGTTGGCGGGGCCGGTTCCGCGGCAGGGACATCGGCCGAAACCAGGAGCATGAGCGGCAGGCACGCTGTCCAAGTAACGCTAATTCGTATGCAACCACGCATGCTCTCGCTCCCGGTCGGTGCCGCAAATTCGGAGTCTGTCGAAGATATCGACGCTCTGGCGCTTCTTTGTTATTGGGAACTAGGAGCACGAAAAGCAGCCTATCCTTGCCAGACAAAGATTGCCGGTTCTAACGAGATTGCCGCTGATCGTAGCGGCGGCTTCCAGCCGCCGAGCAATCGGCCGCTAGAACTTTTTCCCTAATCTCGCCCAGCTTTCCCAATTTTCCGCGCAAGTTTCCGGCCCAAAGCTGTTCTCAAATTGGTAAGGCCCGCCAACGGTTCCAACTCCACCCGCTCGAACACGCGAAACAAGCCTGAGCGGAAAGTACGTCGCCCAGGGAAGAATCGAAAACTCGAACCTTCATGAGGTGACACTATGCGTACCACGTTTCTTACCATCACAATGGCTCTGCTGGCGACCCTGCAGTTCGCCGCCCCATCCCGCGCCGACGACAACGCGGCCAACAAACGGCCCAAAGTTTCCAAAATGACGATCGACAACGCAGGCACCAAGACGGTGTACTACTCCGTCACGAACGGCACGCCGCACTTGAACGCGCTCTACCGCAAGCTCGAATTCGCTGAAAATGAAGTGACCATCGTCCAACAGCTGCAGATGCTCCGGCTGGATTACATCCGCAGCGAGCGCACGCGTGAAGCCAGCAGTGCCATTTACGGCATTAGCGCACCGAACTTCAATGGCATGAACGGGGGGGCCGATGGTTCCTATGGTTCCTATGGTTCCTACGGCGGCGGAAATGGAGAGAGCTCGTTGAAGAACGGCCTATCACAAGTGCTGGCCGCCGAAGGTACGCCCGACGCCGCCATGCAAGCCATCCAAGTCCTGGAACGCGCCGAAACCGAAGCGGCCAACGAGCTCAAGCTCCTCACGCCACAAGATCAGCAACAGCTAAAAGACACGACCAAAAAGTTGCACGACTTCGTGGTCTCTCAGACTCCAAATGCGGCGCCAGCAGCAAGCAAATGAAGATTTATCCTCGTTTCCGGACGCTGCCTCGATGCTCTAACGTGAGGCAGAGCCTCGCTCACAGTCGGCTCCCGGGCAGAGCCCGGGAACCAGCAAAGATTACACAATTATCTTGCGCCGCATGACGTGATGAACAGCAACGCGGCACTTTCACTCACCAATGCAGTACAACTTCTTCTCCGTCCGCACGTACATGCGCTTGCCCTCGAAGACCAGTGAGCTGCGGAAGGGCTCCAGTTTGTTGTGGGCGAGTTCCTTGTACTCGCGGCCGGGTTGCAGGACCCGCGTCGTTCCTTTTTCGCTGCTGACGAACAAATACTCACCGGCCAAAGAGATGCTTGGATAAATTGCCGGCTCCAGGTTAAGCCGCTCTTCGTAGACCTGTTTGCCGGTCGCAGCGTCGAGTGCGGTGATAATTCCCTGATCGTTGGCAGCAAAGAGCAATCCGTCATGTACGACCGGCGAACAAAAGCCATAGCCGCCGCCCTTGACCCGAGCTTTCCAAATGATTTCGGGCTTCACGGGCTCCACGAACTCCTTCGGCAGCCGGACAGCGTGCGCTTCCCCATGCACGAAATACACGATTCCGTCATGAAGAATGGGCGAGTTTGCTCCGCACGCGCCCAGCTTGTCGGCCAGTAGTTTCCCGTCGTGCGCTCGGACTAGCGCGCCCTTCGGAGTGATGATCACATCCACATTGCCAATCTGCGTGGCCAGCGGCGTGCCCCAGCCGGCCGGGCACTTGAGCCGCCAGACTTCATCTCCCGTTTTTGGGTCGAGGGCCACCAAATCGGTGAATTGAATCACCAGTTTATCGCCGGCGAGCATGGGCGAACTGGAATGGGCAAAGGTCAGGCCGCTATGCTCGATCAGCTTCAGCCATTTGCGGTTGCCTTCCAAGTCGTAGCAAGCCACCAGGCCATTGCCGAAGGCCACGAAAACGTCCTTACCGTTGGTGACAGGGGTCGGCGCCGAATACCCGGCAGTCGGATGGATACCCGGCTGCGTGTAGCGCTCCGCGAGCTTGTACTTCTGTTTCTCCTTGTTGAGTTCGTCGATCTGCGTGCGGAACGGCTTGAGCTGGCGATCGATCTCTTTGTTATCGGTCTTGTCCTTGACCAGGGAACGATGCAGCGTGTCCATCTCCTTTTGAATGGCCTTTTGCTTGTTGTTGAGCTCGGCCACTTCGGCCAGCTCCATCTTGAGCTGTTCGCGCAATTCCGG
>DATGHS010000163.1:0-8315 GCA_035307785.1 Gemmataceae bacterium
AATGCACCACATTGTCGGCTTCCAGGCTCTTGTAAGGCTCGCCCCAGCGGGAAATCGGGATATTGATCATGGTGCGGAATCTCTTCTCTTGGTGAATCAATTAATGCTCAATACACGCGCCGCCGTTTGCGTCACTGAAAAGTAGAACGGAATTTATTCCGTTCGCGCTGGAACGGAATAAATTCCGTTCTACGTTCAGGCACAGGGTCAATATACCCCCACCACCGTCTGCGCTGCAATCTCGTGGAAGGGCCGCACGCCACTGACGCCGTCCCATGGGTATTTGTCATACGGCTTCTCGCGTTCGCCTTCGTCGCGCTCGGCAAAGCGCGGCACGAAGAATTCCTTCGTCAGCGTGGTCAGCAGCACGCGGCCGGTCTTGCCGTAATCGACCACCTTATTGTAATCCTTGAATTCTACCACCTGAGCCACCGCGCGCGGCTGCGGGGCGTAGTAGGCGATCTTGTAATCCGGCGGCGTCGGCATATCCGATGCCGCCAGGCCCATCAGTGTGTTGCCGTAGGTCGGCGCAATATAGACGTCGGGGCCCAGATACTCTTCGATGGTGAAGCGAATCCACTGCGAGGTCATTTCCGTGCCGCCGCAGAAGATGCCGGTGATGCCGGCCTTCGCGATGCTCGAGCCTTCACTTTCCAGCCGTTTGGCCAGCGCGTCGAGCAGCTTCGGCGTGGTGAACATACACTTCACGTCGTGCCCGGCACTCAATACGGTCATCGCCTGATCGATGACATGCTCCTGATACGCCTTCAGGTGTTCCATCCAGCCCTTCTTGATGAGCTTCACCACCCAGCGCGGGTCGAGATCGACGCAGAAACAGATGCCGCCGCGATACTGACACAGATGCTCCACCGCTAGCCGCAGCCGCCGCGGGCCAGAGGGGCCAAGCATCAACCAGTTCGAGCCCTTTGGGAAAAACTTCTCCGGCAAGGTGGCGCTGAACATCTCGTAGTCGATGCGGAAGTCGTCTTGAACGACGCGGCTTTTCGGGATGCCCGTAGTGCCGCCGGTCTCGAAGACGTAGGTCGGCTTGCTGGCTAGCGCCTTGGGCACCCAGCGCCGCACCGGCCCGCCGCGCAGCCATTCATCTTCGAAGAACGGAAAGAGCTTCAAGTCGTCGAAGCATTGAACGTCTTTGAGCGGATTGAATTTGAATTCCTTCGCCTTTTCAAGCCAGAACGGCGTGCCGGTGTCGGGCGAAAAATGCCAGCGCACGATCTCGCGGGTATGGGCGTCGAGTTGTTCTTTGGCTTGTTTGATCTTCGGTTCCAGACTGGCGATCATGAATGGCCTCAATCGAGTAGAAAACGGTGGTGGGCTCCCTACGATTTTAGCAACGGCGGCAAACGCTGGCGAGACGTGGTGGCGGCGAATACAGTGGCGGGAAGGCAAATCATACCGAACTGGATGCGAATATGAGAACTTTAGCGGCGAATGAATCGAAGAATTCGGTCCCCCAGTCGGCGACGGGGCCCAATCTCCCCTCTCCCCTTGGGGGAGAGGGGATGGGGGTGAGGGGGAGAGGGACTCGTCCCCGCAAGCTTCGATGGCAAGCCAGCATCGACCCCGAAGGGGTCGGACAACACAGCCCAGGGTCGCGGCGCAGCCGCGCACCCTGGGGAACGACGTGGCGGTCATTCCGTCAACCCTGTAAGGGTTGCAGAGTTGGCCTGTTGTTCAATCCCGGCGCGCCGGGATTGTTGCAAATGGGGCGTCGTCGTTCCCCAGGGTGCGCCGCTTCGCGGCGACCCTGGGCTGTGATCTTCAACCCCTTCGGGGTTGCGGTTGCCGGGGCGACTTTCCTGTTTTGCTTTCTCCCCGCGCTCGCCCTCGCCGATCCCCCGCAAACGCCTTCCCTCCTCCCCGAAAAAGCCCTCGTCCTCCCCGCCGTCACGCGCGGCGGCCGCTCGCCCGTCATCATCGACCCCGTGCTCGCTCAGCGCCTCGACGGCAAAATCCCCGATGTGAAAGCCGGCGATGAAGTGAAGCTGCCCGACGGCGCCACCCGCAAATGGATCGAAATCACCCGCAACGCAAAGGGCGGCTACGAGCATGCGAACCTCCCCGGCGGTTACCTGCGGCTCGAGGTCGAGTCGCCGGAAGAGAAGGTGATGATGTTCCACGTATCCGGACACTTGTTCGCGCTGGTCAACGGCGAACCGCACGCTGGAGACCCGTACGGCAACGGCATCGTGCACGTGCCGGTGCTGCTGCACAAGGGGAAGAATGAGTTGCTGATTCAGTCTGCACGCGGGCGGGAGTTGCAACCGAAACTGGAAGCCCCAGAACACAAAGTCTTCTATCTCGCTTCGGATTACACGCTGCCGGATGTGTTATCGAAGCAACACGAACTATATTGGGCTGCCATTCCGGTGGTGAACGCCACGAATGAAACCGTGTCTGGCTTGACCATTGATGCCGGAACGCGCCTTCCGGTCGACTCGCCCTTGCCGAAGCTGCCGCCTCGAACCGTTACAAAGGTTCCGATTCAAGTATCGCCTATAGAGAATAAAGAAGAAAACGGCAACTTCATACTGCCGATTGAAATCATTCAGCATGGCAGCCCGGTAGAAGGAAGAGCTATTATTCTTTTTGAGGGCAAGCTGGAAGTTCCGATTCGCAAACCCAACGAAACTCACCGCCGCACCTTCCGCAGCGACATCGATGGCAGCGTGCAGTATTACTCTGTCGTGCCTGCTGCGGCCCCGAAGGATGGCGAGCCGAAAGTCACCCCCGGCCTCACGCTAACGCTGCACGGCGCCGCCGTGGAAGCGCAGGGCCAGGCCGCCTGCTTCGCACAGAAGCCTTGGACCTACGTTGTCGCCCCGACCAATCGCCGGCCCTACGGTTTCGACTGGGAAGACTGGGGCCGGCTCGATGCGCTGGAAGTGCTGCGCGATGCGGAGAAGGAATTTCATACCGATCCGCAGCACCGCTGGCTCACTGGCCACTCCATGGGCGGCCACGGCACCTGGCATCTGGGCGTGACCTTCCCCGACAAGTTCGCTGCTATCGGCCCGAGTGCCGGGTGGATCAGCATGTTCAGCTATGCCGGCATGCGCAAGAGCGAGGGTAAAGATCCAATTGCCGAACTTCTGGCTCGCGCCTCGTCACCCAGCGACACGCTGGCGCTGGTGAAGAACACTTCTTCCGACGGCGTGTACATACTGCACGGCGAGAATGACGACAATGTGCCGGTGGATCAGGCCCGCACTATGCGCAAGGTGCTCGGCGATTTTCATTCCGACTTTGCTTACTATGAACGTCCCGGCGTCGGCCACTGGTGGGGCAACGACTGCGTCGATTGGAAGCCAATGTTCGAGTTCTTCCTGCGGCACACGATCCCGGAAAACAAGGCGGTGAGGCGAGTTGATTTCACAACCGCCAGCCCCGGCGTCTCGGCCGATTGCTACTGGGCCCGCATCGAAGCGCAAATCAAGCCGCTGGCATTCAGCCACATTCAAATCGACCACGATCCGGCCAAGCGTTCGTTCAAGGGCAAGACGGAAAATGTGGCTCGGCTGTCGCTAGACGTGAGGCATTTGGAGCCGGGCCAACCGCTGGAGGTTGAACTGGACGGACAGAAGCTTTCCCGAGCCCCCTGGTTGGAGAACCAGACCCGGCTCTACTTGATTCGTGAAAAAGATGCCTGGACGCGCATTGCCATACCGTCGCCAGCGCTGAAAGGCCCGCATCGATACGGCCCTTTCAAAGACGCTTTCCGCAATCACATGATGTTCGTCTACGGCACGCACGGCTCGGCCGAAGAGAACGCCTGGGCTCTGGCAAAGGCGCGCTTCGATGCCGAGACCTTCTGGTATCGCGGCAACGGCTTTATCCAGATGGTTCCCGACACCGACTTTGATCCGAAGAAGGAGCCGGATCGTAACGTGATCCTCTACGGCAACTCGACGACTAATTCGGCATGGAAGTCACTGCTTGGCGAGTCGCCGGTGCAAATCGGCACCGGCGTCGCGAAGATCGGCGAGCGCGAAGTAAAGGGCGACAACCTCGGCTGCTTGTTCATCCAGCCTCGGCCCGGAAGCAATATCGCTTCCGTCGGCGTCATAAGTGGTACGGGGCTGAAGGGCATGCGCACGCTCGACCGCATGCCGATCTTCGTCTCCGGCATTGCGTATCCGGATTTGTTCCTGGTCGATTCCGAGATGCTAACGAGCGGCATGAAGGGCGTGCGCTGTGCCGGCTTCTTCGGCAACGACTGGAAAGTGGAGAGTGGCGAATTCGCCTGGCGCGAAGCAAAGTAAGAAAAAATGAAACCACGAAGAACACAAAGAAAATATGGCATATCGCATGCTGATTTCGGTGGCGGCGCTCTTCGCAATCGCGTCCTGCGCATTTGCCGACGACAAGGTCGCCGAGCTGGCCGCGAAGTTGCGCGAACTCGACGTGACTGTCCTTCCCAAGGATGGCCCATCCGGCAAGCCTTCGGAGATGCTCGCCAAGGATGCCCGCGCTCGCCGTGATGCCGCCAATCGCCGCGAGACCGAGAACTGGAAGAAGATTCATTCGAAAGCAGATTGGGAAGCCTACCGCCAACAACGCATCCAGGCGCTGAAAGATTCGCTTGGCCACTTTCCCGAAGTTCCCGCGAAGATCGATCTGCACGTCACCGGCACGATCCACGGCGATGGCTTCGTAATCGAAAACATCGTCTTCGAAAGCCGGCCGGGGCTGGTCGTCACTGCGAACCGCTATATGCCCGAAAAGCCCGGCGACTCCATGCCGGGCATCGTCATTTGCCACAGCCATCACAACCCGAAGACTCAGAGCGAATTGCAAGACATGGGCATCGGCTGGGCCCGGCAGGGCTGCGTGGTCATCATCCCCGACATGCTCGGCCACAGCGAACGCCGGCAGCATCCGTTCAAGGATGCTGCCTCGTTCTCCGGTCCCTTCCGCGTAAGCCGGCAGGACTATTACTTCCGGTTTAACGAGGGCATGCAGTTGCACCTGGTCGGCGAAAGCCTGATCGGGTGGATGGTCTGGGACCTCATGCGCTGCGTGGACGTCCTCTTGCAGCAGCCGGGCATTGATCGGAAGCGCATCGCCATGCTCGGCAGTGTGGCGGGCGGCGGCGATCCCGTGGCTGTGGCCGGGGCGCTCGATTCGCGCATCGGCGTGGTGGCGCCCTTCAACTTCGGCGGCCCGCAGCCGGAGTCGCAGTATCCGTTACCGGACGATCCTGATTACAAGTTCAACTATGCCGGCGGCGGCAGCTGGGAATCGACGCGCAACCTTCGGCTGTCATGCCGCGATGGCTTCCTGCCCTGGGTCATCGTTGGCTCCATCGCGCCGCGGAATTTGCTCTATGGCCACGAATTCGCGTGGGATCAGGAGCACGATCCCGTTTGGGCCCGCCTCAAGCAGATTTACGCCTGGTACGATGCGCCGGATAACCTGGCGGGCGCGCATGGCCGCGGCATAGTCAGCGGCAAGCCGCCCGAGGCCACGCACTGCAACAACATCGGCCCCGTGCAGCGCGAATCGATGGGCCCCGCGCTCAAGCGCTGGCTCGGCATCGACCCGCCGAAGGTGGATGAGAGAGCGCGCCGGAAGCCGGAGGAGTTGCTGTGCATGGCAGAGAAATGTCCGCTAAAGATGAAGCCACTGGGTGAGTTGCTCGCTGCGAATTTGCATCCGGCAAATGATAGCGATTCGGTGAAGATTCGAAAGCTTCTGGCCGCGAAGTTGGGTAATGTCGAACCTGTGGAAAAGCGGGCCATTCTTAATGACCCGAATCGCGAGCGTCCAAGTCTGCTCGATGGGAAGGTATTGGTCCGTTACTGGATGATCGAACCCGATGCGCACATCTGGGTGCCAATCGTTGTGATCATGCCGGGCGATATGAGAATTCGGGATAACCCGTGCGTGATCGCGTTTTGCCAGCAGGGAAATAGGGTTTTATTGCGCAATCGTTCCGAAACTATTGCAAAACTTGTGCTGAACGGTGTCACCGTTTGCCTTATCGATTTTCGCGGTGTTGGTGAAACCGCCTTCGGTGAAAGCAGCGGCAGGAATAGTTCTGCCACTGCAGTTTCTTCGACAGAACTGATGCTCGGTCAGACTCTCACTGGTCAACGACTTCGCGACTTGCGCACGTTGCTAAAATATCCGAATGTGTATTCCAGGCGTATCGCCCTCTGGGGCGACTCCTTCGCCGAGCCGAATCCTCCATCGGCCACTCTCGCGGTGCCGCTCGATGCGGAGCCGTTCCCGAAGCAATCCGAACCCATGGCCGGCCTGCTCGCTATTCTCGGAGCGCTTTACGAACCGGACGTTTGCGCCGTCGTTGCCACTGGCGGGCCGTCCGACTTTCGCTCCGTGCTGCAATCGCCGTTCTGCTACTTGCCGCACGACGTGATCGTGCCGGGCATTGTTACCTGTGGCGACATTCCGGACTTCGCGGCACAATTGGGCCCGCGGCCGCTGCTGATCTGGAAGCCAGTCGATGGTCAGAATCGCATTGTTGCGGAGAAGCGGCTGGAAGAAGTCTATACACCGACTCGGAGCGCTTATGCGAATACACCGGCGGCACTGACGATTTCCAACGATCCCAAACTGGATTTGGCGGATTGGTTCATCAAGCATCTCACGAAGTGATAGGGCGCGCCACACTAGCCTGAAGCGCAAGCGAAGGCTCGGCAGCGCCCTTCGCTTGCGCTTCAGGCTTGTATGATCTGGTTTTCAAACCAACGTCTGCTTCGGCCCCCGATGGTGCTGCACGAAAGCCTCCGCATATTTGCAGCCGCATTCCAACCCCCGAAAGCGGTTCATCAAATCGTGGTACTTCGGATAAAACCCCGGCGCGTCGGTATGCGCGTAGCAAGCCCTGCGTTTGCGCTCTTCCGTCTCCGAAATGTCCACGTAGTGCGTCGGGTGAAACAACTGCGTCTGGGCGCCGGCATCGACCTCGAAATAGTAGAGTGCAAACTTGCGGCCGGAGTTGAGCCAGGCGTCGTAGACCAGAAGTGAACACGCGCGGTGATCGCGGTGCGAATCCACCGGCCAGTGCGTGAAGACGATGTCCGGCTTTTCGGCATCGAGAAGCTTGCGGAAATCGTCGTAGCGGGCGGCGTTGATTTCGGTGCTGCCGTCGATCTGGCTGGCGAAGACTGCTTTGGCCTTCAGTATTTCACAAGCCTTCTCGGCTTCCGCGGAGCGAAGCGCAGCCGCTTCCTGGTGCGTCTTTCCTTTCATGCCGGCTTCGCCGCGTGTCAGGTACAAAGCGACCACATCGTGCCCCAAGTCGGAATAGCGCGCCATCGTCCCGCCGCAGGCTGATTCCGGATCGTCCGGGTGCGCGCCGGCCACAACAATCTTGAGTTTGCCCGCTTGGGGTGTCGTGTCGGCGGCTTGCAGCAGCGGCAGACCGACGGTAAAAGCTCCAGTTGCAAGTCCGCCAGTCAACAACAGATCGCGGCGCGAAAGCGATTCATTCATGGTTGACCTCCCCTGGTAATGTTTATCCGCAGACTACGCGGATTCTGAAGAATTGAAAGGGCTCGCGCCGATCTCCGGCAATTGCCGCAATTTGAAACACCGTTCTAGCCCTTCGGGTACAATATCCGAACCCACCGAAGGCCCGTTTCGAGGACCCGCCATGTGCCGGTTGCGCTTCCTGCTTGTCGGCTTCGCACTCTTGCTGTTCATCATAGCCGGCCGGGCAGAAGAGAAGTCGCCATTGCGGCTCATTCCGCAGGAAGCCAATCTTGTTATCCGCATCGAAAAGCCGCGGCAACTCGTTGAAGGCGTCTTGCAACTCGAAGCGGTGCAGCAGGCACGGCAGTTGCCGTTCGTGCGTGAGCAGATGGAATCGCCGCTGTTTCAGCGCTTCCTGCAACTGGTTGGGTATTACGAAACCGACCTGGGCCGGCCCTGGCCAGAGTTGCTCGACAAACTCGCGGGCGGCGGCATTACCGTGGCCACGAGAGTTCCAGAGGAAAACGCTCCCGCTCTGCTCGTCGTTCAGGGCACCGATGAAGAGTTGGCCAGGAAGTTCGTAAAGCTCGTCCTCTCAGTTATCGAACAGGAACAGGTTCGCACCGAATCGAAAGAGCGGATGGAGACCATTCGCTACCAGGGCGTCGAGGTCCACAAGAACGGCAATGAGTTTTTCCTCACCCGCATCGGCAGCACGATGCTGCTGGCCAATCGCGAAGTGGCCATGAAGCGAGCGCTCGACCTGAATGTCGAGGGCGAGGCCAAGAGCCTGGCCCATGCGAAGGGGCCGAAAGAAGCTCGTGAATTGCTGCCGAAGGATTGCCTGTCCTGGGCGT
>DATGHS010000164.1:0-2952 GCA_035307785.1 Gemmataceae bacterium
TGGAACGTGATCGTGAGCGGAACCGTGTGGATCGGCTTTGCTTTCTTCGGATCGTCGCCGGGGCGAAACACGTCGAGGAAGATCGGCTTCTCCTTGCCCGGCAAGCCCACGCCATCGACCTCGGCCCGCACGACGAACTTCTCGTTCGGCGGCGCCTGTTCGGGAGTCTGCACATCGATGATCTGAATGCTGATCGGCTGGCGATCTTCGCCGACCACGACCGTAAACACCGGAATGTTATCCCGGCGAGCACGGGTGCGCAGCTCGATGATGGCCGACTCGGAGCCCTGCGTGCTGCGGCCGTCGCTGATGAGCACGACACCCTGCACCATGTTGCTGGCTTCGCGGTTGATGGCCGTGAGCAACGAATCGGCCACGTTCGTGCCCTGCAGAATTTGCCGGCAAACTTCGATGCGCTTGTCGAGCTTCAGGCGGTTTTCTTCGAGCTTCTTCTGGTCGGCTTCGCTGAAATTGACGCCGGGGCCGCCATGCGGAATCGTTTCCTCTTTATCTTTTTGCAGCCACTGAATGGCCCACTCGGCATTGCCCGGCTTGTCGCCCTGGAACTCGGGATGCTCGCGCAGCACCTTCTGGCCCTCAGGGCTCAGGCCCTGGAGCAGCCACTGCTTGAAATCCATCTTGATCCAGGTGGCCCAGGCTTCGCGGTCCCAGCCGGCCGGCTTGCCGTCGGGAAACGTGTTCGATTCCTCATCGAGCCGGCTGGCGAAGCGGTAGACGACCACCGGGTTCTTGTGGAGCAGCTTGTCGAGGAAGGCGATCTTTTCATCGGTGAGGAAGTTCAAGACCTTGTCGAGGCGGGTTTCGAGCTTTTCCGGTGGCCGACTTGGCGTAGGGATTTCGTCGGTCACGCGCGTGATGCTATCGGAGACGTCGAGCAAGAGCACAATGCGCGAGCGCTTCTCGGCCACTTCCCAATTTTGCAGCGAGGGCAGCAGGAAAGCGAAAACGAGGACGGCGAAGAGCAGCGCCCGCAGGAACGCCAAACATACCGCCCACATGGGAGGGATGGACGCGCTGTCGCGGTAGTACATCCAGATGTTAAAGACATTGGCGATCGTCCAGACCGGAATAATGACGCCCAGCCAGGCCAGCGGATACTGGACCGAGGCGCGCACGCACACGGCGAAAAGGATAAGCAGCGCGATCGGCGCCACCAGGTAAGCCAGACCGCGCAGTAAGGCGCGCACCATGGCGTCGCCGCCGGCGCGGCTGCGGTTTTCCTTGGTGAACTTCACCAGAATATAAATCGAGCCGCCGATCAGGACGATCAGAAGCGCGATGCCGATCAGGCCCATGTCGGTCGCGTATTCGGGCAGCGGGGTGCCGGTGTCGAGCCGCCGCAGCCGCAGCCGCTGGTCCTCGTGCGCGCGAACGACGTAGATATACAGGAACCAAGTGAGCCAAGCCGCGGCGCCGATGACGGTTGAGATCAGTAGCACGAGCGGCACCGCGACCGCCGTAAACGGCCCCATGACCGGCTGGTTGGATTTCGCAGTTGTGGAACGAATGCTTGCCATATTTCCTCTCGCGCTCCGCTGCGCGTCGCGGCTAACCAAATTCCTACCGCGCTGGCTCTAATGGTGCGTGAGCATGGAAACTCAACCGCACCGCCAGCGCTTGTTCGATTAAGAGAACGACCAGAAACAGCAGGAACAACCACGACAATTCCGATAGATCGCTCTTCTTTTGCTTCAAAAGCCCTTCATAGCTGCCGTCGCCGGGCTTGTGGAAATGCGCCTGTGGCGCCACACTCGCAATATCGTCTTGTGTGGCCCGGCGGAGATCGCTCTCGGCCAGGGCGTCGACGTTGTAGGCGAAAGCCAGCGTTTCCTGGCGCTGTTTCTCGCCGTCGCCCTTGTCCGCGGCCTTCGGCGGCTCTGCCTTTTTCTCCCCGTCATCGGGTGGTGCATCCTTACGATTAAGGATGAATTGGTAAACTCCTGGGATCTTCGCCTCATTAAACTGGAAGATCACACGGTTGCCATCCACGCGCCCGGTTTGCTCGCCGGCGTCGATGCTGGCGGCTGGCTTGCCCGGCTGCGGTTCGCCCTTCGGGGGGAAGAAGCGCCGAGTCTTGGCTTCATAGCGTGTGGCGTCGAGATTCAGTTCCAACGGCGAGCCAAGCAGCAAATTCACGTCGCTCACATTGCTGGCCAGGTACTTCTGCATTTCCACCATGAGCATCACGTAGTACACGCGGGCCGGGCCGTTGGGCAGGTCGTTCCAGGCGCCGTTGGCCGTGGAGAGGTAGGTCAGCACGCGGCCCTTGCCGAAGGTGCGGCCCACCAGGAACGGGTCGCCGTACCGAACGGCTTCGAGCAGTTGCGCCAGCCGGTCGCGCACCTCGGCTTGTTCGGTCTGCTGCCAGAATTCCTGCAGGTTCGGCTTGGTCGGGTCATTCGGCGTGCCGGTGTCGTTGAGCAGGCGGTCGAGCGGCACCGCGAGCTTGTACAGGTCGCCGCCGCCCAGGAGCGCATCGCGGATGGCCTTGATGTGCGCATCGAGCGAAGCCTTGAACTTCGCATTGGGGTAATTCGGATCGGCCCAGGGCAATTGCTGAAGCTGGTTGATGATTCGATTGGCCTCGTCGGCGTAGTCGGCGACCTTGCGATTGTTCGGCAAGGTCATTAGTTCATCGATGGTCCCGGGCGGGAAGGTCCACTTCGAGCGCGGCACTGGGAAGTAGCGGTCGATGCTGGCAAACACCAGGTACTTGTTGTTCTCGCGCGACTGGTTGCGGGTGCGCTCATCGCGATAGATGCGCGTGAAAATCGGATGGCTGTCGTTGCGCGGGTAAAGCTTCGGCAACGGGTTGCTGAACATCTTCATGAGCCGCTCGCCAGGGTCGCCGCTGGGCTCAGTCGGCTTGTCGGCCAGCACCACGGGGAAGAGGCCTTTGCCCTCGGCATACCACTTGTTGTAGAATTCCGG
>DATGHS010000165.1:0-10334 GCA_035307785.1 Gemmataceae bacterium
TTTGCCGGGCGAGCCGGCATTGTTGTTCCAAAGTCCGCCACTGCCCTTGTCGGCCCCCAGATTCCACTTGCCGCCTTCCTTCGTGTAATCCCAAATCTGCACCTGCGGCGTGCAGCGCAGGTAGATGCCGCTGTCGGCCAAGGGCACGGTCTTGTATTCGACGAGGAATTCGATGTCCTCGTAGTCTTTGTCGGTGGTCAGGTAGGCGCCGTTGCCGTCGTTGACCAGTTCGCCGTTCTGCACGGTCCAGTGCTTCTTGGCGTCTTCGGTCCATTTTTCGATCTGGGCCTTGCGGTCGGCCTCCGGCATGGCCGCGAGTTTGTAGGGGTCGAAATGCGGCATGCCGTGCCAACCAGTGAGGTCCTTACCGTTGAAGATCGCAGTGAAGCCTTTGGGTGGTTGCGGCTCGTCGGCAGTCAGCGGTCTAGTGGTAATTGCGGCGAGAGAAAGAACAACGACGGAGAAAAGGAGTCGGTTTCGCATGAGACGTTCCTGGAATCAGTTGCCGTGCACGGGGCGGCGGCATGACAAGCCGCCCGTGCTGGCAGGGTGACAATTCGCGGTTTGAGCCAGAGAGCATCATACGCGACGTCGATAGTCTCGCCTACGCAAAAGACGGCGTCAGCTACGTAATCCTGGTGGCGGTTGACTGTTGCCCACGGAATCACAAACTATTCTGAATGAGTGAGATTCGCAAATATGTCGGCCTCGATGTCGGCGGCACGACCATGAAGGCCGCGGTCGTTGACGACACCGGCCGCGACTTTCCGCATGCCACCATGCCAACAGAGCCGGAGCGCGGCCAAGAGCACGGCCTGGAGACGATGTGCGAAACCATTCGGCGGGCCGTGGAACTAGCCGGCACCAGCAAGGCCGACATCGCTGGCATTGGCGTGGCCACCCCGGGCACCATGGACCTGAACACCGGCATGATGCTGGAGCCACCGAATATGAAGCCGTGGCGGAACGTTCCGGTCCGCCAGCACATTGCCGAGACGTTCAAGCTGCCAACCGCGTTTCAGAACGATGCCAATGCCGCAGCCTTCGGCGAATACTGGGTCGGTGCCGGCAAGGACGCAAAAAGCCTTGTTTTCTTCACGCTCGGCACCGGCGTCGGCGGCGGGATCATCGTTTTTGACCGCGTCCTGGAAGGCGAGCACAGTCACGGCGGCGAGCTCGGCCACATGAAGATCGATATGACCAATCCCCGCGAGTGCGGCTGCGGCAAATTTGGCTGCTTGGAAGCGTATGCCAGCGCAACCGCCGTGGTCAAGCGCGCCAAGGAAGCACTGGCGAACGATTGTGGCAAGTCGAAATTGCACACGTGGGCGGTCGGAGACGAGGGGCTGACGGCGGAAGACGTTTTCAACGCCGCCAAGGCCGGCGACAATCTGGCGGGCGAAATCGTCGATCGCACGGCCTTCTACCTGGCGATGGGTGCGGCCAACGCCATGCACGTGATCAATCCGGAGATGGTAGTCTTTGGCGGCGGCATGATCGAAGCCGGCGAACAATTCCTGATCGACATTCGAAAATACGTCAAACAGCTCGCGTTCCCAGTCCCGGCCGAGCGAACGGAAATTCGCTACGCCCAATTAGGCAACAAGGCAGGGTTTATTGGAGCGGCGGCATGTGCAAGACGGCTAGTGAAAGGCG
Organism: Gemmataceae bacterium; assembly: GCA_035307785.1. Taxonomy (GTDB): domain Bacteria; phylum Planctomycetota; class Planctomycetia; order Gemmatales; family Gemmataceae; genus DATGHS01. The sequence goes on from DATGHS010000165.1 coordinate 1,657, forward strand.
CCCATAAATGAACCGCAGACATTTTCTTCAAACTTCCGCCGCGGTGCTGGCTGCCGCCGCGGGTTGTAATTCTACTTCGGCTTCAAGTCGTGTCGTGCTGTACTGCGCGCAGGATCGCGTGTTCGCCGAGTCGGTGTTGGCCGAGTTCACGCAGCGCACCAAGTTGGATGTGGCTCCCAAGTACGATACCGAGGCTGACAAATCCGTTAGTCTGTATGAAGAACTTATCCGCGAAAAAGACCGGCCGCGCTGCGACGTGCACTGGAATAACGAGATCCTGGCTACCATCCGGCTTCGCCGAGCCGGCCTACTCGAACCGTGTTCGTCGCCGTCGGCCGCGCCCTATCCCGACTGGTCGAAAGCGCCGGATCACACCTGGCAGGCCTTTGCCTCCCGCGCGCGCGTTCTGCTTGTAAACATGAAGCTAGTTCCGGAAGTCGAGCGACCCAAAAGCCTGCTCGAGCTCACGCAGCCCAAATGGAAAGGCAAGGTCGCCATGGCGAAGCCGCTCTTCGGCACCACCGCCACCCAGGCGGCCTGCCTGTTCGAGGCGATGGGGCCGGAGCGAGCCGAGCAGTTTTACAAGAATTTGGCAGCGAACGGAGTTCAAATCGTGCCCGGCAACAAGCAAGCGGCCGAAGCGGTTTCGCACGGTGAAGTCGCCATCGGCGTGACCGATACCGACGATGCCATGGAAGAAAAAGAAGGCGGCCAGCCGGTCGATATTATTTTCCCGGACCGCGAGAAGAATTCGGATTTTCCACGGATGGGGACGCTGTACATTCCGAACACACTGGCTCTGATACGTGGAGCGCCAAATGCCGACGGCGGCAAGAAGCTCATCGACTTTCTGCTATCAGCTGAGGTAGAACAGAAGCTAGCGGACAACGCCAGCCATCAGATTCCGCTGAATCCGCAGGTGAAAGCGAAGCTACCCGAGGTGATTGTCGCACCCTCGCAGGTTCACGTTATGGATGTGGATTTCGAAAAGGCCGCAGATATGTGGGAGCGCTCGCAGACGTTCTTGCGAAATCTGTTCGCGCGTTAGGCCGCTTGCGGCATTGCAACGCCGCAAGCGGTGTTCAACCGGATTTTGGCAGCGCATTGTGCGCGAAGATCCATTCATCGACGGGCTTGCCTTTCTCTAGATGCTGCTGCACGAACAGCGGAATTCGTTCGCTCGTCATGCCGGAGTACCACGTCCCTTCCGGGTAGACCACCATAATCGGCCCGCCGCTGCAAATGCGCAGGCACTGCACCTTGGTGCGATAGCAGGCATTCGGTCCCTTGCTCAAAGATAAGCCGCGATCCTTCAATTCTTGTTTCAGCGTCTTCCATGCCGCCTCGCCGACCTCTGGCGCGCAACAATCGGGCCCCAGGCAGAGCAAGACGTGCCGCTGGTAATCGCCCACGCCCATCGACTCAGCGATGGAATGCAATTTCTCTTGAGATTCGTCCACGACTATTCCTCCGAGCCCGCAGCGCAAACAAGGGATATCCGTTGCTTAGCTGCTAGCTCCCTTCAATGTATCACACATCCGGTATTTGCCAGTTAATCTCCGGTTTGCCCACCTTCTTCAGTGCCGCGTTGATCTTCGCAAACGGCTTGCTGCCGAAGAAGCCGTGCTTGGCTGAAAGCGGCGACGGGTGGGCCGACTGAATGATCGTGTGCCGCCTCGTGTCAATCATTTCAATTTTCTTTTGAGCGTACGCGCCCCATAAGACGAAGACCACCGATTCCGGCTTATGGCTGGCGGCCTGGATGGCCGCGTCGGTGAAATGCTCCCAGCCCTTGCCCTTGTGTGAATTCGGCTCATGCGCCCGAACCGTGAGGACGGCATTCAAAAGCAAGACTCCTTGCCAGGCCCACGGTTCCAGGCAGCCGTTGTTCGGAATCTTGCAACCCACATCGTTGTGCAGTTCCTTGAAGATGTTCACCAGCGACGGGGGCGGCCGGATGCCGGGCCGGACGGAAAAGCACAGACCGTGGGCCTGGTCGTCGTCGTGGTACGGATCCTGGCCCAGCAGCAACACATGCAACTGCTCGTACGGAGTGAAACGGAAGGCGTTGAAAACGTCTTTCTCGGGCGGATACACTTTGTGATGTTTTCGTTCTTCTGCCACGAATTGGTACAGCTTCTGGAAGTACGGCCTATGAAACTCGTCGGCCAGTTTCTCGCGCCATGACTCCGGAAGCAGATGAATCGGCATGGCTTCGGATGGGCCAACCTCGGTTTCATTCGCTTTCGTGGGTTTGCGACTTTTCCTCGTTGCAGGTTTCAATGACTTGCTCACAATGGCTTCCTCCCCGATTGCGGCCCGTCCCTGAGCTACTCGCTATAAAAAACGCAACAAGACACGTCTCAAAGTTACTGTAGCGTTTTTTCACACTAGCGCGACTGCCGAGCGAGCGACGGCACTCAGCCACCGCCGGGACCAGCCTGGTTGCTCGCTCATTAACTTTGGTGCATGTTGTTAGGGTGGCCCCCTGCGACGCTGTTTTGGGCGCGGGGCCGCGCAGGCCGCAAAAGCGGTTCGCTTTTCCAGGCCGGAATAGGTTATAGGCGCCGTGCCGAACCCGCCGATTTTTCTGGTTCTCCTATTGCCGAACGGCGGAAAAATCGCGAAACTAGTAAAGTCATAGACGACGGGTTACATTCCCACCTGACCGCTGGATGGATGCCGCGCTAGGTAACAACCTCGTCATTTCGCATACAGGACGAATGAGCGGCATGACCCGAATGATTTGCAGAGGTCGTTCCAGCGTTGCCCCCAAACTCAGCAAATTATCCAGCCTGCTCCGGACGATACAGTCCAGTGTTCTGGGCGAGTCGTCTGGGTTTTTCGGCTGAGTGCCAATGTTGCCGCTCGGCCACCGCACCCCGAGGACGAAGGTAATGCCCGGATTTTTCCACTGGTTGGCCCCTATGACATCTGCCCTGCCTGCACCTGTCGCGAGTACGCCAACCCGAAAAGCCACCGATGGCCGCAGCGCGCCCAAGCCGGCGCCGACGCTGGAAGCCACTCAATTAATTCGCGCTTTCGGCGAAGGCGAGATGCGGACGTTGGCCGTCAACGACGTGTCGATGCGGTTATTCCCCGGCGAAATGGCCCTGCTCATGGGCCCGTCCGGCAGCGGCAAATCCACGCTATTGGCGATGATCTCCGGCCTGCTCCGGCCCGACGAGGGCAGCGTGTTGGCCCATGGCGAAGAGATGTGGGAACGGTCGCAAATCGAGCTCGAGCGCTTCCGGCTCAAGCATTGCAGTTACATCTTCCAGGGCTGCAACTTATTTCCGGCCTTAACCGCCCGGCAGCAAGTGGAAATGGTGCTGCGCTGGGGCGAACGGGCATCCCCCCGGGAAGCGCGCGATCGCGCGGAACATGTCCTCAAGCATCTTGGCCTGGAAAAGAAGATGCATCTGCGGCCGGGCCAGATGTCGGGCGGCGAAAAGCAGCGCTGTGCCATTGCCCGCGCGCTCGTCAAGAACCCGTCGTTCCTGTTTGCGGATGAACCTACTAGTGCTCTCGACTGGGAAAACGGTCAGCAAGTGATCGACTTGCTGCACAAGGCCGCTCACGAACGCGGCTCGATGGTGCTGGTCGTCACGCACGATCAGCGGCTCATCGAATACGCCGACCGCGTGTTCCACATGGAAGACGGCAAGCTAACAGGTGACGAGAAGCCAAACGCCCGCCACATTCCCAGCCGCCCGCCGGTCTTGACTGTTCCACCGGCCATCGCCCAGGCGCGCCGGCTGCACCTGAACAAACTTCAAGAAGCCACGCTGTAACAATTCGAGCTCGCAGACGAGTCTTCGAGCCCGCAGGGTGTAATGTCCTCGCCAGGAATTGAACCTGGTCTACGACCTTCGCAGAGTCGCGTGCGAATTCCGGCACACTCCGAGGACTCTCTAGAGTTCACAGATCAGAAGTCAGAGGTCAGAAAGGGCCAATCCGGCCTACCTGACCTCCGACCTCTGACAAAGGGTGTCCGGGGGGAGTTGAACCCGCCGCCGCGATCTTCACAGGACCGCATGCTCGCCGTTACACTACGAACACCATCACTTTTTGTAGTTCCGACTCTAGGCGGAACTCGGCGGCTTCCGCCTAAAGAAGGAACTACAAACAAATGCCCCGACCAGGAGTCGAACCTGGACCTTCTCGTTCGAAGCGAGGCATGATCGTTCCATTTCACCATCGGGGCCGCAGCGGAAGGTGAGGGATTTGAACCCGCATCTCCAGTCAAGGAGAACCACGTTAGCACCGTGGCCCGGCCAACCGTATCCGGCTACCTTCCTTTTTTCAGAGGTCATAAGTCACAGCTCAGAGATCAGAAAAAGCAAATGATCGGTTCTGACTTCTGATTTCTGACTTCTGACCTCCGCCATTGGTCAGAGTGGGATTCGAACCCACAATCATCAGGCTCTCGACCTGACCGCTCGTGCCGGTTGGCGTACCTGGCCGTGAAACCAATGGGTGATCACGGGATCGAACCGTGCATGCGGCAGCGCCGCGCCTGCTTTACAGACAGGTACCTCTCCATTGAGGCGTATCACCCACGAAAGCCCACGGACGGCAGTCCGTGGGCAAAAGCACGGGTGGGATTCGAACCCACATTCACCAAGGTTTGAGCTTGGCCGCATTGCCAGGTTAGCGCACCATGCCGGCTTCAAGCGGTCCCGACCGGATTCGAACCGGCATTCCCCGCCGTGACAGAGCGGTGCGTTGGCCTGTTACGCTACGGGACCTGGTCAGGAGTCAGGGGTCAGGAGACAGGAGTCAGACCGTAACTGACCGCTGTCTCCTGAACTCCTGACTCCTGAAGTGGGTCCGGTGGGCTTCGAACCCACGCGCTTCCGCTTAAGAGGCGGACGCTCTGCCGGCTGAGCTACAGACCCTTTTTGAATGCGGAATTTGGAATTCGGAATGCGGAATAGAACGGTTTTCATTCCGCATTCCGAGTTCCGCATTCCGCATTTTTCGAGTGGAGACGGGGAGAATCGAACTCCCACAGGTTACTTGCAAGGCATCCTCGCGCTCCAGCGTACATGCGCCCCCTCGGATTGCCGATTTCCAATTGACGATTGACGTCACCAAATTGTTTCAATCGGCAATCGACAATCAACAATCGGCAATTCCCACTGGTCCGTAGGGGAGTCGAACCCCTATCTCCGGAGTGAAGGTCCGGTGGCCTCCCGTTAGACGAACGGACCGGCTAGAAAAGGATCCAGGCCGGGTGTTGTTCGTGACACCCGGCCTGGCAGGAAAAGCTGCGTGAGAAACCGGTTGTCACTGTCGATAGCGTTCATAATGCAAGCGCGCGGCGCGATCCAGGCGGTCGGCACTAAGGCGCTTCAAGCTATCAAGCACGACGTTCATGGCTTCCTCACTGCGCGAAAAGTTGGCCCGGTGGGGCGATTTCTGGCGTACATTGAGTGAGACGCTCGAAGCTCAAACAAGGTTCGCGAAAAAAAGAAATACTTCCATGTCCGACAATAAGTGGATGCAGCGGGCTTTGGAACTTGCGCGGCGCGGCCAGGGTCATGTTGAGCCGAACCCGATGGTCGGGGCAGTCATCGTACGCGATGGCCTGGCGGTCGGCGAAGGTTGGCATCAGCGCTTCGGCGAAGCGCATGCCGAGGTGAACGCACTCGCCGAGGCCGGCGACCGCGCCCGCGGCGCCACGCTGTATGTGACCCTGGAGCCGTGCTGTCATCATGGCAAAACGCCGCCCTGCACCGACGCGATCCTGAAGGCCGGGATCAACCGCGTGCTTGCCGCCATGGCCGACTCGTTCCCGCGAGTGGCCGGCGGTGGCATCGCACAGTTGCGGCAAGCCGGCGTTGCCGTTGAAATCGGCCTGCTGGAAAGGGACGCGCGCAAACTCAATGCGCCGTACCTCACGCTGCTGGGCAAACAGCGGCCCTGGGTGCATGCTAAATGGGCCATGACGCTCGATGGCAAAATCGCTACCCGCACCGGCCATTCGCACTGGATTAGCAGCGAAGAGTCGCGCCGCAACGTGCATAAACTGCGTAGCCGGATGGACGCCATCATCGTGGGGTCCGGAACCGTGCGGTTCGACAATCCGCTGCTCACCGCCCGTCCGCCAGGACCGCGAACGCCGACGCGGATTGTCCTCAGCAGCACGGGACTGCTTCGACCCGATTGCCAATTATTGCAAACGCGGCATGAGGAGCCGTTGCTGATTGCAACGACCGAAGAGGCCGCTGCGACGGCTGAAGTGAAGAGTCAGGGCTGCGAGATTGTTGGCTTGCCAAGGTCCAATGGCCGCCCGGACGTTGCTGCCCTTCTCCAGGAGTTGGGCCGGCGGCGCTACACTAACGTACTCGTTGAAGCCGGCGCCGAAGTGCTGGGCAGTTTTCGCGACGCGGGTCTGATCGACGAAGTGCATGTCTTCATCGCGCCGCGGCTGATCGGCGGAGCCGCTGCGTTGCCGCCCATTGGGGGCGCCGGAGTGGCGAACATTAATGAAGGGATGACATTATCGGAATGGAGTTGCGAACCGAGCGGCCCGGATTGGTATGTGCATGGACTTGTGCAAAGTGGCTGAACAAAGGCGAGCCGAGCCGCATATGCGGCCGGGGGGAGTCTTGGCTCTCTACTCGGCCGCTTACGCGGCTCGGCTCGGCCAATTCGATTCGCCCCGCTTCTTTCATACGCCGGCCGGCATCAGTTTCTCTTGAGCGCGTTGAATCGCGCGCTCTTCCGCTTCGTTGGCTTGCGCGCGGCCGGTAATGTGTTCGCTCAGCATGCACGATACGGTGGCTTCGTCCATCCGGCCATAGTCCCAGGCTCGCACGAGCCGCCGGGCGGCCAGGCCCACTTCTTGATTGAAGTCGTACGCCAGTAGCTCGTCTTTTGACCGAATCCCGGTGAGGAAGAATAAGAGGCAGCCGCGGTCGGCGATGCTGTAGGCATGGCGAATCAGTTTGCCTTGGTCGGCGGCGTCTTTGAGGCGCATCACGTCGGCCAGCGGGCGGTCGTTGGCCACCACCATCAGGTCCGCCACGGGGTTGCTGCCAGTCATGCCCAATTCCGCGTCCGTTGCAAACCACTTCTCGTTCCAGTTCATGGTCGTCTACCTTTCGTAGTATGGAACACACGCTACGGCACACCGCGTCGCCACGGCTCCCCACGAGGTGGTTTGGGGTGTGTCTTCCTATCATAACGTATGGTGGGGCAATTTTTCGCCCCTGAATTCAAAAAAAATGATGCACTCGGCAAATTGCCGAATTTGCGACTATTATATGCAATCGTTGCCGTCAGAAAAATTCGCCTCGCCCAATTTTTCGTTTCCGATTACCATGCGATAGGAAAGGGCCCACGGATGAACACGGACTTCGTATCACGGATGAACACAGATCAGAAGTTAGAGAATTCCGATCCGCGTTAATCCGTGTCATGAAATCCGTGTTCATCCGGGGCCTGATGTAACGAGGAGAAATTAATGGCCCGCCGGTTGCTTCCTATATTGGCATTGTTGCTGCTATCGCTCGCTATCGGTTGCTACCAAACCGAAACCGCGGCCCAGGACCGCAACAATGACCCAAAGAAAAAGCGCGATGAGTTCGCTTCCGATCAGGCCCCTGCGGAGCCAGCCAAAATGATTGCCTTCGATGGCCAGCGGGCCCTGCAATACCTGCGCGACTTGTGCAAGCTTGGCCCGCGCATTAGCGGCACGCCCGGCATGCAGAAACAGCAACAATTCTTGCAGGAGCATTTCGAGAAACTCGGCGGCAAGGTGGACTTTCAGAAGTTCACCGCCAAGCAGTTCAGCCAGCGGCAGGCGGTGGAAATGGCAAACATGATCGTGCACTGGCACCCGGAGCGCGAACGCCGGGTTATTTTCTGCACGCACTATGACACGAGGCCGATGGCCGACGAGGAGCCCGATCGCCGCAAGTGGAGCGAGCCCTTCGTCAGCGCCAACGACGGAACCTCCGGTTCCGCCTGGTTGATGGAACTCGCCAACCACATGAAGGACTTGCCCGTGAACGTGGGCGTGGACTTCGTGTTCTTCGACGGCGAGGAATACATCTTCGAAAAGGGCCGCGACAAGTTCTTCCTTGGTTCCGATTACTTCGCCGCCAGTTATCAGCAACAAAAAAATCGGCCTAAGTACCTGGCGGCCGTGCTGCTCGACCTGTTCGCCGGCAAGAATGCGAAGTACCCGATCGAGCAGAACTCGGAATTCTGGGCCGGCGCGCTGGCCGAAGATATCTGGAAGACGGCCGCACAGTTGAATATCAAGGCTTTTCGCAACGAACGCGGCATCAATCTGGAAGACGATCACATCGCGCTAAACAAGGCCGGCATTCCCGCCGTGGATATTGTCGATTTCGATTACCGCTACTGGCATCGGCTGAACGATTTGCCTGATGCATGCTCGGCTGAGAGCTTTGAGAATGTCGGCAAGGTGCTCACGGTGTGGGTGCAGCGGGTGAAGTAGCGCATCGGGCTTCGATTGTAGATTTCGACTGTAGCCGCAGGCTTCAGCCTGCGCGGGAGTCGAACGCGCAGGCTGAAGCCTGCGGCTACAGCTTCGGTGCTCTAAATCTCAGCCAGCTGTTCTTTCGAGTCGCCGAAGCTACCCAGCCGCACGCCTGCCTTGTCCATCAGCGACAGATACAGGCTGCACATTTTGCGATTCG
>DATGHS010000166.1:0-37930 GCA_035307785.1 Gemmataceae bacterium
GCAATGGGCGCGGCGGCGGCCGTGGGTACGCGGGCGGGCACCACGAACTGCTTGCGGCAATTGCTCTCGGCGCAGGTCACGCGTCGGCCCGCCATGTTGTCGGCCAACTTGTACTTCTTCTTGCAATGCGGGCAGTTAAACGTGATGGCCATGCACTGATCCCGATTCCTGTCAATCCCGGCGGCGATTCCCCGTGCTGGTCATTATGACCCGGATTGCAATGGGCGGCAACATTTGCAATAAAATTGAAGCAGCGAATCGAAGTCCATTGGCCCGGTCACTACATCGCGATACGATTACTCGGAATTCGGGCAATCCGATATCGGCACAGGAGAAATAAAATGCTGTCCGCGGGCGTTGCCTATCTGTTGTGGTTGCCGGGGCTGCTCGGGATTTGCGGCCTTCACCGTTTCTACGCCGGCAAGCCGATCACGGGGTTGATTTGGCTTTTCACGGTTGGCGTGTTCGGCTTGGGACAGCTAATCGATCTCTTTCTCATCCCATCGATGATCGCCACCGCGAATGCGCGGAATTCACCGAGAGTGATTTACGTCGAGCGCGGGCGGTAATTCAGCCAGAGCTTTTGGTTCGTAGTGACCGCCTTTTGGGCGGTACAGTCGACCCGCTAAAGCGTGTCACTACAAACCGGTTGCCCTCGGTATGTCGTTTGCTCTCATGAAGTTGCATGCAACTTCCGTGGGCGCGAAAGGACGTGCCGATGGCTACACCCCAGCAAACGAATGCCCCCAAGGCAAGCGAATTACAACAAGTAAACCAACGCCGGCCAGCAAAATCGATGCGGCCCAGTGGTCCATTCGGCCGCCTGGTGAAACTCATTGGCCCCGGTGTCATTACGGGCGCTTCCGACGACGATCCTTCGGGCATCGGCACCTATTCCATGGCGGGGGCATCGTTGGGCTATTCGATGCTCTGGTGCGCCTGGATCACCTTTCCGCTCATGTTCGCGATCCAGTACATTTGTGCCCGGGTCGGGCTGGCGAGCGGCGAAGGACTGGCAGCAGCCTTAAATCGGCGCTTTTCCCGAAAGCTTGTTTTCGTCGTCGTTTTAAGTTTGGTTATTGCCAACACCATCAATGCCGGAGCCGACATCGTGGCTATTGCGGCGGGAATCAACCTGCTCATTCCGATTCGAGTTTCGGCACTTATTCTTCCCGTTTCCGTCTTAATCGTGGTGTTGCAAATCTGGGGATCGTACCAGCTCATTGCCAACATTTTCCGATGGCTATGTCTCTCGTTGCTTGCATACATTGCGTCATCGTTCCTTGCGCATCCAAGTTGGCGGCAGGTGGCCTGCGGCACGTTGGTGCCGACGATTCACTTCGACCGCACTTCGCTCTCTATGCTTGTGGCTGTGTTGGGGACTACGATTTCGCCGTACCTGTTCTTCTGGCAAGCGAGTCAGGAAGTGGAAGAAAAACGGGCGCACGGCCGCGGGCGCTTATGGCAGCGGCGTGGCGCGACGGACGAGGAAGTCCAATACCGTGCCTGGGACGTGGGCGTCGGCATGTTCTTCTCCAACGTGGTGATGTTTTTCATCATCTTGGCCAGTGCGGCCACGCTGAACCGCGCCGGGCAGACCGACATCGGCTCGGCCCAAGACGCGGCGGAAGCGCTGCGACCTCTGGCTGGCGATGCGGCCGCAATCTTGATGGCACTTGGGCTGATCGGAACCGGCTTGCTGGCAGTTCCCATTCTCACCGGCTCGGCCGGCTACGCGGTCTGCGAGACGTTCCACTGGCCATGCAGCCTCAACGCCAAGCCGCACAAGGCCAAGGAGTTCTACATCGTGCTAGTAGCATCCACTGCCGGCGGGTTGCTGATCGACTTTCTGGGCGTGAAACCGATGCAGGCGCTCTTTTGGACCGCGGTGATCAACGGCTTCCTGGCGCCGCCCCTCTTGGTGCTCGTGATGCTCGTGGCCAATAATAAACAGATCATGGGCAAGCGCGTGAACGGTTGGACGCTGAATATTCTCGGCTGGACGACGGCCGTGGTGATGTTCGCCGCGGCGATCGGACTTGTGTTGACGTGGTGACCAAAGAACGAGCCGGAAGCGTAAGCGACGGGCTTCGTTCGATACCGTCGCTTACGCTTCCGGCTCGTTAATGGCTGTTGCCTACCGGCAACCGCCAAAGAGAAATGCCAGGATCACTATGGGAAGTGGAAGTCCCAACAGAAGTGCAATCAGCCCCCAGCGCATGCTGGCGGTTCGCTTGTAAGCTCGAATAAGCATATACTGGGCTCCCATTCTGGAGTAAACGGGTTTGAGATTCCGTGAAATCTCGGATGGGCCTAGGAACTGCAAAATGCGTGCCGCCATGAAAACGAAACGAGCCGGAAGCGTAAGCGACGGAGTAGTCCGCCTCCGTCGCTTACGCTTCCGGCTCGTTTCGCACGAGTTATATAGGCTATCCAGTAACAACCGGCAGCCGTTTGCGGCTGTGGGCTGGCTTCGCGGTTTCGTTCGGGCCTGCCGCGTGTTCCTTCTCCCAGGCGGCAACTTCTTGCAGCAGGGCATCGACCATCTCTTCTTCCAGCACGTGGCGCACGATTTCGCCGTTGCGGAAGATAACTCCTTTGCCGTTGCCGGCCGCGATGCCGATGTCGGCTTCACGCGCTTCGCCGGGGCCGTTCACCACGCAGCCGAGCACGCTGATCTTCACCGGCGTCTTTTTGCCGGCGAGCCGCTGCTCCAACTCTGCGATGATTTTTTCGAGGTCGATGGCAAGCCGGCCGCAGGTGGGGCAGGCGATCAACTCCGGCTTGCGCACGCGCCGGCCGGTGGCTTGCAGGATGTCAAAAGCAGCGGCCACCTCGGGAACGGGATCGCCTAACAGGCTGATGCGAATCGTGTCGCCAATGCCGTCGAGCAAGATCGGAGCCAGACCGCAAGCCGATTTCGTGACCGCATACGGCGCCTTACCGGCTTCGGTCACGCCGATGTGCGTGGGGTAGTCGGCCTGTTTGGCGTAGAGCCGGTAGGCTTCCACCACGGTCATCACGTCGCTCGATTTCAGCGAGACGATGATGTCGTGGTACCCCTCGCTTTCGGCAATCTCGATGTACCGCAGGGCGCTATCGACCATGGCCGGCGGACAAGGGTAGCCGTACTTCATGGCCATCTCGCGTTCGAGGCTGCCGGCATTCACGCCGATGCGCATGGAGACGCCCTTCGCCTTGCACTTGCGAATGACCTGCCGATAACGGTCGTAGCCGCCGATGTTGCCGGGGTTGATGCGAATTTTGTCGATGGGGTGCTCGAGTGCCGCCAGAGCCATCTTGTAATCGAAGTGAATGTCGCAAATGAGCGGCACCTTGATCCGCCGCTTGATTTCGCTGAGCACAGCGGCGTCTTCCGGCTTCGGTACGGTGACGCGCACAATTTCGCAGCCTGCTTCTTCCAGCCGGTGAATCTGGGCGATGACGTCCTCGACCTGGTTGGTGTCGGGTGTGGTCATCGATTGCACCCAGATCGGGTTGTCGCCGCCGACAATGACGGTGCCCACCGCTACCTCGCGCGTCTTGTGCCGGCGAAACGGCGATTGGTACAATTGCGGCGCAGGTACTTCCGGCTGCATGCGAAGTCTCCAATTTTTGCGGCCTTCAAAGCCATTCATAGCAGATATCGCGAATGCCGGTAAGAGCAGTCGAGCCCCGCTGGAGTAACCGCAATCGAGTATGGCGGGCAACCAATAGTGCCAGCGGCGGGGCTTGTCCCCGACGAATCTGCCGCGGGATGAACCCGACGGCTCGCCACATTTCACTTCGGCAACTGCACGCTCAGCAGCTTCCTATCCGTCAGCAGCACGGCATGCGTTCCGTCGGCTGCCACCACGAGTTGCTTCACTGGTCCGCCGGCGAAAGCGGCGTATTCCTTTATCTTTTTGCCGTCAGGGCCGAAGTGGATTAAAGAATGCTCGGGCGTGCTGGCCCAGGCGCCGGTGGCGTCGAAAGCCAGGCCGAATGCGCCGCGGCCATGCGCGATCTGGAAAACGGGCTTCTTCAGATCGCCGACCGCAAATACGGCCGTGCTGCCGGGATTGACATCTTTGGCCAGGTCGCCGTCGGGCTTATTGCCGTCGGGATAGAACAGCGCGACAAATTTGTTGTCGGGGCTAATCAAGATCTGCCCGCTGTCGCTCGGCCCGAGGGTGGGGCCGGATTCCGAGAAGACCATTTTCAGGTTTTCCAGCTTCCAGCGGCATAGCCGGCCGCCGCGCGTGAAGAAGTATTTGCCATCGGGGGTTAACGTAGGTTCGGCGCGCGGGACTGTGGCCAGTTGCTTGTCGCTAATTATCTGCGGCTTCACCGTGAAAGTGCCGAGATCGAGAACGCAGAGAATTCCTGGGGGTTCGCAGCGGGCTACGGCCACACTTTGGCTCGGCGACGCGGCAATCCATTTTGGCGTCGCCAGCGGGCCGGATTGCTTTAGCGTTAAAGAATCCTGGTCGAGCAATTTCGTATCACCGGAATTGGCGACGATCACACCCTCGGAACTGACGGTAAGCACCGTGCACTTGTTTGTCGGCTCCTTGGCCAGTTGTTTGCCATCCCAGCCAAAGCGGCGCAGCTCGCCGCTCTTGTCGATGGCGTAGAACGATTTCCCGTCGGCCGCGACACACATGTTCGGCAACAACGTGGCCGCCGGCGCTTCGACTTCGATCACACTCAGGTCGTCCACCTTGCGACCGGCGCCGATTACGGGCCGGAACGGGTCGTCACTTGGCTTGAACGGATTTTCTTCCGTGGGCTTGAAGGGGTTCTCTTCCGTGGGCTTGAACGGATTCTCTTCCGTTGTCGCGGCGGCTTTGCCGAAGTAAGCAATCGTGCGCCAGGCATCCCAAGCGGAATTGGATACTTTGGTGTCGCTGTCCAGCGTGACGGGTTTCAATGCGGGAATGCTGCCGGTGGTGCCGTAAAGTTTGAGGAAGTCGCAGGCTTTAATGCGAATATTGGCGTCGCGGTTGCTGAGCGCGGCCTGCATGGCTTTCTCGGCCGGTGTGCCGATTAGTTTCAGGGCATCAAACGCGTAGCCCCCGTTGAAGAAGTTGCCCAGTTGGCTCACCAGGAACTGGGCGGCCTGGGCGGAGCGCAACTTGCCGAGAGCTTCGATAATCGGCTGGGCCGCTCCCAAATCGCCGGCCTTCTGCTGCCCAAGCTGGAGCAGGATCGGCACGTCATCTTCCGTTCCCCAGACGCCGAGCGCTTTGATGGCATCGTTGTCAAACTGCTGCACCAGCGGCCGCAGCGCCGCTCGCACGCCGGTTCGTGAATCTTCTGTCGGCGAGGCTTCCATCAACTGCCGGACCGCCTGAGTGCGGATTCCCAGGTTCTGGCCTTGAATGTTGCGAAGGACGGTTTGCATCTGAGCCTTGGTCAGTCTTGGCCCGGCCAGCGGGTTGGTGGCGGTCTGCGGCCGCTCGGCCGGTTGCTGCACGGCAACCGTGAGGCGATCGCCTTCTTCGCCTAGCGCGCCTAACTCGGTCCGCCGCACGATGTCGTTCATGCTCTTGCTGCTAAGCACTTTGAAACTAAGCGTGGTGCCGGAGTACGTTTTGCTCTTGATGCTCCCTTTCACATCGCGCGAGTACTCGGCGGAGCCGGGGAATTTCGTGTATTCGAGTTCCGTCTTCAAGCGACTCTCGACGAAGTCGGCCACAGTCTTTGTGGGCACGTCCTGGAATTCGATGGTGTACAACTTGTTTTCGGCAACCGGCGGCTTGGCATTGTTTGCGACAGGTTCAAACGGGTTTTGTTCCGGCTGCTTGTTGGGCCGCGTTTCTTGCGCATGGTTCGACGATGCGCTTGGGTCCACATTGGTTTGTGCAACCGCGTCCGGCTGGGTATCAGAACTGCCGCGATTCAGGTACAGGATGACGACAAGCACGGGCACCCCGATGAGGGCCACGAGCCCGCCGGCGCCCACGAGCCAAACCCAGACCGGAATGCCGCTGCGGACAGGTGCTTCCTCATATTCTTCCTCTGGCTCGTCTTCGCGCTCGGCCGGTTTAGAGGGCGACACAATCCGCGTGCGCACCGTTACCGGCGGAGGAACCGCCACGGCGGGCACCGTCACCGGTTGTGTTTTGCATTCGGCCTCCAGGCGCTCCAGGCAGCGGCTGATGATCGCGAAGTCCACTGGCCGGTCTTCGGGATTCGGCGACACGCAGCGTTGTAGCAAGTCGGCCAGCATGGGCGGAATGCTTTTCCACTGCTGAGCCGACGGTTGCGTGGTCTGGAAGAGGGCGAGGCAGCAAGTGCGGGCGAAGCTGTAAACGTCGCTGGCTTTCGTAACTTGGCCGCCGGGCTGCTTCTGTTCGGGCGCCACGCAGTCCTTCGGCCCGCGTTTAATACTGAGCCCGCAGTCGACTAGCATCACTATGAATTGAGCGTTGCCATTGCCATCTGCAGAGCAGCGTACCAGCAGGCTGGCTGGGTTGATGTTTCGATGAAGAATGTCTTTGCTGTGTGCCGCCTCTAAGCCGGCCGCGACCGGTCCTACCAGATCGATCAACTCCGTCGGCGTCAGGACGCCGTGGTTGTTTACATATTCTTCGAGCGTGACGCCATCGAAGTACTCGGTCACGAGATATGGCCGGCCATGGCTTTCCGGCTCGACGTAGCCGGAATCCAGTTGCCGAGCGATCGCGGGGTGATCGATTCCTTGCAATGCCTTGGCTTCCGCCAGGATTTCCTCAACGTCTCGATCCAGATTCTCGCTCCGAAGCGCCTTGACCACGACAGGACTATTGCGGAACTTGTGCTTGCACACGAATGCGACGTCGGAATCGCTTGCGGCAAGCACGCGCTGCGGCAGATACTTGCCCACGGCGAACGGAGCGAAGCGCCGGCCGTCGATCTTGGCGGCTTCCACCATCTCGCGAATGGCGGTGCCGAAGTCGCCCCGCTTTAGGGCCGCCTCGTAGGCCTGCATGTGCGCTTCGCCCTGGGCGATCTCGTCAGTGATGGCCATATTCTTCTCCATTTAGCCCACAAATGAACACGGACTTTGTAACACGGATGAACACGGATTTGCACACGATCAATTAGTTTCTGATCCGTGCTAATCGGTGTTTTGGAATCCGTGTTTATCCGTGGGCTTTGCTTGATCTGTATTCGTCGCTTCCTGTATCGAATTTGTAACTACTCCACTCTCCGCTCTGTTCCCGCCATCGCGGTCGTGGTAGCTTTGCTGCACTTGCGCCAACGAAGCTGGTTGGCCGGCGTTCACTTGATTGTATGATATGGCTTTCCCTTCTCTCCACGGAGATTCACAAATGCTTCGCAAATGCTTGCTCACGGGCCTCGGCGTGGCGGCCTTGGCCACGCTTGGCATCTTCTGGTTCACGCGCACGCCGGCCCAACAGCCGGTGCAGCAAGTTCAAGCGCGGCAGGGCAATGGGAATGCCGGCCCGAGCCTGCCGCTCACGCAAGTGGTGCTCTTCAGTAGCGGCGTGGGCTATTTCCAGCGCGAAGGCGAAGTGGAAGGCCCGGCTCGCATCGACTTGCAGTTTCCGATTGGCGATGTGAATGATCTGCTCAAGAGCCTGGTGCTGCAAGACATGGGCCAGGGGAAGATCGGCGCCATCAGCTACGATGGGCAGGATCCGATCGAGAAGACTTTGCGAAGCTTCGCCGTGGATCTCACCGGCAACCCGACTCTGGGCCAGTTGCTGAACCAGGCCCGTGGCGAGAAGGTCGAAGTGGTGATGCAAGCGAATGCCGTGAATCAGCCGGGCACGCTTTCGGGCGTAATCATGGGCATGGAATCGGAAATGCAGCCCAGCGGTCCGAGCGCCGTGCACGAGGTTCATTTGTTGAACCTGGCTTGTGCCGAAGGCATGCGCAGCGTGAACTTGCGCGAAGTCCAGCGTATTCGCTTTTTGAATCCCAAAATGCAGGCGGAACTGTACCGTGCCCTGGAAGTGCTGGCGGGCTCGCATGATGCCCTGAAGAAGACCGTGAGCCTGAACTTCAAGGGCGACGGCAAGCGCAAGGTTCGCGTCGGCTACGTGGCCGAGAACCCGATCTGGAAGACGAGCTACCGGCTCTCACTCGACAAGCAAATCCAGCTTCAGGGCTGGGCCGCCGTGGAAAACGTGACCGATGAAGATTGGAACGACCTGCGCGTCGTGCTCGTTTCCAGCCGGCCGATTTCGTACCAGATGGACCTGTATCCGCCGCTGTTCATGCCGCGGCCAGTGGTAGAGCCGGAGAAGTTCGCGTCGTTGCGGCCGCCGGCCTATAACGGCGCGCTGACGAATGATGCCATCATGGCGATGCGCCAAGCCGGCGGCCTCCAGCAGGGCGGTCTTGCCAATTTCAACGGGTTCGGCGGCGGTGGTAATAACCAAGGTTTCGGTGGCGGCATATCCGGCTTCGGTGGCGGTGGCTTGCAAAACCCCTTCGGCTTTGCTGGCGGTGTCGGCATCCAAGGCGGTAACTACACCCAGAATTCGCTCAACCAGTTCGGCAACCTCGGCGGCCAATTCGGTATTCAAGGCGGCAATAATCGTTATCAGAATTCAGCGAGTCCGATGAATCCGATGGCGAATTTCAATGGCAACGCCATTGCTCAGCAGCAAGCACAACCGGGATTCAACAACCCTGGGCAGATGAACGCGGATAACAACAACAATGAGCAGCAGGTCTTGCAGCAAATGCTCGGCAACAACTCCAAACTTACCTACGAACAACTGCAAGAGCGCCGCAAACAGCAGGATGTGGCCCGCAACAAGAACATCGACGATGCCAAGAAAGCAGGGGCTATTCTTACGAATCTCGACCCGCACCAGAGCATCGCTTCTGTCGCTGCGGCCGAAGACATTGGCGACGCCTTCCGCTACGTCATCGAAGATCGCATCAGCCTGCCGCGGCAAAAATCCGCGCTGCTTCCCTTGCTCGACAAGAGCGTGGAAGCCAAGCGCGTGAGCATCTTCAATGAAGCCGTGCATGCCAAGTACCCGTTGCTCGGCCTGCGCTTCAAGAACACCTGCGGCCAGCCGCTGACGCAGGGGCCGATCACTGTCTTCGAAGAAGGCAGTTATGCCGGCGACGCCCGCATGCCTGATCTTCAGCCCGATGAAGAACGGCTGCTAAGCTACGCCGTCGATCTGGGCTCGGAAGTGAAATCGACTGCCACGCAGAAGCCCGGCCCGAAGATGGCGATCTCGGCTCCGGACAATACGCTGCGCGTGCAGTACACGATTCGCCAAACGCGGAAGTACACGATCCGCAATCGCTCGCCGCAGGACCGGCTCATGGTGATCGAGCACCCGATCCGCAACAACTGGAAGCTCGTGGAGCCGGAGAAGCCGCGCGAGACCAGCCGCGAAGTCTACCGTTTCGATGTGCCGGTCGCCGCTGGCAAGACGGTGGAATTCGACGTGTCCGAAGAGCAGGTGCGCATCGATCCTTTCCAACAACAGTGGACGAAGCAACCTTCGCCAGAAGTACACGACTCGTCCTTTATCACCAATCTGCACCTGGAAGTATTGCGGACGATCCGCAATCCGGCGGCGGAGCTTCAGGGTGTGAAGATCGTGAAGGGCATGCTGGAGGCCACTTCGAAGCACAAGTTGAGCGTGACCTACCACATGCTGAATCGGGCCGAGACGGACCGCACGGTGACCGTCGAGCACGGCATCCCGGCGGAGTGGAAGATCATCGGCGACTTCAAGCCGGTGGAAGGCAGTCAGAACTTATACCGCTTCCCAGTGAATGTGGCTGCGGGCAAAGCCGGCGAGACAACCGTGAGCCAGGAAACGGTGAACACCGCATCGTTTAAGGTGGCCGACGTGAATGAAGACACGATTCGTCTATACCTGGCCAGCCCGGCCGTTTCGGCCAAAGTGAAGGAAGCGCTGGCGAAGCTTTCCGAGCAGAAATCGCAACTCGCGGAACTGGATCGGCAAATCACGGAGCTGAACAAGCAGCTCAAAGACATTGCCGACGACCAGACCCGCTTGCGGCAGAATTTGGCCAACGTGCCGGCAACGTCGGCCGCGCACAAGCGCTACCTGGAGAAATTCGACAAGCAAGAAACGCAAATCGAAGGCTTGCAGGAATCGGTGAAAACGAAACAGGAGGAACAAAAGAAGCGCAAGAAGGAATTGGAGCAGAACGTGGCCACGCTGAACGTGGAGTAATAGTCTTCTCCCTCTCCCCACGGGGGAGAAGGCGACCTTTCTTCTCCCTCTCCCCCAAGGGGAGAGGGGGATGTTCATTTCTCCTTTTCCTCAAATCTCAGCGCCGCGGAGTTGATGCAATACCGCAACCCCGTGGGCTTTGGCCCATCCTCGAACACATGCCCCAAATGCGCGTCACAGCGGCTGCACAGCACTTCCGTACGGCGCATAAACATCGTCCAGTCGGCTTGCAGCGAGATGTTTTCTTCATCCGCAGGCCGGAAAAAGCTCGGCCAGCCGGTGCCGGAATCGAATTTGGTCGAAGACTCAAACAGCGGCTGACCGCAACAGACGCAGTAGAAAGTCCCTTCGCCTTTCGCGTTCCAGTGTTCGCCGGTGAAGGCGCACTCGGTGCCTTGCTGGCGGGTTACGCGGTACTGTTCGGGCGTTAGTTCTTTGCGCCATTCGGTGTCGCTCTTTTCAAGCCGTCCCAATTTTGGATTGCCTTTTCGGTCTTTCATGGAGGTTTCGCTCATCAGGGTTAACGTGCTGGCCAGCGGCCAGATTAGCACGGCCAGCAAGCCGAGAATCAGAATGCCGGCCGCGATAGTATTTCGCTTCATGAGAGGTACTGCCGCTGCCAATCACGGGAAAATGGGTAATAATATCCTGGCACACCACAACCCATTATAGGCCGAATACGTCCCATAAGGCCTGTAGGTCACTCCGCAGGGATCACGTCATGTTCACCATCTTCGACTGCGATTCGCGCCACCATCGCCGCGATTTTCTGCGCATCGGCAGCCTGGCGCTCGGCGGTCTGTCGCTGAGCAACTTATTCGCGGCTCGCGCTGCGGAAAGCAAGGAGTTGGTCAAAGATAAGTCGGTGATTTTCGTCTTCCTCCACGGCGGTCCCAGCCAAATAGAGACCTTCGACCCGAAGATGACTGCCCCGCAGGAAATTCGCAGCGCTACCGGCGAAGTGGCCACGAAACTGCCCGGCATCACCTTTGGCGGCACTTTCCCGAAGCTCGCCGCATTGGCCGATAAGCTCGCGATTGTCCGCAGTTATGTCCCTGGCGACGCCAATCACGACATCAAGCCCATCGTGTGCCGCGACACCTCCGGCGGCAACCTCGGCTCGGTCTATTCGCGCATGGCCGGCATCAATCACCCGGTCACGAACATGCCGCGGAACGCGATCCTCTTCCCGAAAGCAGTCGATCCGAGCACGCAGCCGGGAACGATGAACTTCGGCAAGTTCGACGCCACCGGCCCCTTCGGGACGGCCAACGCCCCCTTCGATCCCAGCAGCGGCGGCCAACTGCGCAAGAACATGCAACTCGCCATTCCGATGAATCAATTGGAAGATCGCCGAAAGTTACTTGCCGAACTGGATCGCGTAAAATGGTCGGTCTCGGAACAACAGCTAGTCGAAGGTCTCAATAAAACGCAGCAACAAGCCTTCAACACGATCCTCTCCGGCCTATCGGCCGCATTTGACCTATCGCGCGAAAGCGAGAAAACCATCGCCCGCTACGACACCGCCCCGCTGGTCCGCCCCGAAGCCATCGACAAGAAATGGAAGAATTACAACAACTACGTCGATAACGCCAAGACGCTGGGCCGGCTGCTGCTGCTGGCTCGCCGGCTCTGCGAACGCGGCTGCGGCTTCGTGACCGTGACCACGAACTTCGTCTGGGACATGCATTCCGACGTGAACAACGCCCCGGTGGGCGAGGGCATGGGCTACATGGGCCGACCGCTCGATTATGCCCTGTCGGCCCTGATCGAAGACCTGGAAGCCCGTGGCCTGAGCGAAAAGATTCTGGTGGTGGCCTGCGGCGAAATGGGCCGCACGCCGAGAATCAACGGCAAGGGCGGCCGCGACCACTGGGGCAACCTCGGCCCGCTGTTGTTAGCCGGCGGCGGCCTGAAGATGGGCCAGGTGATCGGCCAATCCAACCGCACCGCCGGCGACCCGCAGACGGAGCCGGTGCGCATCCAAAACTTGATCTCGACAATCCTGCACACGCTCTTCGATGTGGGGCAGCTCCGGCTAGTCCCCGGTCTGCCGCGCGAGATTCAGACGATGACGACGTGGGATCCGATTGTGGGGCTGATGGGGTGACGGAATACCGGGCCAAAAAAAGGACATAGCTATGAAGCGCATCCGAATCGCATTTCTCGGCCTCATTTCTGCCATTTTGTTCCTCGCTGATCCTGCGGCCCAAGGTTGCCGAGCGGATGAACCGACGGCTGACATTGTCGAAAAACTGGCGCAGAAGTTCTTGGAGAACCTTGGCGCGAGCAAGGTCGATGTGCTCGTTCGCTCTGTTTCACTTCCTTGGTACAACGGTGGCCAAATTGAGGAATCCGAGGAGGCACTAAAGACAACACTTACAACGATGGTGAAATGGTACGATGAGCATGAAGGCGCAACGCGATGGAAGATTCTGGCAATCGGTAAGTATAAAGATCTCAAAGACAAAGAAAGCAGTCAACTGGGTCCGAAAGACCGAAAAAAAATGGATGCATTCCTCGCAGCCGACGATTGGCTGGTGATCGTAGGCAAAGTAGTGGATGGCGACGTTCGACCAAGTCTCTATCTTCTTGCGAAGCATCGAAAAGGCAAATTGGGCATCGTCGGGGCGCACAAATAAAGCCGGTCGCGCGAGACGCATGCGCCGGTCTACCGCTCCCAATTACGGCAGATGGACTCGGCGTAGCCAATACCCAGGACGTCGCCGACCATGCGCGACCGCATAGACCATCACTGACGTGGCGGACAATTCCCGGTAATAAATCACATACGGAAACCTGCGGACGGTCACGTAACGATATGCCCCAAAACAAGGCGCGCCGATAGCCGGGTTTGCTTCGATTCGCGCGGTTGCGGCGTGTACTTGGGAAAGAAATCGAGTTGCGACGATTGTGCCGGCTCTGGCGTACCTCCGTACAGCATGCCCCAATTCGGCGAAAGCGAGCCGGTGGTAAAAAACGGGCATGCTAGAAATCGCTCACGCGCATCTTCTTCACTTCTTCCCACGGAATCGCGACGCTCGGATCGCGGAGAAACTCCTCATGACGCCGATTCAGTTCAGCGATGAATTCTTCTTCCGTCATCCCCTCGTGCAAGTCCGGAGCATCCAAGCTATCTTCCAGGCATTCATATAGCTCTTGGCGCTCTTCCAGCGAAAGAACCAATGCGGCTTTCAGCAGTTCGGCGACCTTTTCCGACATGGCTCACCTCCAAATCGGATTCTACCACATGACGCTGTGTTGGGCCATCGGGCAACCGATTGGATATACACTAATCCTGGCCCCTCGCAACGCCGAGAAGAAAAAGAGCCCCTCAGCGCGGAGGATTGTTCATGCATTTACGCTGGATTCTTTTGTCTCCCTTCGCACTCCTTGTCCTCCTCGGCTGTACGCCGGATGCGCCGAAGGGCGGCGGGTCCACGCAACCGGATGCTCGGCCCCCCGTCGAGCATCGCGGCACCATCGGAGTCTCGCTGCTGACGCTGGAGAACCCGTTCTTCAAAGTCATCGGCGAAAATATCAAGGCCGAGGCCGCGAAGCATGGGTACGAGACCGTCGTCGTGAGTGCCGACCGCGATCCGGCCAAGCAGGCCAATCAGATCAAGGATTTCATCGTCCGCAAATGCTCGGCCATTGTGCTCAGCCCGGCCGAATCGCGGGCCGTGGTGCCGGTCATCAAGGAGGCCAATGAAGCGGGCATTCCGGTCTTCACCGTGGACATTCCGTGCAAGGAAGAAGGGGTGAACATCGTCTGCCAGATTGCGACCGACAACGAAGGCGGCGGCCGCGAAGCCGGCAAGGCGATGATCGAAGCGCTCGACGAATCGGGCGGCAAGGTCGCGATCATTCACTTCCCGCAGGCCGAATCGTGCCGGCTGCGCGTGAAGGGCTTCAAGGAAGTGATCAATAACCACAATGCCAAGGCGCGCGGAAAAATCGAGATCGTACAGGAGCTCGATGGCGGCGGCCTGAAGCCCGAAGGCCAAAAGGCCGCCCAGGACGCCATCCAGACGCATGGCGACCTGCGCGGCATCTTCGCCATCAACGACCCTTCGGCCCTCGGTGCCCGCGTGGCCGTCGAGCAGGCGAAAAAGACCGACCAGATTGTCATCATCGGCTTCGACGGCCAGCCCGAAGGCAAGCAAGCCATCAAGGAAGGCAAGATTTACGCCGACCCAATCCAATTCCCCGACAAAATGGGCGTCGAGATCGCGCACGCGATTGTCGATCACTCGAAGGGCAAAGACGTGAAGCCGGAGATTCTCATTCCGACGAAGCTGTATCGCAAGGCCGATGCGGAAAAAGATCCGGACCTGAAATAATTAGCCTTCGGATGAACACGGACTTCGCAACACGGATGAACACGGATCAGGAAAAAAGCTAATCCGTGTTTATCCGTGTTTTATGATCCGTGTTTATCCGTGGGCCAGCTCTCCATACACTCCCATCTATGGCCAATTTCGGCAAAGCGATTTCCCGCCTTCTCTCCGGCAAGGGCATGCTCTTGGTCTTGCTGTTGCTTTGCGGCCTTTTTAGCGTGTTGACGCTGCATCGACAGACACCAACCGGGGCGGCGGCAGGCCAACAATTGGCACGGGACATATTGCGCCAAAATGGCATCGATGCACATGTTCTCATCGCGGCGGGAGCATCGGCCGATGATGCGGCCTTTGCGGACACGCTCGACGCGGAGCTAGGCAAGTGCAACGTCAAAGTGCTAGCTGTGGTGAAGGGCGAACCGCGTGACGCGCGTTTGGCCCTCGATGCGATCGCGCAGAAGAAGGAACGGCTCGACGTCATCGCTTGCGATCAACTTTCCGCTGGCTGGCTAATATTCGCCGACTTGAAGGAAGATTACCCCACGCTGGCGACGGCCAAGGTCGTAACCCCGCAAAGCTATTGGTGGCCCAGTTTTCTCAATTCCGACAACCTTCTCAACATCGCCCAGCAAATCGCCGTGATTGCCATCATCGCTATTGGCATGACGATGGTTATAGTTACCGGCGGGATCGATCTCTCCGTGGGCAGCGTGCTCGCGCTGTCGGCCGTGCTGTCCACGCTGCTGATTCAGCGCTTCCTGGGCACTGTGGATGCAACGCCGGCTGCAATGATCGGCGCTTCACTTGCCGCAATTCTCTGTTGCGGCTTTATCGGCTTGTTCAACGGCGTTGTAGTGCTGGCGTTTCGTGTACCGTCTTTCATCGTCACACTGGCAATGATGTTCATCGCCAGCGGCCTGGCCGAAGAAGTTTCGCACGGCGAATCGGTATACCGCATTCCCGAGTCGTTCACCTGGCTGGGCCGCGGCACGGGCTTGCTCGGCATTCCGCACACGGTGCTGCTGATGGTAGTGCTTTACATTCTCGCGCACATCCTCATGTCGCGCACCGTGCTAGGCCGCTACCTCTATGCCGTCGGCGGCAACCGTGAAGCAGCCCGGCTTTCCGGTGTGCCGATCAACTCCGTCACCATGTTCGCCTATGTCTGTAGCGGCTTACTGGCCGGGCTCGGCGGCGTCATCATGGCGTCACAACTAAAGAGCGGTTCGATGACCTATGGCCAGTCGTATGAGCTTTACGTCATTGCTGCGGTTGTGGTCGGTGGCACGAGCCTCTTCGGCGGGGAAGGAAAAATGACCGGCACGCTGGTCGGGGCCTTCATCATTGCCGTCATCCGCAATGGCATGAACCTTATGAACCTGGCCCCTGGCAAGCAGAAGATTGTCTTCGGCGGCGTAATACTCCTGGCCGTGATTCTCGACAGCATGAAGCATTTCGGTTGGAAGCGCCTGCTGCGACGCTGAATCGGTCTTGCTCGCAATTCACGCAGATGCTATCTCTCCGCGCGCATCTCGGAGTAGCAGCGCTCGAATTCCCTCAAAATCGAATTCTGGGAGGTTCGTGTATGCGAACCGTGTGGCAGATTTTCCTGGCCGCAGTCGTCGCAAGCGCGATTGCGGGCCACTTGCGGGCCGAGAATCAGCAAGTCCAAGTCGATATTCAAGTTCTCAGAGTGTTGCCGGAGGGACTTACCAAGCTCGAATTTAAGCCAGCCTCCAATTCCGGCGCCCGATTGGTGCCGAGTTCCAAGTCTGCCCCCCATTGTTGGTTCGGGGAAATCTCGGAAAAAGAGAAATGTGAGTGGCTGCGCAAGTTGCTAGCCGATGGGCATGGCAAGGTGCTGGCGGAGCCGCGGCTCGTCACGTTTAGCGGACAACCGGCAAAATTCCTATGCGGTGGGCAGCAAGCTGTTCTGGCGCGTTTGGACGACAGCAAAGCGCCGGGAGTCGATTTTCGCGAAGTTGGAACCAGTGTGGAGGTTTTGCCGACAATCAAGAACGATCAGACCTTGGACCTAGAAGTACAGTGGAGCTTGACCAAGGTCAACAAGGCTTTGGGCATTGAAACCTCCTTTGGACTCGTGCCGGGATTCACCTCAAGTTCGTCGAAAACGTCCCTGGAACTCCACTCGGGATCGACATTTGTCTTTTGTTTCGGTTGGGAGCAGATAAACGACAACCCGGCAACGTGCTCGCTGATATTCATCACTCCGCACATTCTCCCGTCATCGCCGGTGATTCAGGCGTCAGTCCAAGAATTAGCGCACGTCCAGGCCGGGCGCATCGCCGCAGTGCTTGCCGCCGAATATCGCCAGGCGTGCACTGCCGGTGACAAGGAACTGGCCGCGAAACTCGGCCGCATGGCGCTGCAACTCGATCCATTGTGCTTTAATGCCGTCGCTCCGCCTGCGCCTATGCCGGCTGTAGTGCAGGCCATGCCCGTGAACGCTCCCAGCAAGCGAGAACTATCACTGAATACGCCGATCATGCCGCCAATCGTGCCGGGTGAGCCGCTGCCGAGCTGCGACAAGCGGCCCAGCGAGCAGGAAGTTCTGGCAGCATTGGACGAGAAAAGCGGTATCAAACTGAAGACCGAAGACGTTGGCGATGATGTGGAAATCGTCTGCGAGAAACTAGTGGATAAGATTGACGACCCTCGCTTCTATCCTTTGGTGGGGCCGGCCCAACTTCATCACTGCCACTGGAAGTGCACGATCTATTTCACGGAAACTCAGCAAAGCAATGGGGTACGCCCGGTCGTCTTCCAGAGGCGGGATTCGCAGGTCGTTTACATCGATAAGGATGTGTTGCATCCAACCACACCGGGAGCGCCGGCCGTTGTCGAGCCGGTAGCATCGCCGGAGCAGCCGAAAAAACATGGCTGGCTGGGTCGCATTCGATCATTTTTCAAGTCGAATGAGAATGCCGGAATAACGCTGCCATCGGGATTCTATCTTCAACCGAAGCCACAGTTTTTCCGGCCTGATCCGGACTTTCCGCTGGAAAATGAATTGCAGCAGTTTCAACAGGAGAGTGAAAAAAAACAGGACGACCCGCCGGCGGCTGTAAAGCCGACAGATGAAAACGAGAAATGGATTGAGTCCTTGAAAGCAAAACAGCGCGATTTTAAGGCTCGACGTAAGGTTGAAAGAGATCTCGATGATGAAGCTAAAAGGCTTAGGGAAGAGATCGAAGAAAAAATGGCCGAATTGAGGTCATTTAGCGAGTCTTTATATTTGGCACCTTTTTACGTCGAACCTGACCGCATATTGCGGCCAGCAGAAATGTTAGCGCAAGAAAAGGATGGTCCCAAACCAGTACTGACAAAGCCGGAGAAATAATGTCGTTAGCCGGAAGCGCAAGCGACCGGATGTTGACAGCACAACATCCGGTCGCTTGCGCTTCCGGCTCAAAATGATACGCTACCGCAAATAGCGATTGATAAGATTCTCGAGCATCTCCTGCCGGCCCGACGCGTTCTTATCCGCATCGCCTTTTGCCAGCATGTACTTCTCCAAATCCTCGAAATTCGCTTTACCTTGCTCGACCTGTTGGCCGATGCCGGTGTCCCAACTGCCGTAGCGCTGCTTCACGAAATCGCGGAGTACGCCGTCTTTGCGCATCTTCGCGGCAATCTTCAGGCCCAGGGCGAACGCGTCCATGCCGCCGATATGCGCGTGGAAGAGATCGACCGGCTCGAAACTCTCGCGGCGGACCTTGGCATCGAAATTCACGCCTCCTGGCGCCAACCCTCCTTGGCCCAGGATGACGAGCATGCAACTCGTTGTGAGATAAATATCGCTCGGGAATTGATCGGTGTCCCAGCCCAGGAGCAGGTCGCCGCGGTTGGCATCGATTGAGCCGAGCGCGCCGTGCATGCTGGCGTAAGTCAATTCGTGCATCATCGTGTGGCCGGCCAGCGTGGCGTGGTTGGTTTCGACATTGAGTTTGAAGTCTTTGTCCAGACCGTAAGCCTTCAGAAAGGCGACCACATTGGCGCAATCGAAGTCATATTGGTGCGTGGTTGGCTCCTTTGGCTTGGGCTCAATCAGAAACTGACCGGTGAAGCCGATCTTCTTCTTGTACTCGACCGCCAGGTGGAAGAACTTGGCCAAATGGTCAAGTTCGCGCCTCATATCCGTGTTGAAGAGATTTTGGTAGCCCTCGCGGCCGCCCCAGAAGACGTAATTCTCTCCACCGAGTTCTTTCGTGACCTCCAGGCACTTTTTCACCTGCGCGCCGGCATAAGCAAACACATCGGCATTGCAACTGGTGGCGGCCCCGTGTACGTAGCGCGGGTTGCTGAACAGGTTCGCGGTGCCCCACAGTAGCTTCACGCCGGTTCGCTGCATCTGCTCGCGAATGGCCCGCACGATCTGGTCGAGGTTGGCGTTGCTTTCCTTCAGCGCTTTGCCTTCCGGGGCCACGTCGCGGTCGTGGAAGCAGAAATACGGCGCGCCGAGCTTCTCGATAAACTCAAAAGCAACCAGCACGCGTTTCTTCGCCATCTCGACGGAATCGGTGCCGTCTTCCCAGGGCCGCACGGCACAGCCGGGGCCAAACGGATCGCCGCCCATGCCGCGGAAAGTGTGCCACCAGCACACGGCAAAGCGCAGGTGCTCCTTCATCGACTTGCCTTCGACAGTCTCACTTTCGTTGTAATGGCGAAAGGCCAACGGATTGGTGGAATCCGGGCCTTCGAAACGGATTTTTTTGACTTCGGGGAAGAATTCCATGGCAGCGCTCTCGTGGGGTGAGATTCGGGAATGGCGGTATGATACGAAGGGAGATGCATTAGCCCACGGATGAACACGGATTTCATATCACGGATGAACACAGATCAGAAAGCCAGTTAGTTATCGATCCGTGTTCATCCGTGTTACGCAGTCCGTGTTCATCCGTGGGCTAATTTAGGCGTTTTCCAAATCGCAATCGCGCATATCCGTCACGAACATGTGCCCCGGTGAATGTGTGATTGCGAGCGGCGGCTTCGCGGCCATGACGACGGCCTGCGGTGTGACGCCGCAGGCCCAAAAGACGGGCACCTCGCCGGGCTGAACCGGCACCGCGTCGCCGAAATCGGGCTTGCTCAAGTCCTTGATTCCAAGTGTGGCCGGGTCGCCGAAATGGACCGGCGTCCCATGCGCGCGGCCGAAGCGCGAGCAGATGGTGGTCGCGGGAAAGACCTGGGCTGGCGTCATGGGCCGCATCGAAACAACCATGGGGCCGTGGAACCTGCCCGCGGGCCGGCAGGCGATGTTGGTGCTGTACATTGGCACATTGCGGTGCATCTCGATGTGCCGCACCGGCACCCCGGCCGCCAGCAGGGCGTTCTCGAACGTGAAGGAACAGCCGATCAGAAATGCGACCAGGTCATCGCGCCAATATTTGCGAATATCGGGGGGTTCGTCGATAAGATCGCCGTTTTTCCAGACGCGGTATTTCGGTAGATCGGAGCGAAGATCGGCCCCGGCGGCGATGCCCGCGGGCTCCGGCTTGCCAGGCTCGGTGACATCGAGTAGCGGGCACGGCTTGGGATTGCGCTGACAGAAGAGAAGGAAATCGAAGGCAAGTTCTTTCGGCACAATGACGAGATTCGCTTGCACGTGACCCATGGCAAGGCCGGCCGTGGGCGCTGTGAGCGCGCCTTCACGGGCAGCGAGGCGGATGTCTTTGCCGGTGGCATGTTGCAGATTCTTACTCATATTTCGCCACGACCCCGCAGCCTCGAAGACTCGGCTGCGGGCTTGGGAGAATACTTACTCCCAAGCCCGCACGCGAGTCTTCGAGCGTGCGGGGTCCTATCCCCTTACAATCTTTCCAATTTCCACTAACGGTTGAATGTATTGCTCCCACGTCAGTCCATCTACGGTCGCGGTCTGCTGTCCGGTCACCCCATCCACCAATGGGCCACGCCCAACCATCACCTGCAGAATCTCGCGCTCGCGGTCCGGATCGAAAAGCTCGGCCGGCAACTGATGCCCGCGCAACAGCGCGACCCCGGCCGCGAGGCCGTAAGCGCCCCAGTTGCTGACACCGGCCACGATCAGGTGATCGGTCGCCACGCGGCAATGGATGAGGTCGCCGTTGGGGATGTTCTTGACGATGGTCTCGTGCGGAATCTTGCCCATGCCGATCTCGTTGCCGCCATCGCCGATGCCAATGGAGACCTGCGGCCAAAGTCCCCGAAACAGCATGTGGGCTGGTTGCATGAATGCGGTGATATCGCGCCCGCGCATCGTGTAACAACAGCCGTCCGCCGCCGGACCAACACGTTCCAGAGCCACACTGTGTGTTAGGCGAGTCCCGTCGTATTCCGTGTCGGACGGGAAACCCCAAAGAATACCATGTCTTCCCCCGTCGATGATGCTGGCCGTACAAATCCGCGCAATGGCGAAATCACTTGCTTGGCGAATTGCCTTCCGGCAAAACTCGTCGGTGACAACTGCACATGGGATGCCGAGCGCCCGCATGGCCCGGGCTAGGAAAACCGCTCCCAGCGGGCCATCCGTTTCGCCCGCAGGCGGGTTCGCCTTAGGTATGTAAAACCCCGTGACCACAGCGAGAACTGCGTTGGGATGCTCGGCAATACTCCGACACGCTTTCGCAAAATCATCCGGGCATGACGTAATCAGATTATCCTTCGGATCGCGCGCCAAGCCGCGGTCGCCCACGTCTTGCTGAATGAGGTCGCGGATGGCAGTGAGTTTTTGATCGATGTTCATATTCAAGTTTCCGTAGAACGGAATTTATTCCGTTCGCCGTGCCTCGAACGGAATGAATTCCGTTCTACGTTATCGCGCCAGCAAATGCGCAAATCGCCCACGCCAGAACTTTGGCACCTCCGCTATCAGCGTGATCGGCTCATTCTTCGTCGGGTGCAGGAACGTTAGCGAGCGCGCGTGCAGGGCGATGGCGGGGCCGAACTTATGCGGCGAGCCGTACTTGCGGTCGCCGTGGATGGGCCAGCCGCGGCTCGCTAATTGCACGCGCAACTGATGCTTGCGGCCGGTCTGCGGGCGAAGTTCGAGCAACGTCATGTCCTCGTGCTCGGCGCGAATCATGTAATACGTGACAGCGTGCTGGGCGCCGAAGGTGTCCGGGGGAACCACCTCAATCTTGGCAGCCACATCGTTTTTCTGAAGCCAGTCTTCGAGTGTGCCGGCTGAGGGCAGGCGCTCCGCTCCCATCGGTCGCGTCGTGGCTAACCCGTTGACGACCGCCCAGTAGACTTTTTCGATCATGCCATCACGGAATTGCTGCGAAAGTCGCGCCGCGGACTTGCTGGTTCGGGCGAAGAGCAGCACGCCGGAGACCGGTTTATCCAGCCGATGCACCACGCCCAAAAAGACTTTTCCCGGCTTTTGATATTTCTCTTTCAGATATGCCTTTGCGAGGCGATCCACCGTTTCTTCGTCGCCCTGAAAATGCGTGGTCGGCCAGCCGGCGGGCTTGTTCAGCGCCAGGCAATGGTTGTCTTCGTACAGGATGTCGAGCGACTCGGCCAATGACACGGCGAGCTCCGTTTTCCGTCATGATAGTGTCGGGGCGACTCGCTTGCGAGCCTGCATCTTGTCCGTCCATACACTGCTTGCATGGATTCGACTCCGGTCAGCCTTCTGGAGCGCTTGCGCCAGACCGGCGACGATGCTGCCTGGGCGCGCTTCGTGCGCCTGTACACGCCGCTGTTATTTCACTGGCTGCGGCGCACCAGTATCTCGGAAGACGATGCGGCCGACCTGGTGCAAGAAGTCCTGCTCGTACTCGTGAAGCGGCTAGCGGAGTTTCAATATGATCGCAGCCAGAGTTTCCATCGCTGGTTGTATGCCGTCACGCTGAACTTGTGGCGTGACCGGGTCAAGCGCAAGCCGCTGGTACAACTCGCCGAAGCCCGGGCGAAGCTCGATGTGCCCGTGCCCGACGACCTGGATTCGTTCATCGAACGCGAATACCGAGATCGACTTGCTCATCACGCCTGGAGCATCCTGAAAACCGATTTCGAACCGCAGACCGTGCGCGTGTTCCAGGCGCTGGTCCTGGAAGGCCGGCCTGCCGCGGAAGTGGCGAAAAACTATGGGGTCTCACTAGGGGCCGTTTACGCGGCGAAATGCCGCGTGCTGGCCCGTTTGCGGCAAGAACTCGCCGGACTTTGGACCGGATAAACTTTTTCGCGTAAGAAATCGTTCCATTGATCGTACAGTAAGAAAATCATACTCCGCTTGCGTTTCGCGCACGCCGGCAAGAGTCGGCGTGCGCGATAAGCAAGCGGTTGCGGGTTGGAGATGTGAATCATGCCCGTCGATGTCTGCCCGTCGGCCGAAGAGTTCCGCAAATTGCTTTCCGGTGAGCTATCCGCTGCCGATGTCGATGCCATCGCGCAGCATTTGGAAAGCTGCGCGCGCTGCCCGGAAACGCTTCAAAGTCTCGGAGACGACACTTTGGTTCGGGCCTTACGCAGCGGTTCCGGCAAAGTTACCGGGTATCCGGCGCGCATCGAGCGGCTGATTTCCAGATGTCTATTCGACCGAACCATTAGTCAGCCCGACACGAATGCCGATTCCGACACGACACCGCCGGCAGAAAACGAATCTCCAGACGGCATCGACTTAAGTTTCCTTTCGCCGCCGCAACAGGGCGATGAGATCGGCCGGCTGAACGGGTACCGCGTGCTGCGCCTACTCGGCGCCGGCGGTATGGGTATGGTGCTGGAAGCCGAGGATATAAAGCTCAATCGGCCCGTGGCCCTTAAAGTCATGCGGCCGGAAATGGCGGCCAGACCGACCGCCAAGGACCGCTTTCTGCGCGAAGCCCAAGCGGCTGCAAAGCTCAGTCACGACCATATCGTCACCATTTACCAAGTGGGCGAAGACAACGGTGTACCGTTCATCGCGTTGCAATTCCTCACCGGCGAATCGCTGGCCGACCGACTCAAGCGCGAGCGCTTGCCCATAGTGGAAGTCGTTCGCATCGGCCAGGAAATTGCTTCTGGTTTGGCCGCTGCGCACAATCGGGGCTTGATTCACCGCGACATCAAGCCCGCCAACATTTGGCTCGAAGACCCAAAGCCCACGGACGGTAGTCCGTGGGGTGCTGGCCGCGTGAAAATCCTCGATTTCGGCATCGCACGCATCTCCAGCGAGAAGGGCCAATTGACGCAGACCGGCGCGATCCTCGGCACCCCGGCGTACATGGCCCCCGAGCAGGCGCGCGGCAAGCCAGTGGATGCCCGAGCCGATCTTTTTAGCCTCGGTTGCGTGCTGTACGAGATGAGCATTGGCCGGCGGCCATTCCAAGGCGACGACCCATTGTCCATTCTTTCCAGCCTGGCGCTCGACGAGCCGCCGTTGCCGCACGAGGTAGACCCGCAGGTTCCGCTGGCACTGTCGGCACTCATTCAGCAACTGCTGGCCAAAGAACCGGAGCAGCGCACGCAAAATGCTGCGGAAGCCATGCGAGCGCTAGCTGCAATCCAAGCGGAGCTAAAGCCGACGATTACTGCAGGGACAGCTTCCATGAACCCTTGGAAGGAAATCAATCGTTATGAGCCGAAGTCCACGGCAGTCGAAAAGAGCCGGCTGGCGCTTGCGAGTAAGCAACGCCTCTCGCAGCGGAAACGCTGGATCATCGGCATGGCGATCGCGGTTTTGCTGTTTTTCATAGTCGGCGTCAGCCTGGCAGGCTACTGGATGACGTTCAAAACTAAGGACGGCACCCTGGTAGTGCAAGT
Organism: Gemmataceae bacterium; assembly: GCA_035307785.1. Classification (GTDB taxonomy): domain Bacteria; phylum Planctomycetota; class Planctomycetia; order Gemmatales; family Gemmataceae; genus DATGHS01. The sequence goes on from DATGHS010000166.1 coordinate 24,257, forward strand.
CGATGGCGATGCCGATGTGCGCTTCAAGAATGACAAGATCGAAATCTATGACGAGTCCGGAACCATTCTGAAATACCAACTTCAACCGAGTGACCGCAACAAGACGCTGCCGCCCGGCAAGTACGTGATCCGCGTCACCGGCCCGGACGGGCTGAAACTCGACACCGATCGTTTCGAGATGACAAGGGCCGGAATGACGGTGCACGTATCAGTAGATCAGTCAGCAGCCGTGATGACCAAGAAGGAAGATAAAAATCCGGATCGTCGCGCAGCGGAATGGGTGCTGTCGCTCGGCGGCACCGTACAAGTCAATAGCACGGCGGAAATCTACCGATCCGCAACACAGTTACCCGCGGCCAAATTCAATCTCACATCGGTAGAGCTTGGTGCAAACAAGTCGGTGACCGACACCGACCTGGTCAGGCTGAAAGATTGCACCAATTTGATGGTCCTCGATTTGCACGACACCCGGATCGGCGATGCCGGGTTGGCGCATCTGAAGGATTACAAGAAATTGACCTACGTGCAATTCGGCGACACGCAAATTACCGATGCCGGGCTGGCGTATTTGAAGAATTGCAAGGATCTGGCGCATCTCAACTTGTACAGCACGCGCGTCGGCGACGAAGGAATGGCGAACTTCCAGGACTTCCGAAGAATTACGCATTTGGATTTGAGCACCACGGACGTGACCGACAAGGGCTTGGCTAATTTCAAGGACTGCAAGAAGCTGGAGAGATTGGCCCTTCAAAGCACGGCAGTGACCGATACTGGCCTGGCTTACTTCAAGGATTGCAAGCATTTAGTTCACCTGAATTTGAACATGACGCAAGTGACCGACAGGGGGCTCGCCTACTTCAAAGACTGCAAACTTCTCAGCGAACTCAAATTGCAGAAGACCAATGTCAGCCCAGCGGCCGTCGAGGCGTTCGCCAAGGACATCCCTCAATGCAAGATCATCCTCGATGACCGCTTGATAGAGCCAAAGCAGTCTGCCGACCCCGATCGTCGCGTCGCCGAATGGGTGGTCTCCGCCGGCGGGTTTGTCGTGGTTCGCCCGAACTTCATGAACGAGAAAAACGCGTGGTATGTCGTCGACAAAAGTCAGTCAGCTGATGTTCGGAAGCCGCCTTCCGGGAATTCAGCATGGGGCGCGGGCGAAGTCATTCTGACGCCCACGCTTCCCGCCGGTCCCGTCGAGTTGATGCGCGTCAGTTTCTATCGAAGACAACTAAGCGACGATGGACTGGCGCAAATCGCCCCGGCAACCGGGATCGTCTGGCTCAATTTGGAAAACACCGCGGTCACGGGTGCCGGGCTGGCGCATCTCAAGGGGATGAAGAAGCTCACTGATCTGGTTCTAACCGGTACTCGCGTAGGCGATGATGGTCTGAAGCACTTGCAACCCCTAACGCACTTGGAGGGGCTCTGGCTGAATAACACGTCGATCAGCGATGCCGGCTTGTTGGATCTACAGGGCCTGTCGTCGCTGCAACGGCTCTATCTGCACAAAACGAAGGGGACCGCGCCCGGCGTGGCCAAGCTGCAAAAGGCGCTGCCAACTTGCAAGATTGCATCCGACTTCGACACGCTTGAGCCGAAAACTCCGGGCGCTGACGGTTCCGGCGCGCCAAAATGAACGTTCAGTTTCTTAGCCGTCGATCAGCTGACTAGGAGGGAATTGCCCGGCGCTCGAATCCCACGGCGCGCTCGCACCACATGGCCCAGCGGAAGAGTTCTTCTTCGCTGAATTTATCGCCGACAAGCTGCGCACACAGCGGCATGCCGTCTTGCGTCCAGGCGATGGGAAACGAAATCACCGGCAGCCCGGTGTAACTCCACGGCGAATTGAAGATCGGGTCGCCAGTCGTTGCAGCAGGCGGAGCGGCCCCGAGCGTGGCCGGGCACAAGAAGGCGTGTGCTTCGCTTAGTTCCAGTTGCTCGCTGAGCGCATCGGTGAGCACGTCTTTATGGTGGAGACTGCGAACGTAGGCCGTGGCGGAGGTCGCCAGGCCTTCGCGAATCAGCCCGCTAATTTTGGGCGGATAATCTTCCGGGTGCTTGTGAATGCGCATTTCGTGCACTTCGGCCGCTTCCACGGCCATGATCACCGCGTGTTGTTGAACTACTTCGGAAAACGGCGCCGGCGGATCGATGGGCAAGATTTTCGCGCCGGCGCTCATCAATTTGCGCTTCGCCAATGCCATTGCATTTTGCATTTCGGGGATGGCGCGTTCCGCGAACATGCCGCCCAACAGGCCGAGGCAGGGCGGTTGCTCGGGGTCGGCCGTGGCCATCTGCGCGTTGAATGTGGGATAAGGATCCGCAATGGTGCTGAAGAGGATTGCCAGGTCTTTCACACAACCGGCCATGACGCCGGGATGATCCATTGACGGTGCAAGCGGGACAACACCGTCTGCAGTGACCCGGCCGTAAGTCGGCTTGATGCCGCATGCGCCGCAGAAGGAAGCCGGCCGCGTGATCGAGCCGCCGGTCTGCGATGCGGTGGCGCCCAAGCACATGCCGCAGGCAATGGCCGCAGCGGAACCGCTGCTGCTGCCGCCCGGCGTGCGCTCCAGGTTCCAGGGATTGCGCGTCGGTGGCGGGTCGAAGCTCGCATACGCTGTTGTTACCGTCTTGCCGACGAAAACAGCTCCGGCCTGCCGCAGACGCTCGACTACAGGGCAGTCTTTGCGTGCGATGCTGTTGGCCCACAATTTCGACCCGGCCGCCGTGGGCCAGTCGAAAACATCGAAGATGTCTTTGACGCCAATCGGAATGCCGTGCAGCGGACCGCGATACAGGCCGCGCTCCAGTTCCTTCGTCATCAGTTCGGCTTGTGCGCGACCTTCTTCGCGGGCCAAAAAGACCCAAGCATGAACCTTGCTTTCCAACTGATCGATGCGCTGCAGGCATTGATCGAAGAGTTGCAGCGGGGTGACTTTCCGAGCGCGAATCAATTCGGCAGCTTCGTGAAGGAGCATCGGCGCAGATTCCGGAAGTCTGAACAGACGGTAAGTAAGGAAACGAAGAAGACAGGATGAATATACGGACGAGTCGGCGAATTTCACCAGCGACGAAGATTCCGTAGACGACGCTGCCAGCGTCGCTATTCGCGACGACGCTGGCAGCGTCGTCTACGGAAATAATGCCCGATCATGCGTCGCGCCGAACCAACTTCAAGACAAAAAGCAATAGGATGGCGCCGATTGTTGCAGTGATCAGTGAACCCAGAAATCCCGAAACAGGAATGCTGACATTCAACAAGGAAAATAAATATCCGCCAATGATGGCCCCCACGATCCCCACCACGATGTTGACAAGTATGCCGAGACCTCGCCCTCGAACGACGAGGCCGGCCAGCCAGCCGGCAATCAGGCCTATCAGGATGAACCAGAGAATGTTGTCCATGATGTTCCTCCCTTATTTAGCATTTTCTTTTTTTCCTCGCTTGCGCTTCGGGCTAACCAACCGCGAAGTTGGACAGTCCACGACAATTCCTCTTTACGCCTCGGCCGCTAGTTCCTTCGCCAGTCGGCCTTTCATTTCGTTCATGACGGCCTTCCAGTCGCCGATATCGCGGAAGCGGTTCCGCTGCCACTCAGCGCCGGATTCGAATTTCTCGACGTTGCCCAGCGCTGCCAACATGGGCCAGTCGCCGGTTTCTTTGGCGATCGGCTCCAACCGCCGCACCAATTCGACCGCATCCTGACGCAACTGCCGGCGCTTGCCGGACGGCGTGCGGATGTACATGCCGTTGAGCCCATAGCGGGTCGCCAGCCATTTGTTCTCGACGGCAATCCAGTGCTTGCGAATGTCGCCGGCACGGGTTCGAGGTCGATCTTCCAGCAAGCGCAGGCAATGAATCACCATGCAACGCGTAAGGCCCGTCAGTGCCAAGACGGTACTCAAACTCGCCGGCATATCGCAAATCCGGAATTCAATGGTGCCGAAATCAGGCCGCGGCCGAATGTCCCAATAGATGTCCTTGAACGAGCGGATGGTCTTGCAATCGGTCATCGTCTGGCAGAACTGGCGAAATTGCTTCCAATGCGAGAAATACCGCGGAACGCCGGCATGCGGCAGCAGGCGATAGAGGCAGGCGCGCGTGGAAGCCAGCCCGGTGTCCACGCCGTTCCAGAATGGCGAATTCGCGGAAAGGGCGAGCAGATGCGGCAGATACTGCACCAGCATGTTGATCGTGGCAATGGCCAAATCGCCGCTGGGCACGCCCACATGCACGTGCAAGCCAAAGACCACACGCTGATGCGTCAGCCAGGCGAGGCGCTCCATGATCTGCTCATAGCGCTCCGCCGGGAAAATGACGCTGCCGCTGGTCTTGTGGAACGGATGGGTAGCGGAGAAGGCGAGATCATAGCCCAGCGAGCGCGCGATGTTGCTCAGCCGGCGCAAGCTCGGCAGCAGCTGCGAGCGCACCTCGCTCACATTTTGGCACACGCCGGTCTTTACTTCGATCATCGACTGCATTAATTCTGCGGTCACGCCCGGAACCGCGTCGCCTTCGCAAGCTTTCAGGATTGGTACGGCCCCGGGCGCCAGGTCCCCGGTTTCGTGATCGAGGATCATGAGTTCCAACTCTACGCCCAACGACGTTCTTGCATTGGCTCGAAATGAAAGCTCTTCCCCGCGAGCGGACCGAGCGTTCTTCGGCGTCGGAGTTTGCAATGTGGCCATAGTGGTCATCGTTGAGTCTCCCTTTGATGCGAGGGAATTGTGGAAGCAGTTGGAATAAGGAAGATTGCGTGAACGATTACGAACGGGAGTAAATGATCGGCTGCGAACCCTTAGATTGATGCTGAAATCATTATACGAGGGTGACCGAAATCAAGCAAGCATTGCAATCCCGCAAGCCGAATCGAAAAGCGGACGATTCCCAGGTTGGAAATCGTCCGCTCGCAGGGGCTTCATTGCCGGAGAGCTTACGTCCAGGCTGTTGTACACCGTATCAGCGCCGATTTATTTCTCTCGCTTGGCACGGGCCGCAGCGCGGTCCGAAAAGCCGTGTCCCGAGGGAGTGCAGGCATCAATAGTTGCAACCACGTGGTCGCATAAATCGTCCATGGCGTCCTGCGATGCACACGGTTGATCTAAGTTCGAGCTGCTTGGAGCGGTCGTGGCCATCGGCGGATGCGCGAGCATAAAACTCGCGCTGCCGGCAATGCAAGCGCTGCCTACCAGGAAGAGCGCCATCAACATGTACTTTGACATAACGGACCTCAGGCGTTGAAAGTAACTTGGAAGAATGGGTGCCCAGGGATGGCCAACAAATAATGAAGCTTGCTCCGGACCCCATTTGCCAAGGCGCCCATCGAATGGATGCGCAGACGCCTACTATCGACAGGAGCGGATTATGGACCGCCCTTGTTGCCAGATTCGAGAAAGCTTTGGTCAACCAGGCAAGAGTTGAACGAACGCGGCTGGCTTCTAGTTAGACGGAACCGCGCCGAGGCGTGGCGCATGGAAGCAGCTTAGTGTTAGTATCGCGATTTTGGCGAAGCAAGTCAAAGCGAAATGACGGAACGAACCAGCAATTCTTTGCGCGAACTCGCGTGGGCTCGTGCTTAATTGCACGAGGTGAACTAAAAAAGTCCTTGGAACATGCATCACCGGTGAAAGGAAAAAGTGAACAAGATGATTCGTGTCGCAATTCTTGGCGGGTCGGGCTACACGGCCCTGGAATTGATCAAGATTCTACTCCGGCATCCACAAGCGGAGATTGCCGTCATTACGTCACGGCAAGAGGGCACGCCGCGCATATCGGAGTTGCACCCCTCGTTGTTGGGCCGTTGCGACGTGCGTTGTGAAACGCTGGACGCCGGCCAGTTGGCGGCGCGCGGCGTGCAATGCGCTTTCGGTTGCCTGCCCCACGGGGCCAGTCGTGCGGCCATTCCGCCCGTGCTGCAGGCGGGAATTCGCGTAATCGACCTCAGTGCCGACTATCGGTTGCGCGATCCCAATGTGTATGCCCAGTGGTACGGTGAATCGCATGACGATCTGGTTCATCTGTCCCGGGCGGTGTACGGCTTGCCGGAAATATATGGCGACGAAATTAACTCGGCCCGGCTTATCGCGAACCCGGGTTGTTATCCGCAAACGGCAATTCTCGGTTTAGCTCCGCTCATGGCCGGGCATCACATCGAGTTGCAAGGAATCATCGTCGACAGCAAGAGCGGCGTGAGCGGCGCCGGCCGCACACCGAAATTGAATTTCCACTTCCCCGAGTGCAATGAGAATTTCTCGGCCTACAACGTGGGCAAGCACCGCCACACGCCGGAGATCGAGCAAACACTAAGCGACGTTGCCGGTGAGCCGGTCGAGGTGATCTTCACGCCGCACCTGGTGCCAATGGACCGGGGCATCTTCTCCACGATCTACGCGACGCCTCGGCGAGCGTTTACCGAAGCCCAGTTGAATGAACTGTACCGCGAATATTATTCGGCCGAGCCGTTTATTCGTATTCGAGAGACGTTGCCGGGCACCAAGGACACCAGCGGCACTAACTTCCTTGACATTTGCGTCAAGGTTGTGCGCGGCAAGATCGTGATCCTGGCCTGTGAAGATAACTTGGTCCGCGGCGCCAGCGGCGTGGCTGTGCAGAATTTCAACCGCATGTTCGGCTTCGACGAGCGCACGGGACTAATGTAAGCGATAGGTCGAGTTCTTCCGTTCGTGTGCTCTTGCAACGCTTTGGTTACTCAGCCGAGCAGCTAGGTCCCCGCTTGGCTCCTCGTGGCTATTCAGCCGGCTCAAAGGCTTCATGGTCAAGCCAAGAGAAGCCGTCCTCGTCGACGGTGAAAGCGCTGCGCTCAATTCGCCGCGCCACCCAATCCAGCCAATCTCCGAAACTTGGGGCCACGCTTTCGAAAGTATCCGACCGAAGGTGTCGTATTACAGCGCCGAACTTCGCAGTTCCTCGAACTGTCGGATCCATGTTCACGCAGAGGTTCTCTGCATCGCATTCTGCGAACGGAACCCAACTCGTATTCCACCACTCTTCGAGAGCAAAACTCGGATTCAGATCGGCTGGTTGTTCGCGTTGTTCTTCGATGATTCTCCTAAACAGAAACCAAGTATCAGCGATTCCGGTAACGCTTAGAAGCCTCCCATCATTGCAAAAACTCACCGCGTTGCAGTCGGTCTGGCCGTTGTGCACCCGCAACGAGGCACGAAGGTCCTCGGGAAGTTGAATGCCGATCGTTGTTTCAAGATTGCGTATAGCGTCCTCGGTTGCGGCCGCAGCAAGACGGATTTTGCTCGGATCGGGAAGCACTTCACTGAGGGCGCTTTCAATGCGCTTCCAAAGAGTTGGCACAAGTTCGGGGTCGAGAGGCATCGCGGTTCTCCGACGACATTCCGACTCCGCTGATTGCAGTTTTGACCTGCTGTCACAACCTGCCTCGTCGAGGGTAATGTTAGGAAACGTGCTTCTTTCCGTCACGTGCAACCATCCACGTGAACAGCCATGGTGCAGCAGATGTGGATTCCGATTCTAATCGGCTTGATTGTGTTGATTGTGGGCTCGGCCTATCCGCCGTTCCAGTCCAACGTGAATTCCAGCGGCGGCAATGATTCATGTGACGCGGAGCCGCTCAGTCAAACAGCGCTGCCTCTACCGTGAGCCCTGGTCCAAAGCCGAGCGCTACGCATGGTCGCGGCGCATTCTTTTGGCACAGCCGATTGAGGATGAACAGAACCGTGGGCGAAGACATATTCCCGCAATTCGCCAGCACTTCGTACGACGCCCACGCTGTCTTCTCCGGCAAACCAAGTGCTTCTTCCACCGACGAGACCACGCGCGGTCCGCCGGGATGTATGGCCCACGAGCCGATGTCGCGGATGGTAAGGCGCTGCGACGCCAACCATTGTTCGAGCCATGGCCGCAAGTGTGCGGCAATGAGGTTGGGGATTTTGGCCGACAGCGTCATGTCGAAACCGTGGTTGCCGATGCTCCACGTCATGGCGTATTCTGAATCTGCAAAAACACAGGATCCATTAGTGACGGCTCGCCAGCCGTCATTGGCACCGGCTTCTGCAGGACCGCCAACGAGGGCTGCCGCGCCATCGGCGAATAGCGCATTGCCCACCATCCGCTTCGGGTCCCAGCAGTAGTAGTAGTGAATGCTCGAGATTTCGACGGCGCACACCAGCACGCGGGCCTGGGGCTGCGATTCCACGAAACTTCGTGCCACGCGCAAGCCATTCAGCGCCCCGTGGCAGCCCATGAATCCCACATGCGTTCGCTCAACTCCAGCCGGCAAGCCCAACGTCTTGATCAGTCCAACATCGAATCCCGGGGCCGAGAAGCCGGTACAGGAAACCGTCACCAGGTGGGTAATCGCCGCCGCCGAAATGCTTGCATCTTCGAGGGCTTTCCGCGCGGCTTCTTGCGCCAGCGGCAGCGCGTCGCGCGCGTACATGGCCATGCGCTCGGCCGTACCCGGCCCGCGGTCGTCGGTGCCTTTGGAAAAATAGCCGGTGCCCGAATCGTTGGTCCCGTGGGCGATATCGCTGATCAAAACGGGAGCATGCACGAGATAGCGCGTGTCGATGTGGGTCTGCCGGTAGAGCTTTTCGAGAATTTCTGCTTCGTCGGCCGTGCGGCAGGAGGCGGTGCGGGCCACGGCCACGATTTCGTCTTGGGTGTAGCGGTAAGGCGGCAGCGCGGTGCCAATGCCCAGTACTGCAAGACTCATCGGGCTGCCTCCGTACCTTATGCAACTCCCTTCTGCTTATTAAATAGGCTCAGTCGGAACGCACAATCCCAGTCCTGGCGTAGAATTCGCAAGAATACCGCTATACGGCTCAGCTACAAAAAGCTCTTGCGCTTGATCGGTTGTGGTGAATTGGGATAATCTACACCGCCTCGCCTAGATTACCATTTGGAAAGGAAGTCCCATGTCGGCAGAGCCTACCGTGTGGCCGGTCCTGAATATTGTGGAACGACGAGTGCTGGGCGTATTGGTCGAGAAACAAAAGACTACCGAGACGTATCCGCTGACGCTGAATTCGATCGTCACCGCCTGCAATCAGAAATCGAACCGCGAACCGCTTTTGGACTTGAAGGATGAAGCCGTCGAGGAGGGCTTGCGCCTCGCCCAGCAAAAAGGCTTGGTGATGCAAGTAATCAGCGGCCGCGTCGATAAGTGGAAGCACAAGCTGTATGAAGCGTGGAATGTGAGCAGCGTGGAGCTTGCCGTGCTGGCGGAATTGTTGCTGCGCGGGCCGCAAACCGAAGGGGAATTGCGTGCCCGAGCGAGCCGCATGGACGACATTCGTGACGTCGACCATCTGCGTGAAATCCTGAAACCTTTGACGGAACACAGACTCGTTGTCTACTTAGGCCCGGAAGGCCGCCGTGGCACGATGCTAACGCACGGGTTTCATGATCCCCATGAACTCGAACAGCTACGCGCTCAGGCAGCGCAAGCACCCTCAAGCGATATTGCTCTTGCCAGTCCGACACCGCCAGGCTTGGAAGTGAAATCGCTGGAAAGCCGCATTGGTGAATTGGAGAAACAGGTAACGGCAGCCCGCCAAATCCTCGCCGAATTGCAAGAAAGCAATTCTCGGCTATTGGAACAAGTTCGAAACATTCAAAGTGAACTCGGTTTATCATCTCCGCCTGCCGGCACTTGAGCAATGCTCACTTTTTGGGATTCCTGCCCTTGCGGAAACGGAAGAGTTCCGTTATTTGATCGCCCTTGATTTGGGCGATCACGTCGAGTCTCATTTCCGGAGGACAGTATGGCGCTCCGCCGCACCATGCAGGAACAATCCAGCCGCGATGACAGCGGCGAACATGTATTTCCGATCCTGGCCGCCGAAACGGTGCGCAGTGCGAATGAGTCGGCCCAGTCTGCCCAACCCGCCAAGCCCGCCGAGGAAAAAATCTCCTTGTTCTGGCGGGTGTTTGGCGGCACGCTGCTAAGCATCGCGGCCCTGGTCGCGATCACGGCATACCAGGCACAGAGCAACAGCATTAGCGACCTGCGTAATGATCTGACCCGAGCCAACGAGGCTCGCGCGCAGTTGGTAAAAAATGACGAGTTCACTTCCGCCCGAACCAAGATTTGGGACAAGTTTCAGGAAATGCAAAAGGACACAATCGCGCTGCAGCAGGTGAAGGACCGCGTCGGTCTGGTGGAGGAGCAGCTGAAGGCCGGGGCCACCGTGCAAAAAGATCTGCAAAGCTTACAACAGACGATCAGCGCGATGCAGGAAAAGGCGGCCTTGCGCGATCAGCAACTGAAGCAAATGGACGACGACCGGAAGGACCTTGTCAAGGAGTTGCAGGCGCTGCGCGAACGGTTGGCGAAGCTGGAAGTGGCCAAGGAGTCGCAGCCTGTCGTACCGAAAACGGGTGGCGCCAGGACAGTGAATCCCGAGAATCAGTAAAAAGAAATCGAGCCCGGAGCCCCAGCGACCGGGTCGACGTGCTCGATCCCATCGCTGGCGTACCTGGCTCAATTCATGTGCTCCTGGCTCCAACGCACCGTAGGCTTCATTCATTTCGTCGCATGCTCCCACGCGGCGCGCGCGGCTTCCTTCCCGGCCGCCAGCAGTTGCTGGAAGACCTTTTGTATCTTGCCTTCGTCCGCCTCCGCTTGCAGGCAGCGCAACAAGCCGACCGTTCGGGCCTCGCCGAGCTTTCCCGCGACGGCCGGCAGCAGTGCTTCCTGAATGCCAAAGGTCTTGCCCAGCGCCGTGCAGACGGGGACTACGCCGGCAATCATGCCGGGAAGCTGCTCCTGCGCCGTTTTCAGCGCAAGTTGGATCTGCTGCTCTTTCGGCCGCTTCGGATTCAGCCAATCATACGGCGGCGACCACTCCATCATCGGCGAGAGCAAGTCGATGTGCGTGAGGACCCCTAGCACCGGCGGCATGCGCAGTTCCGGATGCTGCGAAAACCAACGAGCGAGCTTCTCCAACATGAGCGCGTCTGCCTGCCGGGCCGGGTTGCGCGCGTGTAACACGAGCAGAATTAAATCCGCGCCACGACAGACGTCTTCGGTGGCCCGAAGTTGGTCCTCGCGCGGGCCCTCATTCCCGTAGCCGGTCGTATCTAAGAGCGTAAGCTTCGTTGGCACATTGGCCGGTTGCAATTCGTATTTCGTCACTTCTGTCGCCACCGGTAGCACATCTACCAAGGCCCGTTGCTCGCCCAACAGGGCGTTGATCAGACTGGATTTGCCGGTCTTCACTTGCCCGATGATGGATATCGTCACCAGGGGCACCGGTGGTGCCGCGGGAATGGTTTCCGCTATGACCGTCGATTCTGCCGCCGGTTCTTGTGCGGCTTGATACTGCGCCATTAGTTCCCGGTAGCGATCCACCCCGACGCGCAGCCGGCCGCTGTGCAGTTCAATCAGATGCGTGCCGAGGCGGTGGATGTAAGCCGTGTAAAACCAAAGCAGAATGTTCTGCTGAAGCAAATCCCAGGTCGAGCCCATGCCGTAGCGCGATGCCAGGTAGCGGACTCCCGTTTCCACCGGTGCAAAGACGGCCGATACGAGCCAGTAAGCCAAGCGACCCTTGCGATACCAATCCAGCAAGGATCGCGCCCGGCGAATGTCGTTGATGGTGAGAATGTGGCTGCCGGGCACATAGCGCTGCACTAACTCGGACAGGTCGCGCGAAGCCAATTCGGTTACGGCAAGGATTTCCAGTACCGTGAGCGAACCGTACGGATCGTCGGCCCGCGGATTATAGAAGCGTGCCATTTCCAACGCCATATCCTGGCCGGTCTGCCAGTAGAAAGGCAACTCGCTGAAGCGAGCGGAAGGAATCGATTCGGCGGCTTTGGCTCGATTCGCCACGAGTTGCCAGGCTTGCTGATCGCGCTCTGTGCCGTGCGGAACCCGTTCGAAGTTCATGGTCGGCAGAAGTTGTTTCTTCTGCTGCCAGTAGCGAGCCAGAATACAGGCCAGCGTGAAGCTAAGCATCATCGGCCACCAGGCGTAGAACGACCAGTGGTATTCCCAAAGCGCGTAGCCACCCATGCCCATAAGGAATACCAGAGGGGCGCCGAACAAGATGAGCAAGATGATGAAGCGCCAACGCGTCATGGATGCTCCGAAATATTGTTCTTTGGCGGAAGTCCCGAAGGGACTTCCGCTAAACGAGCCGCCGCCTCATTTTTCTTCCATTGCGAATCTGCGCGCTCCAGCTGCTCGCGGTAATAATTCCGCAGATCCTCGGGATTGGGAATCGTTCCATGAACGAGGCCGGCGTCGAAGTAGCAGAATGCCTTCCCGAGTGCGTACGTCGCCGCGCCGGCATGAGCCGCTCCGGCCACTATGCCAATCGATGGGATAAACTTGAGCAATTCCCGGCCCGCTTGTTTCCGCAGCATTCCGAGCCCCAGTTCCGTTGCCGTCGTTTGAAACTGTTCGCCTGATGTCGGCCGGCCATATTCGTTAGCCAAATCGACGACCATTCGCCGCTGAATCCCTGGCAATAACAATAGGGACACAAACGGAATGGGAATCGCCCCGGCCGAAGCGGCCAAGACCGTGTGCCCGACAATGATCGGCAAACCCCGGCGGGCATGGATTTCCTTCAAGCTATTAACGGCTGTCTCGAAGGCCTGCAACGTTTGCCGCTGCGCTTCCGGCAGCAGTTTCACGAGCGCTTCCTGCAAAAAATCGCCGCCGTAGTTGGGTTGCTCGAATCCCTCTTCCGGCTTCGTAATGTCGAGCGGCAAGACGTAGTCCACCCAGTCAGCGAACCGTTGCCGTTGCATCTCCAGGCAGCGCTGCAGGTTCTCCTGGCTTTGGCCGCTGGTGGGAGTGATCGTCTCGTTCGCGGCAAACAGGCGAAACGGGTACGGGGGATGCTGCTGTTGCGGATAGGCTTCGTGAAGGCACGTCAGCACGAGCAGGATGGGCCGGCTTGGATTCGCCTCGCGAATTCTCCTCAGGTGATGGACGACGTTTTCCTGCGCGAAGTCCAGCGCTTTCACGGTCACGATCACGACGTGGGCGGTTTGGCCAAACTTCTCCAGATCGACGCCCGGATCGTAGCCGGGCTCATCTACGCCGCGCGTGTCGAGAAAGCGCAACACGGGCGCGTCGGCGCTCGGAAATTCGTAATACCGTGAAAAGCGCGTGCAGGGTTGGAAGCCGTGGCCGACCTCGGCATCGTCGGCCCCAGTCAGGAATTTGACGAGCGTGGTTTTCCCAGATTGCGTTTTCCCGAAGAGCCAGAAGATCGGCGCGGGATTATGCCGGCGAAGTTCTTCGAGCTTACTGTGGAATAACGCCTGATCGTTGTCGTCGTTGCCCCACCAACGGCGAAGCCTTTCGAGCATAGCGGTGCCCCTCTGCGCTTAGGGGTATTCTAACGATATCGGATCACGGGGGTCTTCTGTCGCTGCTGAGCACAAATTCGAAATCCGAAAATCGAAACTCGAAACAAACCTAAACCAAAGGCAATGACCGAAATTCAAAACCGCCAACATTAATTCGCTGATTTCGGATTTTGAATTTGGTGCTTTGGATTTGTTTCGGATTTCGATATTCGGATTTCGAATTCAGCAAGTCACGTTGGACATGCCTGAAATGAAACAGGCCCACGGCAAACGCCATGGGCCTGTGCAGGAATTAAAGAGATCGGAGTAGCGGCTCCCAGCGCAGAGGGACACTTCCCACAAGT
>DATGHS010000167.1:0-12949 GCA_035307785.1 Gemmataceae bacterium
AGTTCGACCAGCCAGCCAGCTGATGCGATTTCACAACGCGCTGAGTTTTGTCATCCACGGGCCCGCCGAAGCCGACTCCGATGCCATGAAGATCCTTAATCTTCATTTTCGCTTGGCGCAGTAGCCTTGGAACAGCGGCGACGATCTGTTCGCGGATGCCTTTGCCTCCGGTGTCGGGATTCACCGGCCCGCGCCAGAAATGCGCCATGGTGCCGTCGCCTGGGCCGACGCCGAGCTGCAATTTCGTGCCGCCAATTTCGATGCCGAGAAACATGAGGGGGCCCAAATTCAAACCACGGATAGCACTGATAACACAGATAAGACAATTACTCATCCGTGTCATCCGTATCATCCGTGCAATCCGTGGTTCATTCTCACTTCGCCCTTTAACAAAAATCGCATTTTTCCGTTGACAAAACTCCGCTCTGTCGGCATACACCTCTTTCCTCTTGATGTAAAAAAAGGCGACAACGGATCTTGCCTGCCGCACGGGGGCGGTGGGACACGGGGGATTCTTGTCGGTCTGGGGGATATTCCATGAACCGCTTTTGGAAGCAGGCGGCATTGCTCGCCTTGCTCTGCGCGGCTGCGCCGGCGCTGGCCGACGATGCCGCTACCGAACCCACCTATCAGGCGCCGTGGTACAAGCGCTGGTTCGGCATCGGGCCCGACGTGCCCAAGCCGCCGCCGCCGAAACGAACCGATACCAATCAGAAAGCCCAGGCCAAGTTCGCATTGGCCGTGGCTAACTATATGCGCCGGTTGGCGGTGATCGATGCGCTGCGCGATATCGCCTTGCAAAATGGCGACGAAGAGTTGATGACGAAGGCCGACAAGTTGGAAAAGAAAGCGTTCGAATTGTACCGGCAGCAGACCGCCAGCCTGCCGTACAATCAGCTCACGCCGAACAGCGAGGATCGCTTGCTCGACAAGCAAATGGGGCTCGATCCCGGCGCCACCGCCTCGGCCGCCAAGAAGCTGAATCAGCCCGCTGCCGATCAGACGAGCCCAACCAGCCAGGCGTCTGCCATCCGGGAGATAAAGCCATGAAGAAGTTAATTCCGTTTTTCCTGCTGGCGACGATCCTGACCGGCTGTTGGTCAGCCCCCAAGCGGCCCGACGACAGCAAGGCTTCGCCCAAGCTCAAGGAAGAGGCCAAGAAGTCCGAGGAGTTGCCGATCATCACCAAGGAGTTGGTGAAAGAATCGAATGCGAATGACATCGCGAAAGCGCTGAATGCCGAAATCGAACGCGACGGCGCCGATAACAGTCTCGCGAGCGCGAAGAAGCGTTGATCAATTCCGCAGCGGCGGCTTCCAGCCGCCGCTTGCGCATAAAATTGCCAAAGAGACGGCGGCTCGAAGCCGCCGTTACCTTTGCAAATCGACTCAAGCGATTTGGCCGCACATCCTACCTATTTTTCCCATTTTGCTAACCGGCGTGTGGGTGTGGGTCGGCCTGCAACACGGGCACAAGTTGTTGCGCTCCAACAACATACCGTATTGCACCACCTTGCAAAACGGGATGAAGTGACACCTGCGGCAACAGCGGCCCAACCACCATCTTGTCGCCATTTTACCATGCTGGTAAGTTGAGATTGTAACTTCGGCAAGCTTCCTTGGTTGCGTTCTGAAGTTGCAGTCCCGCGAGGTGTTCATGGTTAAAGGCACGATTCGCCCTTTTACCGTCCTACCGAAACTGCCGCCGGAACTACAATCTCTCCAAACCCTGGCGTACAACATGTGGTGGTGCTGGCATCCCGATGCGGTTGCCCTCTTCCGCCGTATCGATCCGGATTTGTACGAGCTCACCGACAACAGCCCCGTCAAACTTCTCAGCGCCACACCGCAAACACGCTTCGAACAGCTTGCAAAGGACGACGGCTTCCTGGCCCACCTGGAGCGCGTTCTTCAGAAACTGAATGACTATTTGGAAGCGCCTACCTGGTATCAAGAACACTATCCGCCGACGGTGGAGGCCGAGAAGGAGCCGTTTCGCATTGCCTATTTCTCGATGGAGTTCGGCATCCACGAGAGCATTCCGGAATATTCCGGCGGCCTCGGCGTGCTGGCCGGCGATCATCTGAAATCGGCGAGCGACTTGGGCATTCCGCTCATCGGCGTGACGCTCATGTTCCGCCAGGGATATTTTCGGCAATATTTGAATGTCGATGGCTGGCAACAGGAGCGCTATCCCGAGAACGACTTTTTCAATCTGCCGCTGGTGGCCGTGACCGACACGGAGGGCGCACCGCTGCTGATCCGGATTCCGTTCCCCAACCGGGAAGTGGTGGTGCGTGTCTGGCGCGTTCAAGTCGGCCGGGTGCCGTTATATCTCCTCGACGCCAATATTCCGCAGAACGCGCCCGATGATCGCAACATCACCGCCCAGTTGTACGGCGGCGATCAGGACATGCGCATCCGCCAGGAGATGGTGTTGGGCATCGGCGGCATCCGCACGCTGCGCGCTTTGGGGCTGGATCCAACCGTTTGTCATATGAACGAAGGACACTCGGCGTTCTGCGGCCTCGAGCGCATCCGCATGTTGATGTCGGAGAAAAACGCACCGTTCGCCACGGCCCTGGAGGTTGTGAAGGCCGGGACTTGCTTCACCACACACACCCCCGTGCCGGCCGGCAACGACACGTTTCCAGCGTCTACCGTCGAATACTACCTGGGCCAGTACATGCATGCCTTTCGCATGGATCGGCATGATTTCCTCGGCCTGGGCCGGCAGAGCCCGCGCGACGAGAACGAGCCCTTTGGCATGACGGTGCTCGCTCTGAAGTTAGCCAACGTCAGCAACGGGGTCAGCCAGTTGCACGGCCGGGTCTCGAGGCGGATGTGGCAAAAAATCTGGCCCGGCCTGCCGGAGAGCGAAATCCCCGTCCATTCCATCACCAACGGCATCCACACGCAAAGCTGGCTCGCGCCGGAGATGACTCAGCTTTACGACCGCTACCTCGGAATCCAGTGGGAAGAGCAGCCGGCCAATCATGATGTCTGGAAGCGCGTCGATCGCATTCCCGATGAAGAGCTTTGGCGCACCCACGAGCGGCGGCGCGAGCGCCTCGTGGCCTTCGCTCGCAAGCGGCTCAAGGACCAGATGAAGCAGCGAGGCGTGACGCACGCGGAACTGGCCACGGCCGAGGAAGTGCTGGATCCCGAGGCACTGACCATTGGCTTCGCCCGCCGATTCGCGACCTACAAACGAGGCACGCTGATTTTCCGCAATCTCGAACGGCTTGCCGCCCTGGTGAATCACAAGGATCGGCCGGTGCAGTTCATTTTCGCCGGCAAGGCTCACCCCAAGGACACCGGCGGCAAGGAACTGATCGCCCAGATTCAGCGCTTCGCCCGTCAGTCGGAATTTCGCCGCCGCGTCGTCTTCATCGAAGACTATGACATGCACATTGCCCGCACGCTGGTGCAAGGCGTCGATGTCTGGCTCAATAATCCGCGGCGGCCTTTCGAAGCCTCGGGCACCAGCGGCATGAAGATCTGCGGCAACGGCGGCCTGAACCTCAGCGTGCTCGACGGCTGGTGGGTGGAAGGTTACCAGGGCGACAACGGGTTCGCCATCGGCGCCGGCGAAGAATACTCCGAGTCCGCGACGTCTTACCAGGACGACGTCGAGAGCCGGGCATTGTACGACTTGCTCGAAAAAGAAATCGTGCCTCTTTACTATGCCCGGGGCAGCGATGGCCTGCCCCGAGGCTGGCTCAAGATGATGAAGCGCAGCATCAGCACGCTCACGCCGGTCTTCAACACGAACCGCATGCTCGAAGAATACATGCGCAAATCATACTGGCCGTCCAAAGAGCGTTATGCGGAACTCTCGGCGAACGACTTGAAATTGGCTGCCGAACTCGCGCAGTGGCGTCGCCGGGTGCTCCAGAATTGGGGTCAAGTGCGCGTGGAAGCCGTGGACCGGCAAGGCGTGGACACGATGAAAGTGGGCGACGATATCATGGTGACCGCCCATGTCCATCTAGGGCCTCTGACGCCGAGTGACGTGGAAGTGCAGCTATTTCATGGCCAGCTCGATTCGCTGGGCGATATCAGCGAACCGCAAACCGTATCAATGGGCGTGGCCGTCGGCCCGGAACCGTCGGCCAACGGCGAAGCCTCGCAAATCTTTCGCGGCCGCATTCCCTGCCGCTCCAGTGGCCAATTCGGCTTTTGTGTGCGCGTTCTTCCAAAACACCGCAACTTGCCGCACGCATTTGAGCCGGGCTTGGTGACGTGGGGATAGTGGACGCGAGTCCGCAGCGTTGCGCTGCGGGGCGCTGCCGCCCACTTTAGCCAAATTCTTGAAATCATCGTGAATTTCCTCACGATTCGTATCAGCACAACAAATATGACCGCAACGATTGTCGTGCCAGTTGCGCCGTTGGCAGCATTCCAGGATTTGCCAAACTTCCGCTCCACGAAATTGACTTTCCTCCGGTTCGGGGAAAGAGTGTTAGGACGGAGTTGTGTCTCCCCCGTTTACGTCAGGAGGATGTCATCGTGAAGATGCGTGCCCTTTTCTCGCTGGCTGGCGCATTCGGACTGTGCGTGGCCGGCCTCTCGAACGCTCAAGAACTCAAGCCTTTGCCGGCCGCCGACGTGACCGTGGCGAGCTCGGTTGTCAAGAACCAGGATTTGGCCAATGCGGTGGTCGCCCAGTTGCAGAAGTGCAGCTTGCGCGGCTTCACGATTGACATTTCGTGCCAGGATGGCATTGTCGCTTTGCGCGGTCAAGTGGCGGACCAGGCCCAGCATGATATCGTCGTGCGGACGGTTTACGTCGTCTCCGGCGTGAGGAACGTGGTCGACGGTCTGACCATTGCCGACATTCGCCCGGTTCAGAGCTTCGCGCAGGCCGAGCCCGGCGTGCTGCCTCCGCCTGCCGGCGGCCGCCCGATTGTCGATCCCATTCCCGTCGGCCAGCCCGGCGTGCTGATGAATGACCTGAACCCGCCCAAGATGCCGCCCTACGCCTGGCCGAGCTACGCCCCGTACAACAACTACTCGCGCGTGGCCTACCCGCAAGCCTACCCATACAACGCCTGGCCCTTCATTGGCCCGTTCTACCCGTTCCCGAAGGTCCCGCTCGGCTGGAGAAGCGTGACCCTGGAATGGCAAGACGGCCACTGGTGGATGGGCCGCAACGGCACCACCCACGACTACTGGCGCGTGCGGTACTGGTGAGATTGGTTTGCTGAATTGAATCAAAGCCCAGGGACGGAAGTCCCTGGGCTTTCCCTTTTTGCCGCCGCCAGCCAAAATGGGAACATGTCGATCGAGAGCATCCTCGGGCCGAGCGGCAAGATTGCCGAGCTATTGCCCGACTTCGAAAGCCGGCCGCAGCAACTGGAAATGGCTCACGCGGTGGCCGGCGCCATCGAACGGAAGCGCCACTTACTGGTGGAAGCCGGAACCGGAGTGGGCAAAAGCTTCGCCTACCTGGTCCCCGCCATTCTGGCCGCTCAGGTCGACCGGGACTGCCGGGTCGTAATCAGCACCCACACGATCAACCTTCAAGAGCAACTGCTCAAGAAAGACATCCCGTTCCTGCAGAAGGTGATGCCACGCGAGTTCCGGTCGGTGCTGGTGAAGGGGCGGTCGAATTACCTCAGCCTGCGCCGGCTACGGGTAGCCCAGCAGCGCTCAGCCGCGCTGCTCGACGATACGAGTCAGCATGCTCAGTTACTTCAGATTGGCCGCTGGTCGCGAAAGTCGCTCGAAGGAAGCCGGTCGGACCTGGAATTCCAACCAACCCCCGCGGTCTGGAGCCTGGTGGAAAGCGACAGCGGCAACTGTCTGGGCCGGAGTTGCCCGGACTACGGGAGTTGCTTCTACTTCAAGGCGCGGAGGGCAATGCACGGGGCCCAGATTCTGATTGTCAACCATGCCCTTTTCTTCAGTGATCTGGCGCTGCGTCGAAGTGGCGCGAGTCTGCTACCGGACTACAAGGTGGTGATCTTCGACGAAGCCCACAATCTCGAAGACGTGGCCGCCGACCACATGGGCTTGCAGGTGAGCCAGGGGCAGTTCGATTATCTGCTGAATCACCTGCTGTCGGCCAGCGGCAGCCGCGGTCTACTGGCCTTCCACGGCACCCGAGAAGCGCTACACCAACTGACGGCGACACGGCAAGCCGGCGAGCGCTTCTTCACGGCCGTGCACGTCTGGTGGTCGAACCAGGAGCGAAGAGGTGAACGCGGCAAGGCGAGCCAGGTGCTACGGGTGCGAGACAAGGACATTGTGCCGGACTTGGTTTCCGAGGAATTCACCAAGCTCGCCACCGTGATCCTTGAGATTGCCGAGCGGATGACGCTGGAGGAAGAGAAGATCGAGATGGTGAGCGCCGCCGGCCGCTGCCGAATTCTGGGCCAGGCCATCCGCGATTGGCTCACGCAAGCGCTGGCGGGTCAGGTTTATTGGCTAGAGACACGGAATGAGCGAAGCCCCCGCATAACGCTGGCCAGCGCGCCGATCGAGGTCGGCCCGGCTTTGAAGCAGCAGCTATACGGCCAGGTGCCGAGCGTGATTCTCACGAGCGCGACACTAAGTTCGACAACGTCAGAGGAGGGCGACCGTGGGTTCGAGCATATTCAACAACGGCTTGGCCTCGAGGACTGTCCGTCACGCTTGCTCGGCAGCCCGTTCGACTTCCGGCAGCAAGCGGAGCTGCACCTGTTTCGCGACATGCCCGATCCGTCGAGCCAGGCGGCCGCCTATGAGGAGGCAGTGTTACAACGCATTCCGGAATATGTCGAGCGCACTGCCGGCCGCGCTTTCGTCCTGTTCACCAGCTACAGCTTGCTCCAACGGGCAGCGAGGCAGCTGCGGCCAGTTCTGCAACGAAAAGGCATGACGTTGCTCTGCCAGGGCGAAGGCTTGCCGCCAGCAAAACTTTTGGAGCAATTCCGCAACTCGCCCAAGCCGGTGCTGCTGGGCGCCGATAGCTTTTGGCAAGGCGTCGATGTAAAGGGCGAAGCGCTGACGAATGTCATCATCACGAAGTTGCCCTTTGCCGTCCCGGATCGTCCCATCATCGAAGCCCGGCTGGAAGCAATTGAGGAAGCCGGCGGAAACCCGTTCTTCGATTACTCGGTCCCGCAGGCGGCGATCAAGCTCAAACAAGGCTTCGGCCGCTTGATCCGCACGAAGAGCGACAAGGGCATAGTAGTCCTTTTCGACCCGCGCGTGCTGACGAAAGGCTACGGCAAAGCCTTTCTCGCCGCCTTGCCGGAATGCCGGCGATTTGTGGATGGGGTGGAGGCCTGATCGCAATTTGATAGGCTGGGCCGAGCATGGATACGCCGGCCTAACTGGCGAGGTAGCCCGAAGCGCAAGTGGGGGCGACTGGCATTCCTCGCTCGCGCTTCGGGCTAACAGGCCTGCCTTACTTCGGCTCGGCGAATTCGCTGTCGTCGATCTGGTCGAGCAGTTTTATTTCTTTCACTTCTACCTCGACGTAGGGTTTGCCGTCGCGTTTCACTTCGACCTTCTTCGCAATCTTGCGGCCATCGACGTCCTGATATTCGGTGATAATGCGTTCTTCGTTTGCTTCCTGGCCCGTCTGCATGTCGCGCACGCGACGTTGAGTCTTCGCGACCAAACCCGTCGCCTTGTCGAAATAGAAATCAATCGGCTTCTTTCCTTCTTTTTCCACCTTGACGCCAATGGCCGGCTTCTCGTTGACTTTTGTCTCGCCAATGAGCGAAAGCTTCAGCGACTTGTCTTTGAGCATGAACCCCTGGCTCAGTTGCATGGCGTGAGCCTGTTCTTTAAGTTCACTCAAGATTTCCTCGGTCACCGGTATGGCCATGTCGTTGACTTTGAGCCAGCCTTCTTTGCCGTTGAAGACGGTGGTGATCGTAACCTTTTGGCCCATCACCTCGAGCTCCAGCAGTTCCTTGAATTTGCCTTTCAGCGCCGCTGTGGCTTCCTGTGTAAACTCGAGATCCATGCCTCCGATGTGCACCATTCCTTTATTGCGGCCACGAATACCTGCTGTTTTCTGCTTGCCCTCGAGGCCGTGAGCCTTGATCGCCTTGTCAACAATCGTGGCCACATCGTCATCGGCACGAGAAAACTGCACGGGAACGAAAAGCAGCCCAACCGCGGCCAGCGCAAACATTCGCTTCATGATTCACCCCGAGAAAAGTGTGGGACTTGATGCGCAGACGAATCCCGCGGCAACCTTGCCGCGGGCGCTCTTCTTGCGCTTCCAGGGATTATAAGAATTCCCGGTTAGGGACAAATGAAATGTGCGGAGTGTGATACCCTATCAGCTCCGGATTGCCTTGGCAATCATGGCCATCGACACGACGAACAATATCCAGCAGGCAATGGTGACGCCGATGCAGCCCATGAGCCGAATGACGCCGGGCAACGAATTGGCCCGACCCACGGCCAGGCAAGCCGTTACGCCGCCAACGCCGATGCCGATCGGAATAATGCCGCCCAATGCCACAATGGGAACGGCGCCACAGAGCGCGGCAAAGAAATAGACCCATCCCGGGGTGTTTCGGACTTTTTCCGCCTTTTCGAGCTTGGCAATCAAGCCGGCGCGGTCGAGAGGGTAGCCGCAAGAAACGCAGGTGTCGTCCTCTGGCCCATTCAGGGTCATGCATTTGAAGCACTTCATGGCGCAGCCTCGGTATGATTCGGCGTGTTGACTCAGGCTTGAGGGGGATGAAAAAATATAGAACGCCGCGAAAGTGATGGCAAATGGATTCCGTTTACGAAACTGCTCCCGTCATCCGATCAATCCGCACGGCGGCAGCAGGAAGCGCCGCACCGCCTCGGCCACTCCGGCGGCGTGCGTGTATTGCATGCAGTGGCCGCAGTCGGAGAATTCCAGGCGGTCGGCATGCGGCAGGTCTTTGGCCAGCTCGTCGGTGGTCGCCTGGCCGATAACGTTATCGCGATCGCCATGAATGAGCAGAATTGGATGCTGAATCTCCGACAAAATTGGCCGCAAGTCGAGCTTCGATAAGAGCCAGGCCCGATGGGCCATCGCGCGCACCGGTGCAGCGCCACAATTGGCAACTTGAAAATCCCACAACTCGGACGGAACGCCGGCGAAGTAAGGCGCGTCAAACCGCCGCTGCCAAGATTCGCGCAGCGGCACATCCTTGATGCGCATCCGCGAGCGCTGGAGCCAGCGCGCCACGAACTTTTCGGCCGGCGCAATCCTCAAGTGCGCAAATCCACTCTGCAAGACAGCGCGCAGGAAGCGCCGCGGTTGCTGGTGCAGCGCGGCCAAAGCAATCGTGCTACTGTACGACGCGCCATACAGGCATATCTGGGCCAGCCGCAAATGATCCAACAATGCAAAGAGATCGGTCACGAAATCGGCGTGCGCATACTTCGTCAGATTAGCGCCATCGCCGATGCCCGTCGGCAACTCATAGGCGACGCACTGGAACTTGTCGGTGAGATGCGCCAGCAACGGCACGAAGCAGCGGGCCTGGTCGGAGATGCCGTGAATAAAGACGACCGGCTGTCCTTGGCCCCAGACGAAGAAGCGGCAACGATAACGGCCCGTGTCGCACATTCCAACATGGGCTTCCTTACGCCAGCGTTGCAGGGCCTCGCTAAGCGGGATCGAAGCGCGCGATTCAAGATAGCCGGCCTGCTCGGGTAAAACAGCGCTCATTGATAGAAAGCCATGCTGGCGAAGCTGACACTCTCGTGACCGCGCGGATGAACATACTGGCCGTAATGCAGTAACTGACCCGAGCTGGGCCGGATGGCTTCGAGCAGCGTATAGGTGGGCGGCAAGCCGCAAATGCGCCGCTGATCCTGTTCGGCGGCGATGACGTTAAAATACTTCGTCATGTCCACGGTGCCGGCCGCCTTCAGGATCGCCTGATCCTGTTCCCGGCTGCGGGCCAACCAAGGTTCGGCGGCTTGCTGATGGTCGCCAAACTTCGGGCCTATGTGGGCCAGGTCGCCGCTAATGATGTAACAGATGCGCTCCTTCGTTTCCGCTTCAGCCTGCCGCAGCGCCTGAATCATCTGCTGAATGTCGCTTTGCTGCGACGGCTCGATTCCTTCCTCCACGCAGTCGCGGAAGGAACCGACGACCAGCGGCACAATCTTAAACGGCCGGCGATTCTC
Source organism: Gemmataceae bacterium (assembly GCA_035307785.1). Lineage (GTDB taxonomy): Bacteria > Planctomycetota > Planctomycetia > Gemmatales > Gemmataceae > DATGHS01. The sequence continues at coordinate 10,122 of DATGHS010000167.1, forward strand.
GTACAGATATTGCAAATACACGACTTCCAGCTCGATCGAATGTTCGGGAAAATGTGCAATCTGGTCGTCGAATAGCCCGTCGCCGTAGTAGTTCTCGAGCTTGTCGATGTACTCCTGATCGGTTTCGACCAGCCCCAGCGGCGTTTGAAAGTGCTGCCGGGTGACCGTGAAGCGCTGCGGCGAATAATGCGACGTGCCGATGATCACGAACAGCGATGCGTCGCTGTGCTCGAAGACCTCTTTGAAGCCCCAGGCGAACGAGACATTGCCGCGCTGGTAATCGATGTGCGGCAACAGGGCCGCCCGAAGCCGGCCATTCGGGTCGGGCTCCGCCGGCAAGCCGGGGCCGCCCGGCGCAGTAAAGTAGGAGCGCAGCATGGCGCGAATTTTGGCGGGCTCTGCTGGATAACAACCCACGCACGACGGCTGGCGAACCGGCCCGGTCAAATACGCCTCGAAACGCGGGCTGTCGAGAAACAATGCCGCATCGAGCCGCTCGACTAGTTCCGCAAACGCATCCAGCGGCACTATCAACCCGCCGGCTACACGCATCGCTTCGGCCTGCAGGTCGCGCAGCGACCGCCGGCCGTTCATTTTCTCAACCAGCGCGAAGTGAGTCTTCGGCAGGCGGATCATCTGCGAGCTGATGCGCAATTCGTCGTAAATGATCAAGAAGCGCGGATCGTCGGCATCCGGACCGGCCGCCAAACCCGGCCGCAGCTGCGGCCGCTCCGGCACGGCAAATTTGGGTTCGCTCATGAAGATATTGTGGGGAATACGAGGGCGAGCGGTCAAGGGGTGTGGGCGCGTTATGCTTGTAAGGCTTGATGGCTCATACAATGGACGGCACGTTCATTGTCGGGGCGACCTTCCTATGTCGATTCACAATTGGACTAAAGTTGACGCCGGAATCTACCAAGCGTTTCAGCATTGCTGGATCTCCGCTATTGGCGACGCACTCAATTCCGGCCCGCTCCCCGACAATTACTACGCGCTTTGCGAACTTCAAGTAACCGCATCCAATTCCGTGGCCGAACTTGTGCGCGAGACGGATACAAAGCTGAGCGAATGTGAAACTGCCGACCCGAAGGGTTTCAGCCCGAAGAGACACGACGGGTTGCTTTTTGACGATCCGAAAGTGGAGCTTACTGCCGAACCCGACATGGAATTCTATCGCCGCAAGCAGAATGCGATTGCGGTCCGGCATGTCAGTGGCGATCGACTGGTTGCCATGATCGAAATTGTGTCGCCGGGAAACAAATCCACCAAGAATGCCATGCGCTCGTTTATCGAAAAGGCGGCCGATCTCCTGAACAAACAGATTCACTTGCTCATCATCGATTTGTTTCCGCCGACGAAGCGCGACCCACAGGGAATTCACGCCGCGATTTGGGACGACGTCGCCGGTCAGGACTATACGCTGCCGTCAGGCAAGCCATTGACTCTGGCTGCATACGTCTCTGACCTTTCGATTCGAGCCTATGTTCGCCAGGTCGCCGTTGGCGACGCCATGCCGGAGATGCCGCTTTATTTAGAACCGAATGGTCTGGTGCACGTGCCGCTGGAAGCAACGTACCAGACAGCGTTCGCCGCCATGCCCGCACGCTGGCGGCGGGTGTTGGAGTTGCCAGGGAAGTGACTTTAACGATTAGAGGTGCAGTTATGGGCCGGCAATTTTGCTTGGTGCTGTCTGTCAGCGTCTTTTGCTGTCTAGATTGCCTGCCGGCTTTTGCAGATGACGTAGAAGCAACGAAATCCGTCAACTGCACCCACAGCCAGCGTAACCTGCAAGACATCACATTAGCGATGGGCAAATATTACGAGGATTTCGGGAATTTTCCGCCTGTGGCGTACTACAGCAAGGACGACGCACCCGATAAGGGATGATAGTGTGCCAGCGCCTTGAACTCTGATCGTCGACTCGTTCCTTCACTCCTCCACCGCCACCACGAATTGCGCATGCCCCGGCGGGTCGGTCTTCTTTTGCAACTGAAACTTTCCTCCTCGTTCCCACGCGGAGCGTGGGAACGAGGAGGAATGACAAAGCGCGGCCGATAATTACTTCAGCGAACTCAAATACGCCGTCAAATCCGCCACTTGCTCCGCGGTCAGATCGCGCAGCAGCAGTTCCGGCATCAGCGACTTCTGGTCCACGGCCAGGCTCTCGACGTCGTCGGCCTTCACTTCGACCAGCTTGGCGTTGGCGTCTTTCAGCACCACCTTTTTATCGTCCTTGCTCACTAGCAGGCCGGAGTAGAAGATGCCGCGCTTCGTTTCCAGGCGGTACGTCAGGTACTTCTGATCGATCTGTTTCGAGGGGAAAAGGATGTTGTCCAGGATGGCGGCGCGGTCGTATTTCTTGCCAATGGCATCGAGATCGGGACCGACTTCCTGGCCCTTGCCGCCGATGCGGTGGCAGTTTTTGCATTGCACGCCCTGCACATCAAAAAAGAGCTTGCGGCCACGCTCGACGTCGCCGGGGATCGAGAGAATTTGCTCCGGCTTGACGATGGCGCCAAGCCGTTTGACGCGCTGCTCTTCGGGCAGGAAGCGCTCGAAGAGATCGCGGACTTCCGGTTGCTCCGACTTCATGGCCCGTGCGACCATAACATCGCGAACCTTGGCCGGGAACAGCTCGTCGCCCAAGATCGGCATAAGCCGCAGCGCTGTGGCTGGCGAAGCCAGCAGGGGATCGACCTGGCCCTGGATGGCTTCCGGCGTGGAGTCCTGCTCGCCGCGCAGGAAACGAACGGCGAAATTGAGCCGGTCGTTTTCTAACTTATGCTGGTCGACCATCTGGCCCGTGCCGGGCAGGTGCGCGATCCAGT
>DATGHS010000168.1:0-14771 GCA_035307785.1 Gemmataceae bacterium
CATTCGACCTGCTTTTCCCGATTGAACATGAAGTTGCCGGCGTGGTCGGCGGCACGGTCCATAGCGGCCTGCACGTTATACGCCTCTTTGTGCTGGCCGCGGCCCGTGATCTTGTAATACTTGATCCCGAGGTTGCTGCGAATGCCCATCTCATGCAGGTGCGGCTTCAAGTAGTCAAAATCGAGGTCGAAGCCGACATCACGATAAAACTCGCGGTAGTTGTAATCGCCGGGGTAGCCTTCGACCGCGCTCCAGACCTGTTTCGACGAATCGGTATCTCGGCCCAGCGCCGCCACGCCGCTCTTTGGGCAGATGATGGGTGCATAAACCCCAAAGCGCGGCCGCGGCTCGGCGAAGAGCACGCCATGCGTATCGGTGAAGAAGTAACGGATGCCGGAATCTCGGAGCAACTCATCCACGCCCGGCACGTAACCGCATTCCGGCAGCCAAATTCCCTGTGGCCGGCGGCCAAAATGACGGGCGAATTCCTGGGCGCCGATCTCGATCTGCGCGCGCTGGGCATTGCGGTTAATCTGCATCAGCGGCATGAAGCCGTGCGTGGCCGCGCAGGTGATGAGTTCAAGCTTGCCCGTGTCGAAAAAGCGCCGGAAGCCGTTGACGAGGTTGTTGTGATATTGATTCACGAACACATCGCGGCAGGCCGTGAAGCGATCGTGGTACATCTTGGCCAGTGAGTTGAATTCCGGCTGCCACTTGGTGCGCTCGATCTCCTTGATGGTAAGCGCGATCAAGCTATTGATGTGCCGGACGTAGCGGTATTGCAGCAGCGGGTCGCTGAGCATGGCCGCCAGCGTGGGTGTGACCGACATGGTCATCCGCCAATCCACGCCATCGCGCTCCAGGCCATCGAACATTTGCAGGAGCGGAATGTACGTTTCGGTAATCGCCTCGTAGAGCCAGTCTTCCTCCAGAAAATCCTCGTATTCCGGATGGCGCACGAAGGGCAAGTGGGCGTGCAGGACCAGGGACAGGTAACCCAGGGGCATAAGTTTTTCCACTTGCGGAAGCTGAAGGAAACGACGCCAAGTTTCGATTGATTCGATACGAATGAGAACGGCGATGTCAAGGTGGGAACAATGCGGCTACTTACGTATGCCGATTACATTTCGCGCCCGCCCACTCTGGGCGTTGACTGGAAAGGTCCTGGTGGTACGAGGCTGATCCCGCGCGCGAAACGAGACGCGGGTTGATCGATATGAAACTCAGTTAGTCTCTGTTTTAGGCGATTGGACGATTACAGTGGTATGCTCTCGTTTCGCGTCTTGGTCTTGATCGGTCCCCTGGCGACCTCGGACCATGATGATCGTGCTGCAGTGGAGGCAGCGAATGACCTTTCCGTAGGCGTCTTCGGGCAGGTTCAAAGGACGGTCGCATCCGGCGCAGTTCACTGTGAACATGGCAAACTCGAATACGCCAAACTTCATGCCGGCTAAACAAGAGTTCAAAACGATTTAAGTGAACCATAGCACATTTTGAGGGAAACTGAATGGATTTTAGCGACGGCATAAGCCAATTCCGGAGAGTGAATGGTCGACAGAAATGCCCGTCGCCTTCGCATGTTGAGCGCCCGCGCGAAACGCAGGCGGGAATCCCGGCATTCAAACCTTGATTTCAATTCCTCGAATCCAAACGCGGGAAATTCCGTGATCCGAATCTAGCCACAACTCGTGCGCGTCCTCTGCTTCGCGATCTTCTAGCGGCAGCACTACAAAATCGGCCGACTTGCCGGCTTCCAGGCTGCCGCATTCGTCGGCCCAGCCAAGCGCTTCGGCCCCGGCCAGGGTTCCCATCCACAGAATCACTCCCGACGGCAGATCGGGGTGATGCTCGTACAGGAAGCGCATCTCATTCAAGATGCTCAAATCCGGATTTGAAGCAAGGCTGTCGGTGCCCAGGGCCACCCGGATTCCACGGGCCAGGAAATCGCGGAAAGGATGCGGCGAATGGCCAAAGGCCGCATGGGTGCGCGGGCAATACACGATGCTTCCATTTGGCGGAAAGGGAACGTCAGGCCAAAGATAGTTGCAGTGCACGAAAAGCACGGGGTTCGCTCCGCTCATCGTTTGCATCACGTGGTCTGGCCCGTCGGACAGGCCCTCGGGATCCCAGGCGCCAAGCTCTTGGAGGAAATTAACAAACGGCCCCTGGCGGGCGAGAAGTAAATCCATCTCAGCTTTGGATTCAGCCAAATGTACGGCAACTGGTAGACCTTTCGTTGCGGCATAGGGGAACAGCGAGAAGCGAACGCTATAAGGTGCATGCGGGCTTAAGCCTCGGCGACGATGCGGACATTTTGGAGATTTTTCGCACCAGTTTCGGGCGGCAAGCATCGCTTCGAACGCGCGTATTTTGGTTAGGCCGATCATTTCGTGAAAGACGACGCAACGCAAAGGCGTTTTAGCCACAGCTCGCCAGCTATCGCCGCTGGCGGAAATGTCTCCGAGCAGGATCGTTCCCGAGCGTAGCGATTCGGCCAGCCCGGAGCGAATGTCTGAAGCTATTTGCTCCGGCTTTTGCCCGTTGCGAAAGGCAATGACTTGCTTGAGCCAACCCACGAAATCTGGCGATGGCGGCGCGAGGCCGCGCATGCCGGTGAGATCGAGATGCGTGTGGGCATTCACCAGGCCCGGCAGAATCGCGCAATTTCCGAGATCGAGATCCGCTTTGCGCGTGCCTTTGGGGAAAACGCCGGCGATGCGCTCGCCATCCACCACGAGCAGTCCGTTTTCGAGCGGCGGTTGCGCCACCGGAAACAGCCAGCGCGCGGTGACGGCGAATTCGTTCATGCCAGCACATCTCGCACCACCACGCCGGCCACGTCGGTAAGGCGGAAGTCGCGGCCGTTGAAGCGATAGGTCAGGCGCTTGTGGTCGAGGCCCAGGAGGTGAAGAATTGTGGCGTGCAGATCATTCACGCTGACGCGGTCGATGACGGCCTTATGGCCGAGTTCGTCGGTTTCGCCGTAATGCACGCCGCCCTTGGCCCCGCCGCCGGCCAGCCAGTAGGTGAAGGCATGCGGATTATGGTCGCGGCCTGTGCCGCCTTTCTGCACCAGCGGCAAGCGGCCAAATTCGCCGCCCCAAATTATCAGTGTGCTTTCGAGCAAGCCGCGCGCTTGGAGGTCGGCCAGCAGCGCTGCAATCGGTTGATCGGTCTCGGCCGCAAAGCCGGCGTGGTTAGCGACGATGTTCTGATGCCCGTCCCAACTTCGTTCATTTTCCATGCCGCCGGAATAAATCTGCACAAAGCGCACGCCGCGCTCCACAAGCCGGCGGGCCATGATGCACTGCTTGGCGAAGTGCGCGCATTTCGGATTATCCAAACCGTAGAGCCGCTGAGTCATTTCTGATTCGCGTTTCACATCGAGCGCTTCGGGGGCCGCCATTTGCATGCGATAGGCCAGCTCGAAGCTTTCGATTCGCGCCGCCAGGTCGGGATCAAAGTGGTGCTCCAGTTGCCGGTAATTTAATTTGGCCACCAGGTCCAATTGTGCCCGCTGGCTGGCATCGGTCATATCGCCGGGGCGGTTCATGTCGTCGATCGGGTCGCCTTGCGGTTTCAGAGCCGTGCCCTGGTAGATGCTCGGCAGAAAGCCGGCGCCCCAGTTCTGCGCATGGCCCTTCGGCACGCCGCGGCCGAGCGTATCGTACATCACCACGAAGGCCGGCAAATTGTCGCTGACGCTGCCGAGGCCATAAGTCACCCAGGAACCGGCACACGGGAAGCCCATCCGCGTGAAGCCCGTGTTGATTTTGAACAAAGCCGGCGAGTGGTTGTTGCTATCGGTCCAGCAGGAGTGGATGAAGGCCATCTTGTCCACGTGCCGGGCCATGTTCGGAAAGATGTCCGAGACCCAGGCGCCGCTTTGCCCCTGCTTTTGGAACTTGAACGGCGACTTCATCACCGGCCCCACCTGATCGCGGAAGAAGCCGGTGTTCTGGTCGAAGCCCTTCAGTTCCTGGCCATCACGCCTGGCAAGCTCCGGCTTGTAATCCCAGGTATCGACCTGGCTCGGCCCGCCGTTCATAAAGAGCCAGATGACCGATTTCGCCTTGGCAGCGAAGTGCGATTCCCGCGCTGCCATGGGATTGCGGGCTTCGGTTTGGGAATCGGCGTGCGCTTCCTTGGAAAGCAAACTTGCCAATGCGAGGAGACCGAAGCCGCCGCCGGCTTTGGCGAGGAAGGCACGGCGGGAACCGAATTCCGGATTGGGCGGGGCGAAATAATGCGAGACGGCCATGTGTGGGGCCTCAAATGCGGTTCGGGGCAGGTGTACCGATAGCTTAGCAAACGGAGCGGCGGTTGGGATACCGTGAACTCCATTTACCCGCTCATTTGAGGCCCACGGCAATGAGCGACGCTTCGCCTTTGCGCTCATTGCGGTCGGAGCGCGAAGTTCGCGATGTCACGAAATAGCGGACTCCGTCGCTGGCCGGTGAGCAATAAAGCTCCGAATCTTCAGCGGGACGCAATTTCCACAGCATTTTGCCAGAATCTGCGGCCAGGCCATACACTTGACCTTCTCCGGCCGCAAAGCAGAGAATACCGCGGCGCAGGACCGGCTGTGAGTAGATTGCACTCGGTTTGCCATCACTATGCTTGTCGGTTTCGAATCGCCAGAGTTCCTTCCCGCCGGCCTGATTGAGAGCGTAGCAATGGCCGTCGCAGGAGCCGAAGTAAACCGCCTTGCTATCGACTACCGCACCGGATTCAATACGACCCTTGGTCTTGAACTTCCAAACTTCTTTGCCGGCTTGCTTGTCGAGGCAATAGAAGCAGTCATCTTGACTGCCTATGAATACGTTTTTGGTGGTGAATGCCGCTGGGCCGTAAATCCAGCCGCCTGCTTGAAATGACCAAATTCGTTTGCCGGTCGTAGCATGGAAGGCAATGACTTGGCACTGGTCGAACACGCTCAGAAAAACGAATTGGCCGTCACTAGCCAGGGCAGTAGGTCTTGCTTGCGTCCCTTGGAGACGAGCACGGTTACCATCAAAGCCGGGTGGATCCTTTGGTGCATCGGTCAGAAAATCGGCCTTCCACCTAAGCTCGCCCGTCTTCGCTTCGACGGCACAGAGATCCCCACCATCGCTGGCGACAACCACCATACCCTTTTCGGCGATGGCCAGCACTGGTCCAGGAACGCCGCGAACAACGGGAGGAACGCCGGCAACGACACGAGAGCCAAAACGCCAAACCTGTTTCCCGTTGTCGGCGGAAACCGCCACGAGGCCCACACCGGTGAAGTAGACCCGCTCGCCGTCACTGCTTGGCCGATAATAGATTCTGCAGCGATCTTCCTCATGGCGCCAGAGCAACGCCCCATCCTTGGCCCGGTATGCACACACCTCGCCGCGGTCGTTGCCGACGATCACGGCGTCATTTACCACGATGGGGTCGTGCATCTCGTTGGAAGGCTTGTCGGACTGAATACGCCACTTGACATACGGTTCAGTCCCGTCTTTGGGAACTGGCGCGCCCATAGCCACTACCGCGACAAAGCCGGACAGCAAGAGCAAGAAAGGGAGAAGACGCCCATTATTTGCTAGAGCGGACATGATTCGGGCTCTCTAAAAGTCGAAAGGATCAATAGCGTTGGGTGCGGGAATGAGAGAGGGAGGCGGATATAGTTTAGCAGTTTGCAACCGTGTGTTCCATCAATAGTACGGTCAGCTCCATCAACACTGGCAAATTTGTACAAACGATTGCTTCCTTTTGTAAATTCTTCCTCTCAATTCAGCAAACGCCGACGTATGAGTCGAATCGAAATGTGAAGATGCAACACATTATATGGCAATATGTTACGGCTCCATTTACCATTCAATTAGCTCACTGGCACGCACTTTGCTCACTCCATGCTCACCAAACCCGGTGGTGCTTTGAATGAAGCGCGTCGGGGCTGGAACAGAGAAGTTCGGGCATATGCCTGAGCGATTCGGGGGCTTCGTCCGCGGAAGCAATTCCGCGGACAACCACCCCCACCACGAACCCGAGGAACCTTTCCCCTTAGCAACCGGCACAAAACCATCCCCCTGGTAGTGCCGATTTCCCCCCTCCGGTCCTCGCGGCCAGAGGCATAGATCTCCCGGGGCTGATAAGTCTCCCCCGACTTGTCAGCCCACGTTCTCCTTCCCCCACCCGTGCCGCAAACGGCGCGGGTTTTTTTATCTGCGGATTTTGCTTTACTTTTCGGAGTTGAATCGGTATTCCCCCGACCGGCGCGTGGCTTGCAACGCGCTGATGTCTTAGGAGTGCCGAAAATGGAATTTCGTTGGATTGTGTTTCTGGTTTTGTGGACGCTGCTCACCGGCCCGATCATGGCGCGACCATCGCTCGTCACCAGTCACGCGTCGGCGAAGGCGACAAAGGCCCGCTAAGCGGCACCGACGAGCGGCCCTTGTTTTTTCCCAGCAGCGCCATAATTCATGCCCCGTTCGCTACTGGCGCGTTCCCGCTGGGAGTTTCACCATGGCAGCCCCCTCACTCGACGAATTGAAGCGGATCGCCAAGACGATTCGCAAGGACATTATCACCAGCACCACCGAGGCCGGCAGCGGCCACCCCACGAGTTCACTGTCCGGAGTGGAAATGGCGGTGGCGCTATACTTCGGCGGCTATCTCAAGCACGATCCGAAGAACCCGAACTGGCCGCAGCGCGACCGCTTCATCCTGAGCAAGGGCCACGCCGCTCCCCTGCTCTACGCCTGCCTGGCCGAGGCCGGCTACTTCAACAAAGACCTGCTGCATACGCTGAGGAAGATCGATTCCCCCATCGAAGGGCACCCGAACTACGCCCACGCCAGGGCGGCGGGCATCGGCGGCATCGAGGCGTCTACGGGGTCTCTCGGGCAAGGGCTCTCGCTGGGCCTGGGGCACGCGCTGGCCACACGACTCGATGGCTACGACTCGCACGTATTCGTGATGACGGGCGACGGGGAGATCGAAGAAGGCCAGGTTTGGGAAGCCGTGATGGCGGCCGAAAAGTACAAGGCCGATAACCTCACCGCCATCGTCGATCAAAACGGCTATCAGCAGACCGGCTCGACCCATGAAGTCATGGACATGAAGCCGCTCAAGCCGAAGTTCGAGGCTTTCGGCTGGTTCGTACAAGACATCGACGGTCAGAAGCTCGAAGAAGTGCAACCGGCTCTCGCGAAGGCCCGCGCCAACAAGGGCCGGCCCAGCGTAATCATCTCGCGCACAACCAAGGGCTGGCCCATTCAGAACTTGATTGGCGACCCCAACCACCACGGCAAGCCGCTGACCAAGGAGCAAGCCGCCGCGGCGATTGCATTTATTGACAAGAATTAATTGAACAGAAGGAAACAAAGAAAACGAAGAGTAGAAAAAACACGATCCTGTGACCATGAGCGATCTTTGACTTTTTACTTCGTTTGCTTCGTTGCCTTCTGTTCAAATCTTATTGGGAGCAGCATCATGGCTCGCAAAATGGGCAAATCAGTCCGCGAAGCATTCGGCCTCACCCTCGCCAAGCTGGGAGAAGCGCACAACGACATCGTCGTCGTTGATGGCGACGTGAACAACTCTACGCACACCGGTTTCTTCGCCAAGAAGTTCCCGAATCGCTTCTTCAACGTCGGCATTGCGGAGTCGAACCTCATCGGCGTGGCCGCGGGGCTGGCCAGTTCCGGTAAACGGGCGTGGGCCTCGAGCTTTGCCGCGTTCATCATGTGCAATGCGTATGATCAGCTGCGCATGTCGGTGGCTTTTCCGAATATCGATGTGAAGATCGTGGGCACGCATGCCGGCATCAGCATCGGCGAAGACGGCCCCTCGCAAATGGGCGTGGAGGACGTGAGCCTGGCCTGCAGCCTGCCGAATTTCACGGTGATCGTCCCGGCCGACGAGGTTTCTACCGAAAAGGCGGTGAATGCGCTGGCCGGCATCAAGACGCCGGCCTACCTGCGCGCCGGCCGGCCGAATGTGCCGCTGATTTACGAAGCGAACACGCCGTTCCAATTGGGCAAGGCCAGCAAGCTGCGCGAAGGCAAGGACGTGACGATTATCGCCAATGGCCTGATGGTCGCGATGGCCCTCGATGCCGCCGACGCGCTCGCTGTGAAAGGCGTTCAGGCCCGCGTGCTTGACATGCACACCGTGAAGCCGTGCGACGATGCCGCGATTCTTTCGGCGGCTCAGGAGACAGGCCGAATCGTGGTTGCCGAAGAGCACCTGGCCCACGGCGGGCTTGGCAGCGCGGTGGCGATGTCGGTCGTGCGGCAACACCCCGTGCCCGTGCGCTTCGTGAATTTGGACGACGAGTTTGCCGAATCGGGCTCGCCGGAAGCGCTGCTAAAAAAGTATGGGCTTACCGCGGACAACATTGTCAAAGCCGCGCTGGAATTGAAGAAATAACCTCACGAAAGCCCAGGGACGGCAGTCCCTGGGCAAGGTTCTACCGTATTCCAATCTGCACCAACTCCCCTGCGTAATTCGGCCGCGCGCCGGTCCATTCGCCGATCTGGCCGCCGCCGCCGTTGACGCCGCTGGCCAAGCCGCGCGTCAAGACGTACCAGCAGAAGAAGCAGTGATTACTCGTAGCGCCGGGGAAGGCATTTGGATCTCGGGCCAGAATTTCATCGCGAATGGCCGTCAGGCCTTCACGGAATAGCTTGCCAACGTACGGATGATTTCGCGCTCGTTCGACGATAGCCGCGACGGAATCTTGATGAATGTTGCCAATGGTCAGCTGATCGAGGTCCGAAGCGAAGCCGCAGCACGGTTTGACCTCGCCCTTCGGCGTCACGATCAGCGCCTGGCCGGGTCCTTCGCAATAATCTTCTTCGAACCAGGCGCCGTCCCAGTTCGATGGGAGATGCTCGGCCCGCTCGATCGCGGCGAGATGATTCCAATTCAGCGTCATCGTGAAATCCGGCCCCACGAGCAAATAATGGTGAAGCAACTCGGACCATTCGACAACCGCATCGAGCGCTTTGGCCAACTCATGGACGGGCTGCAAACCGCGTTCCGGGGCCGGGCTGGCGTACGAAAGCGACAAGATGTTATCGCGGCCAAAGACCGCGCGTGCCGTGCGGCAAAAGGTCACGAGTTTTTGAGTATGCTTGCCATGAAACTTATCGACGCTCAGGCCGAGCTTGCCCGAGTAGCCGGTATCGGCGAGTTCTCTCAAGATGTACGTTAATCGCGCCTCATCCTCGAACCAGACGCCGTTCGTCATGATCTTGTCGAAACGGAAACCCAGCTCAACCGCGCGCCGGCACAAAGCAAGCAGGAACTCCGGATATAAAAATGGTTCGCCGCCAGTGAAGCCGACGATGCTGATGCCAAATTCGGCTGCTTCTTCCAAAAAGCGGAGCGCGACGGGGGTCGACAGCCGGTCAGGCCATTCAATCGGCACGCAGCAATGCGGACACGTCAGATTGCACTGGTAGGTGCCGGAGAACGACAGGTAATTTGGCCGAAACGTTCGGCGCTGATCCGACGTGCGCGCTCCACCTCGATTCAATTTATGCATGTCGGATTTCCAATTGACAGCGAGGCCCCGGCTTTGGACGCGTGGCTTAACGTAGAGCGGGATTTATTCCGTTCTCGTGGGCGGCTGGAACGGAATTAATTCCGTTCTACGCAAGATTGAGCATGCTAAACCGTTAGCTTCTTTGTAACAGCATCGTCAACAATATAGAATTGTCCTTGTTCCGCTATTCGGGAAATGACACAATCTCTGTAGACTATCGGGATATTCCGCCCGCCTTCTCCTTAACGGATGCGAACCCATGTCCATTACACGCCGAATTCTCAGTGTACTGGCGATTCTTGGTCTGTTCGGCAGCTTGTGCCTGTGGAACCGGCAGGTCCAGGCCCAGCGCCGGATCCGCCCGCCGGTCGATTACGATGGCATGGAGGAAGCCTCGGATACCGGAGTGTCGCTGCCCAACGACCGCGAGGCGAAGCGGATCATCGAAGCCGTGAACGATTACATCGGCAAGAAGGACTGGGACGTGGTCGCCCGCAGCCTTCAGTATCTGTTGGAGAAGCCGGAAGACAGCTTCTTTGAAGTAAAACGCAAGAAAGACGACAAGGAGTACACGACCCGCATCAGCATTCGCGTGGAAGCCAATCGCCTCGTCGGCAGCCTGCCGCCGGACGGGCTGGAAACCTACCGCCAGAAATTCGGCCAGGCAGCCAAGCGCATGCTGCAAGAAGGCATCGACAAGAACGATCCGTACGTCCTTTCCAAGGTCGCCACCCAATACCTACACACCGACTCGGGCCTGGCGGCCTTGAACTTGCTCGGCAATTACTTCCTCGACCGCGGCAACTACCAGGCCGCGTCGGGCCGCTTTCGGCAAATGCTTGACCTCATGAAGGATGAGAAGCCCGAAAAGAAGAAAGAGGTCGAGCCAAAAATCATGTTCAAGGCCGCGCTCGCGTTCAAGCGGTTCGGCGACTCGAATATGGCCGAGGACATTTGGAAACAGCTCGCGGAACTGGTGAAAGACAAGGGCCTAACTATCGGCAAGCAAACATTCACGCTCGAGCAACTGCGGGCGGAACTCGACCGGCATGCCGAACTCAGCGGGCTCACGGTGATCAATTACAACATCTACCGCGGCGACCCGAGCCGCACAGCCCAGGGGGTCGGCGGCACGCCGTTTCTGGAACCACTCTGGAAGTACGACATGATCAACCGCCAGGCCCCCTTCGGGGTCCAAAATAGTGATTGGGAAGGCGGGGCCGATTGGGTCGAGAAAAAAATCAAGGCGGCACAAGATGTCATTGGCCGCTCGCCACAGAAGAATAGGGCTATGTTGCCCGGGTTCTTCCCCATAGCCGCAGCCAATCGCCTGATCTTCCGCACCTACAATGGCGTGTGCGCCGTGGCGATCAAGGACGACCCGAAGGCAGGATTCAAGGCCGGCGAACTCGATTGGGCCAGTCCCTGCGATGTATCGCTGCAGATGATGGCCGGTGATGCCAGCGGTCGAGCCACGCTGGAAGGCTGGATGACGCAGTATTACATGCAGGTGGGGCAGATCCTCACTGGCATCCTGTTCGAGAATGCCCAGGTCGGCACGCTCAGCCACGACAATCAATTCGTCTATGTCGTGGAAGACATGGCCGTGCCGCCGCACCCGAACATGGTGCAGTTCGGCTTCAACGGCAACCCAGCCGCGTTCGGCAACTTTTCGGAGCGCGTAATGTTCAGCAAGCTCAAAGCGTTGGACTTGCAGAGCGGCTCACTGAAATGGGAAATCGGCGAATACAAGTTCTCCAATAAGCCGATGGCTTTCGGTCCCGGCGTCCGCCCCGCGCTGGTGGCTCCCGGCGGTCCTGGTCTGCCCGGCGCGCCGAAGCCGCCGGAGGCGCCGAAAGAGGAAGCGCCGAAGCCGTTCGTGGTGCCCCAGTTGCCGACGGGCAAGGCGGAGTTCGTGAACGCCTTCGATGAGTTGAAGGATTCTTACTTCCTCGGCCCACCGTTGCCCTTGGGCGGCAAGATTTACGTGCTGGCCGAGAACGCCGGCGAGCTGCGCCTGGTTTGCATGGACCCGAAAAACGTGAAGGAGTCAAAGTCAAAGAAGAAAACGCAGTTGACGGACGGCAAGACGGCCGAAGTGCCGGCCGGCGAAGGGCCCGAGATCGTCTGGATGCAGCCGCTAGGAACGGCGAGCAACAAGTTGACGATGGACACGCTGCGCCGCATTCAGCCGGCTCACCTGGCTTACAACGACGGCATCCTGATTTGTCCGACCAACGCTGGGGCGATCGTGGCCGTGGACATTCTGTCGCAAAGCCTGGCGTGGGCCTACACCTATCGCAACAAACCGCAGCAACCCGAACCGAATGCCCAGGGTCAACAACCGGGCATGCCGCGCGGATTTCGCGGCGACATCTACCAGCAAGTGAATCTGCAGAACGAACGCTGGTATACGTCGGCCCCGGCCATTTCCGATGGCCGGGTGGTCTTCACCGCCCACGATACCAATGCGGTTCACTGCCTCAGCCTGCGCGACGGCAACGAACTGTGGACCGCGCCGCGGGCCGCCGGCGACCTGTACATGGCGGGCGTTTTCAACGGCAAGGTGCTGATCGTTGGCAAGGATAGCATTCGTGCTCTCGACCTCAAAGATGGCGGCAAGAAAGTATGGGAAGAGCGCATCGGCATGCCGTCGGGCCAGGGTGTGGCCGCCAATAATCACTATTACTTGCCGCTCAAGAACGGCGTCTCTTCTCCCGAACCGGAGATTTGTGCCATTGACATCAACACCGGCAAAGCAATCCACACGAAGTCGCGCCGCCACGAGGTGCCGGGCAACCTGCTCTTCTACGAAGGCGATATCTTCTCGCAAGGCATTTACACGGTTTCTGCGTTCCCGCAGTTGCAGTCCAAACTTACGGAGATGAATGCTCGGCTGGAGAAGAACCCGAAAGACCCGGTCGGCCTGCTGGATCGCGGCGAATTGCGGCTCGACAAGGGCGAACTCGTTCCTGCCATCGCCGACTTACGCACGGCCCTCGATTGCCAGCCGCCGGCGGAGCTTCGGACCAAAGCCCGGCAAAAGCTGTACGAAGCGCTCACCGAAATCTTCCAGAAGGACTTCAACAAGGCCGAGGAATTCCTGAGCCTTTACCAGGATCTCTGCTTGAAAGAAGTTTCCGGCGAGGAAAAAGTCAAACGTCAATCGAACTATCTCTGCCTGCTGGGCAAGGGCCGCGAGCACCAGGGTAAGCTGGTGGACGCGTTTGATGCGTACATGGAATTCGGCCAGCTGAACGGTGGCAAGGAACTGGTGCCGTCAATCGATGAGCCCGGTACGATGGCGGCCCCCGATGTGTGGGCCCGCGGCCGAATACTAGCCATGATCTCGAAGGCTAGCCCGGAACAAAAGAAACCACTCGAAGAACGCATTGCCAGGCAATGGGCATCGGTGAAGGATACCGGCGACCTGGAGAAGATTCGCGGCTTCGTGAAAGTGTTTGGCTCCATCTCGAAGGCCGGCGAAGAAGCGCGGCTGCAGCTTTGCGAGCAGCTAATGACGAAAGGCACGCCGGAAGACCTGCGCGATGCCGAACTTCAGCTCGACTTGCTGAGCCTCACCGCGAATGACCGCGCGCTGGCGGCGCAGGCCACGGAAGCGCTGGCCCGGCTGATGATCCGCCGTGGCGAGTTGCGCGATGCCGTGCCGTTCTACCAAAAGCTCGGTTCCGAATTCGCCGACGTAAAACTGAAAGACGGCCGCACCGGGGCGGAGATTTACAACGAACTCATCACTGATAAGCGGTTGTTGCCGTTCCTGGCGCCTGGGCAAGAGGTCTGGAACTTCCGGCTCCGGGGCGAGTTGGTGGCCGGCGCCAATACCGTGAACGGCCAGAACGCGTTTTTCACCTTCGTTCCCGACGGTGAATTGCTGCCGATCTTCCAGCGCTATCAGTTCGTGATCGACACGAACACGCCGAGCCGAACGAACAACGCCGCCTGGCAACTCCGCATGATTGACAAGATTACCGGCGAAGTCGTGATGAAAGAGTCGGAGTTGCAGCCGAACTACTACCTGCTGAATAACAACACGGCAGGCGCCAGCGCCATGCATCACTTCGCGCAGGCGCGCGGGCACTTGCTGGTGCTCACGCTCCAACACATGGTCTATGCGTTCGACCTGGTCGCGCGGAAAAAGCTCTGGGAGTACAACCTGTTCGGCGAAAACGCGTTTGTCAATCAGAATGTCCAGCAAACGATTCAGCAACCAGACGGCAGCATGCAGATCGTGTATGCCGACGGAATGCGGTTGCGCATTGGGCAGAATGCGGTAGTGGAATCGTCATATATTTGCTTGCCGGAACGCGATGGTCTGGTTGCCGTGGACCCGATCCTGGGCAAGAAAAAGAAACTGTGGTCGAAAACAATGCCGACAAGCGGCTTTCTGTTCGGCGATGCCACGCACGTGTTCATCGCCGAAATGGGCGATGACGGGCGCCCAGGCGCTACCAAGGCGGTTCGGGCTGCCGACGGCGTGACCGTGCCGGTGCCCGACTTCTCCAAGCAGTTCGACCCCGCCCACCGCCTTCGCATTATTGGCCGCAATCTATTGGTGTTCGACGACCAAGACGGAAAGAAGGTGTTGCGGCTCTACGATGTGCTCACGGGCAAGGACGTGTGGAAACAGGAGTTTGCCGCCAATTCAATCGCCCTACATTCGGAAGACCCGTCATTGGCCGGCGCCCTGGAGCCGAATGGCGACGTGACCGTGATCAATTTGAACACCCGCAAAGTGGTGATGAAATATGTCAATAAGGACAGTGATCCGCTCGCTCAACTAAAACCGGAGCAACTGGCCAATTTGCAAGAAGTGCATCTGTTGAACGATCGCGAGCGCTTTTATTTGCTGCTCAATAAGACGCCGGAACAAGGGGTCAACGTCATTCCGTATGTCATGAATGGTCTGCGCTCAACCCGGCTGCACGGCACGCTGGTGGCTTTTGACCGCGAAAAGGCTTCGCTCGAATGGTCCAACCCGGTGGAGAACCAATGGGTGTTGTTGGACCAGTTCCAGGATTTGCCGGTGATCATCTGCACGTCGCACTTCACGCGCTTCAATAACAACGGTCTGGAACGGCAGGAAGCGCGCATTGAGGCATTCGACAAGAAGACGGGCACGCTGGCCATCCACCCCGATCGGCAAAAAGTG
Organism: Gemmataceae bacterium; assembly: GCA_035307785.1. Lineage (GTDB taxonomy): Bacteria > Planctomycetota > Planctomycetia > Gemmatales > Gemmataceae > DATGHS01. The sequence continues at coordinate 14,688 of DATGHS010000168.1, forward strand.
ACGCCCAATGGCCAATTCTACGCCATGCACACAGACCCGCGGACCGGCATCATCGAGCTGTTGCGCTACGATTTGAAAGTTCGC